>JAUNFY010000021.1 GCA_030524805.1 Bacteroidales bacterium | reverse complement strand
AGTGCACCTTTAAGATATTTAAAGTAGGACTTTAAGAGTCGGTGTATTTTTATAACATATATAGATTGATTAATAGCGTAAAAATATGGAAACCAGTAATTTTATCAATAGGGCAATCACTCCGGCGATTGAGAAAGCATATAAATATTATCCTGTGTTGACAATCACGGGACCGCGACAATCAGGAAAAAGCACATTATGCCGGCATCTTTTTCCCGATTTCAGATACGTAAATCTTGAAAATATCTCGACGAGATCTCAAGCGGCGACAGATCCGGAAGGCTTTCTGACGGGCCTCGGCGACACGTGCATCATCGACGAGGTGCAGCACGTGCCGGAACTGCTGTCGGAGATACAGGTGAAAGTAGACGAAGACCGAAGCCGAAAATTTATCCTGACCGGAAGCAGCAATTTCTCCCTTCTGCACAACGTGAGTCAGTCGCTCGCAGGGCGCACGGCAGTTTTCTCCCTTCTGCCCCTGTCGATGAGCGAGCTGTCGCCTGAGATGAAGGAGCTGCCGACCGACAGCCTGATGTTCAGGGGTTTCTATCCAGGCGTGATTGCGAATTCGATACCGGCGGATATGTTCTACACCAATTATTACGACACCTACGTGGAGCGTGATCTCCGCGATCTTCTGAGAGTGGGCAATCTGGTGAAATTTGACAGATTCGTGAGAATGCTCGCGCTCAGGGTCGGATCGGAATTCAATGCCTCGGCATTGTCGCGGGAGGTTGGAGTGTCGTCGGTGACGATAGCTGAATGGCTGTCGATGCTCCAGACCTCGTATATAGTGTTTGAACTGCCGCCCTACTACAGCAACCAGACAAAAAGTCTGACAAAAAATAAGAAAATATACTTCTACGATACGGGTTTGCTCTGCAACCTTCTGTCGATAACCGAACCGGGCGCGATAGCGAACAATGTGTTGCGGGGCGCCATATTCGAGAATATGGCTGTGGCGGAACTGATGAAAAGGAGTGCAAATGCGGGTAAACGTCCGGCGTATAGTTTTTACAGGCAGAACAGCGGGATGGAAGTTGACGTGGTGAATCCGGCGGCCGATGGCAGTATTGACCTGTATGAGATAAAGGCCGGCAAGACCCTCCACAGCGACTATGCCTCCAACATGAAACGTCTGGCCGAGACACTTCAGGTGCCTTCGAAGGCAACGGTGATTTATGACGGCGATACGATTGCGCCGACAGCAATCAACGTGCGTGATATCTGATAATGGGGAAGATGCCGCGGCGGCAGCGTGATCAGCACTTCGGAGGCGGGGCGATTAAAGTGGGGGTGGGCGGAACATAGTCGGGGCGAGCGTTGTTCTTACTATAGGTCCTCATCAGGGACGCAGGTATATGTCAAAAGATCAGACTGTATTATTTCATTCCACTGTCTTCGGCCCTATCCATAGCCGCAGACTGGGGGTGTCGCTGGGTATCAACCTGATGCCCGACGACGGCAAGGTGTGCACCTTCGACTGCCTCTATTGCGAGGCGGGCTACAACTCACAGGGAGCCGGCACCACCGGAATCTCGACCAGGCAGCAGACGCGCGACGCGCTCGAGGCCAAACTGAGCGGAATGCACGCCGCCGGCGACCCGCTCGACGTGATAACATTCTCAGGCAACGGCGAGCCTACGCTCGCGCCGGAATTCCCGGAAATAATCGACGACACCATCGCCTTGCGCGACAAATTCTATCCGGAGGCAAAGGTGTCGGTGCTCACCAATTCTACGCGTATTTTCGACCCCCGCGTAGCGGATGCCCTGAAGAAGGTGGACAACAATATCCTTAAACTCGACTCTGCCATAGAGGCGACCATGCGCCTAATCGATCGACCGAACTCGAAGGAATTCACCGTCGGGAGGGTGGTGGAGGCCCTGCGGCAGTTTGAGGGCACGGGCATCATCCAGACGATGATGCTGCGCGGAAGCCATGACGGTGCGCCCCTCGACAACACTACGGATGCCGAAGTGGAAGCGCTGATCGAGGCCTACAAGGCCATAAAACCGCGCGAGATAATGCTATACAGCATCGATCGCACCACTCCGGAGGAAAACCTCGTGAAGGTGCCTCTTGAGGAGCTGAGAACGATAGGCGAAAGGATAGAATCAGCGACAGGAATACCAGTACAAGTGAACTGACATGATCATACCGAAACCGGTTGGAAAAGAATCGAAGGTGGCGCTGATCGGACCGGCCAGCCGTATAAAGCCGGAGATTGTGGAGTCGCTCGTGCGGCTCTACCGTGAGAGTACGGGCGATTTTCCGGGGGGCGAGCTTCTGGTGTATCCTTCCGCTCTCGATGCGAATGCCGATGGCAGCTATGCCGCTACGCTTGAGCAGCGGGTTGCCGACTTCAGGGATGCCTGGGAGCGCGACGATGTGGACATGGTGTTGTGCGCGCGCGGCGGCTACGGTTGCGTGCATCTGCTCGACTATCTCGACCCTGCCTTCATGGCGGCACATCCGAAATGGCTTGTCGGTTTTTCCGATGTGTCGGCTCTGCATGCGTTGCTTTTCAAGAGCGGCGTGGCGTCGATACATGGCGGGATGGCAAAGCAGTTGGTGGAGAATCCGCAATGTGGCGCGGCCGGTTACAGGGCGTTGCTGAAAACGCTCGTGAAGGCCGCTGAGCCGCGTTTCGCCTACGATGTGGAGCCTCACCCCTACAATGTGGCCGGAGAGGCTGAGGGGACGTTGCTCGGAGGAAATCTGGCGGTCTTGAACGGACTCGCCGCGACGCCTTACGACCTGATGGGAGAGTGCATGCGCCGCGACGCTATTCTTTTCATCGAAGACATTTCCGAACCTATCTATGCCGTGGAGCGTATGCTCTACCGACTGCATCTGCAGGGTGTGCTCGCAAAGGCGAGGGGTATAATAGTGGGACAGTTTACGGAATATCGTTCCGACCGCAACTACGACGACATGTACCGGATGATAGCCGAAAGACTGCGCGACTGGAAAATTTCATGTCCGGTGGCGTTCGGTTTTCCTGTAGGGCATGTCGACTGCAACGTGCCGCTCATCGAAGGGGCGGAGGTGCAGCTGAGTGTCACGCCTGACTCGGTGCGCCTCTCTGCGTTGTGAAACGGCGTCAGCGACGCTTTTTTGCTCAAAAAATTTGACCTGCAACCGGTGGATTTTGAAAAATAATAAATTCTCAAAGCCTTAATTCTGAGTGGTTTTAATTGTAATTGATTGAAAATTAAAAGGTTGTTTAAATTTTTAAAAATCAGCGGCCGGGGCTCGGAAAAGTTAAAAAAATAGTCCCGCGATATTTTCTCCCGATTTTTGAGGAAATGTCGCGGGAATTTATTATTTTTGTAGTCTGTCGTTTAAAGCTACGAATCGGTCCGGAACAGATCCGGGCCGGTGAATGATGACCAAGAAAAATTTTAAGAAAAAAGGATGATAGATTATTCAGCACAAGGAGTTGAGATGCCCGATGTCGATTTCGGGCAGACGTCGGAGTGGATCAGGAAAGTGGCGGCTACGCATTCCTGCACCGTAGGCAACCTCAATTATCTGTTCATGAACGATGAAGACATGATAGTGGCCAACCGTCAGTTTGTCGGTCACGACTACTATACCGATATAATCACGTTTGACTATAGCCGTGGCAACCACATCGGGGGCGACATCATGATCTCGCTCGACACGGTGGCCAGCAACGCCGCGAAATTCGGAGTCCCCTACCGTCAGGAACTGATGCGGGTGATAATCCACGGAGTGCTTCACCTTTGCGGCATCAACGACAAGGGTCCCGGCGAACGCGAGATAATGGAAGCTAACGAGAACGCGGCGTTGGAGTTGCTTATTCACTTTTCGCCTTTTGGCGAAAAGCGAGGGTTATGAGTTTATAGGTTTATAGGTGTGAGGATGAATGGTTATTGAATGGTGGAAGAAATTCAACATTCAAAATTCCACATTCAACATTAAATATCATTCCACATTCCACATTCCACATAATTCAACATTATTGAAAGTTCAACATTCAAAATTAGAATAAGGTGCTTTATCAATATGACGTAATAGTGGTGGGAGCCGGGCATGCCGGATGTGAGGCGGCCGTGGCTGCGGCGCGTCTTGGCTGCAGCACGCTCCTCATCACGGCCGACATGAACAAGGTGGCGCAGATGTCGTGCAATCCTGCCATCGGCGGTATTGCCAAAGGACAGATAGTGCGCGAGATAGATGCGTTGGGCGGAATGACGGGAGTCATTGCCGACCGCACAGCAATACAGTTCCGCATGCTCAACCGGAGCAAGGGTCCGGCCGTGTGGTCGCCGCGTGTGCAGTCAGACCGCACCCGCTTTATCGATGAATGGCGCCGCACGCTCGACTCCGTAGAAGGCCTCTATCTCTTTCAGGATATGGCCACAGGACTGATCATGGAGGAGCCTGCCGATGCCGATGGGAAGCCCGTCGTGAAGGGCGTGGAAACGGCTCTCGGATTCCAATTCATGGCGCAGGCGGTGGTGCTGACAGCCGGTACGTTTCTCAACGGACTGATGCATTTTGGACGCACGCAGATAGCCGGCGGACGTATCTCGGAGGCTGCCTCGGCCGGACTTTCCGAGCAACTCGAGCAGCTTGGAATCAGGGTGGGCAGGATGAAAACGGGCACGCCGGCTCGCATCGACGGCAACACTATCGACTACTCGCTGACGATAGCGCAAAGCGGCGACGACACCGTGAACGCCGACGGCAGCGTGGAGCGCGATTTCCATAAGTTTTCCTATCTGCCCGACGTGGCGCGTCAGTTGCCGCCGCGCGACTGCTATATAGTGCATACAAGCCCCGAGGTGCATCAGACGCTCCGCGACAATCTCGCCGACTCGCCCCTCTACAACGGTCAGATCAAGAGCATCGGCCCGCGCTATTGCCCGTCGATCGAGACAAAGATAGTGACGTTTGCCGACAAGGATTCGCATCAGCTTTTTCTCGAACCGGAAGGGGTGGACACTCATGAATTTTACATCAACGGTTTCTCGAGCTCGCTGCCATGGAAGGTGCAGATCGACTCGTTGCAGCAGATACCCGCGCTTCGCGACGTGCATTTCTATCGTCCGGGCTATGCCATAGAATATGATTATTTCGACCCTACGCAGCTGCAGCATTCGCTGGAGTCGAAAGTGGTCGACGGCCTTTACCTCGCCGGTCAGGTGAACGGCACTACCGGCTATGAGGAAGCGGCAGCCCAGGGATTGATGGCGGGAATAAACGCCGCGAGGAAAACGCGGCAGCAGGTGCCGCTCGTGCTCCGCCGCGACGAAGCCTACATCGGCGTGCTTATCGACGATCTTGTCACCAAAGGTGTCGACGAGCCATACCGTATGTTTACGAGCCGCGCCGAATACCGCATCCTTCTCCGGCAGGATGATGCCGACCTGCGCCTTACGCCGATCGGGCATGAAGTGGGGTTGGCCGACCAATACCGCTATGAGAGCATGCTCCGCAAATATGAGCAGCGCGACGCGCTCGTGGAGTGGTGTGAGACTCATTCCGTGAAGCCCACCGACGAACTGCAAAGCTATCTCGAGCAGGCCGGCACCGGACGTCTTTCGGGCAGCGTGCGCGTGGCTGATCTTCTGCGCAGGCCGCAGCTTGACTTCGCGTCGTTGCTGCCGCTCATCGAGAGTCTGCGCCGCCGTTGCGAAGGACTGGAGAGCGGTCGCCGGGCAGAGATAATGGAATCGGCCGAGATCCTGATAAAATACAAAGGATATATCGACCGCGAGAAGGAATCGGCCGAGAGGATGCTTCGCCTCGAGAAGGTGCGCATACCCGACTCGCTCGACTATTCCGAGATAGCCGCCATCTCTACCGAGGGACGCCAGAAACTGGCCCGGATACGTCCGGCTACGATAGGGCAGGCGTCGCGCATTCCCGGTGTGTCTCCGGCCGACGTAAACGTGCTTCTCGTGATGCTGAGAAACTGATGTGCGTTTTCCGGATGCGTCCGCATAAAGGATTGAAACGTGTCGGATTAAAACGAAAATGTTTCACGTGAAACATTGATACAAATACCGGAATCGGCGATAAAAACTCCCGATTTCATCGAAAGAATATAGACAACAAATAATAATAAATAAATAAAAAAGAAAATGCAGCTTGAAGAATTGAGGGGCATCATCAGAGATGTGCCCGACTTCCCCTCGAAGGGAATCATTTTCCGCGACCTCACCACCATGTTCAAGAACGGCGAGGCGCTCCACACAGTGGCCGATGCCCTTGTAGACCTCTACAAAGACAAAGGCGTGACTAAAGTGATAGGTATAGAATCGCGCGGTTTCATCGGAGGTTCGATACTTGCCGACCGCCTCGGGGCAGGGTTTGTGCCGGCGCGTAAGCCGGGCAAACTGCCGTCGTTCACTATCAAGGCTTCCTACGCCAAGGAATACGGAGTGGACACCATCGAACTCCACAGCGACGCCATCACCCCCGACGACGTGGTGGTGATCCACGACGACCTTCTGGCCACAGGGGGCACTATGAATGCCTGCTGCCAGCTCGTGAAGACGATGAATCCGAAGAAAATCTACGTGAACTTCATCGTGGAGCTCACCGATCTCGAAGGGCGCGACGCGCTTCCCAAGGATGTGGAAGTGACATCGCTTCTGAAATACTGATCCGCGCCTGATGCCGCTGCAAAAAGTCCGATGAGCCCGATTTCATCGGACTTTTTCAATCATGCGTCATGCTTGGCAGGCCATTATGTGCGCTTATATGCGCTCATGTGCGTTCATGTGGATTCATGAGTTTTCATGGGGATTCATGGGGATTCATGTATAGGCATGTATGGCCTGCGGGCTCAATGGCATCTACGCTCACCTGCATTATCCGCAAAAAGCAATGGAAGAAAACAAATCGGAAACACCCCGCAACCCCCTCGCCGCAACAGGCAGGGATATCGATGAAACCGGCGGTTTCAACCTCGAGATAAAGTCTGACCGCACCCCCGACGACATCCGGGCCAACCGTCCAGGCGAGAAACTGCGCGGCAAGATACTCTCGCTGCCCGACTCGCCGGGCGTCTACATGTATCTCGACCGCAACGGCACCGTGATATACGTGGGCAAAGCGAAAAATCTCAAGAGGAGAGTGTCGTCATACTTCAACCGCATCCACGACATACGGCGCACCAATCTGCTCGTGCGGAGCATCGTCGACATGCGCTTCATAGTGGTGCATACGGAAGAAGACGCGCTGCATCTCGAAAACGCCATGATAAAGGAATACCAGCCGCGCTACAACGTGCTGCTCAAAGACGACAAGTCGTATCCCTGGATCGTGGTGACCAAAGAAGATTTCCCCCGAGTGTTCATGACGCGCGAGCGTGGGCTCGACGCGAAATACTACGGACCCTACTCCAAGGAGCAGTCGGCGCGGGTGGTGCTGCAGCTCATCCGCGACATCTTCCCGCTGCGCAGCTGCCGCCATTCCCTCGATGAAAAGGGGATAGCGCGCGGCAAATATTCCCTATGCCTCGACTATCACATCAAGAAATGCGGAGGCCCTTGCCGAGGGTTTATCAACCGTGAGCAATATGGCGAATACGTGGCGCGCGTCAACACCATATTGCGCGGCGACACGCTCGAACTCGAGCGTCATCTTCTCGATGAAATGGAGAATTTGAGCGCCCAATGGAAGTTTGAGCAGGCCCAGGAGGTGAAGGAGAAATACGAAGCGGTGAGAAACTACAACGCCAAGAGCGTGATCGCCCGCACCGACACCTCCGACCGCGACATATTCTCGTTTGTGGGCAATGAACTCGGCGACATAGCCGTGGTGAACTTCATGCACATGCACCGCGGCGCCGTGACTCAGAGCATCAATCTCGAATACCGGCGATGCGCCGGCGAGAGCCGCGAGGAACTGCTCTCGATGGCGATAGCGGAAGTGGGGCGCCGGTTTGAGCGGACCTTTGCCGAGATAGTGGTGCCGTTTCTGCCCGACGTCGATTTCGAGAAAGTGAGGTTTGTGGTGCCGCAGCGCGGCGACATGAAGAAGATGCTCGACGTGGCGACGAAGAACGCCGCCCAATATCTCAAGGACCGCGAGAAGCAGGCCGAGGCGCTCGACCCGGAGCGCGGCGTGGAGAAGCTTATGGAGACGATGCGCCGCGATTTCCGGCTCAACGTGCAGCCGCGCCATATAGAATGCTTCGACAACTCCAACATCCAGGGCACGAATCCTGTGGCGAGCTGCGTGGTGTTCCGCAACGGCAAACCCTCGAAGAAAGACTACCGGCATTTCAATATCAAGACAGTGGTTGGGGCCGACGACTTCGCCTCGATGAAAGAAGTGCTCCACCGGCGCTACACGCGCATGATGGCCGAAGGGGAGCAGCTGCCCGACATGGTGGTGGTAGACGGCGGCAAGGGTCAGCTCAGCGCCGCCGTGGAAGCCTTCGACGAGATGGGCATCCGCGGGGTGGTGGCTCTTGTAGGCATCGCGAAGCGTCTTGAGGAGATATATTTCCCCGGCGACTCGCTGCCGCTCTATATCGACAAGACGAGTCCGAGCCTGCGGGTGATACAGGCGTTGCGCGACGAAGCCCACCGCTTCGGCATCACGCATCACCGCGACCGCCGGTCGAAAGGGCAGACAGTCAGTGAGTTGGATTCGGTGAAAGGAATCGGCCCCGTGTCGCGCAAGGCGCTGATGCAGCGGTTCAGGAGCGTGAAGCGGCTGAAAGAAGCGTCGGAAGAAGAGATAGCGGCCGTGGTGGGGCAAGCCAAGGCGGCGCTGCTCAAAGCGCATTTCGGAGGCGCCACCCCCGACGCCGAAATCAAAAAATAGGACTACAGGTGCGGAATTTGGAAAATTATTACTAACTTTGCAACATGAAGTTGTTTCGGCTTATTGAAAATATCAATGTGAAATTGAAAATGGCGATATGAAAAATAAGGCGGGCCGCTTCCATGGAAGGATTGGGCCTGAAGAGATACAAATCAAATTGGTTTCGCAGGCGTCCCGGATTTATAGTCCTGACTGCGGAAATAGAAATTCTATAAAGATGCAGCCTATCATTGCACCAGTTGATAGAAAACTGATAAAACAGGAACTGACACCCGACAGATTTCTCCGCCACACCAACAAGGGGGAGAATCACTTGTATGTGGTGGATGCCCACAACGCACCGCACACCATGCGCGAGATCGGTCGCCTTCGTGAGGAAGCCTTCCGTCTGGCCGGCGGCGGCACCGGAAAAGAATGCGACATCGATGAGTTTGACACCATGGCCGAACCCTGCCGGCAGCTTATAGTGTGGAATCCGGTAGAGGAAGAGATACTCGGCGGCTACCGTTTCCTTGCCGGCAACAAGGTGGAGATGAAAGACGGGGAACCGCGCATAGCGATGGCCCACATATTTGAATTTTCCGAGAAATTCCTGACGGAGTATCTGCCCGACACTCTCGAGTTGGGCCGGTCGTTTGTGTCGGCGCAATATCAGAACGTGCGCGCCGGCTCCAGAGGTCTCTACGCGCTCGACAATCTATGGGACGGACTGGGAGCGCTCACCGTGGTGTATCCCCATCTGAAATATCTCTTCGGCAAGGTCACGATGTATCCCGCCTTCGGCCGGGAAAACCTCGACCTGATACTCGGTTTCCTCAACAAGCATTTCCCCGACCCCGACCATCTGGTCTGGCCCAAGCATCCGGTGGCCACCAAAGCCATGTCGGCCGAGATACAGTCGGTGTTCAGCGGGAAAGACTATAAGGAAGACTACCGCATCCTTCACCATATCATAAGGGAGAAAGGACACAACATACCGCCGCTGGTGAACGCCTACATGTCGCTGTCGCCGACGATGAGGATGTTTGGCACGGCTGTCAACGACGACTTCGGAAATGTGGAGGAGAGCGGAATATTCCTCACCATCTCCGAGATACTGGAAGAGAAGAAGGAACGCCATATTGAAACGTATAAGGAGGAAATAGCAAATGAATAAGGTTCTGGTGACCGGCGCCGACGGCTTCATCGGCTCGCACCTCACCGAGGCGCTTCTCGCCCGGGGATGTGAGGTCAGGGCTTTGGCCCAATACAACTCGTTCAACAACTGGGGTTGGCTTGAAGACGTGAAGAGCCCGCAACTCGAAGTGGTGACGGGCGACGTTCGCGACCCCAATTTCTGCCGCCACATTGTGAAGGGCGTCGACACGGTGTTTCACCTTGCCGCCCTCATCGCCATTCCCTACAGCTACGTCGCTCCCGACTCCTACGTGGACACCAACGTGAAGGGCACGCTCAACATCTGCCAGGCCGTGCGCGACGAAGGGGTGGGGCGTCTGCTGGTGACGTCTACCTCCGAGGTGTACGGCACGGCGCGCTACGTGCCGATCGACGAGCGGCATCCCAAGCAGCCGCAGTCGCCCTATTCTGCCTCCAAGATCGGCGCCGACGCCATAGCGCTCAGTTTCCACAACGCCTTCGACACCCCGGTGACGGTGGTGCGTCCGTTCAACACCTATGGCCCGCGCCAGTCGGCCCGCGCCATCATTCCCTCCATCATCACCCAGATAGCCTCCGGAGTGAGGAGCATCAAGGTGGGCGACCTGACACCGACGCGCGACTTCAACTTCGTGGCCGACACGGCCGCCGGGTTCATAGCCCTTGCCGAATGCGACGAAGCGGTGGGACGTGAGGTCAACATAGCCACGGGCGTGGAGACAAGCATGGCCGACACACTGCAGACCATAGCGCGACTGATGGGCGCCGAAGTGGAATGGGCTGTCGACCCCTGCCGCCTGCGGCCCGCGGGCAGCGAGGTGTTCCGCCTGCTTGGCGACAACAGCCTTATCACGAGCCTCACCCCCTGGCGTCCGCGCTTCAGCCTGGAGCAGGGACTCGGCGCCACGATAGAGTGGTTTTCAGACAAGGAAAATTTAAAGAAATATAAAGCGGGGATTTACAACGTATGAAAAAAATCAACATTCTTATGCTCGGGGGCGCGAGGCGTGTCTCGATGGCCGAACTTTTCAAGCGCAGCGGCGAGCGGATAGGAAGAGAAGTGAACATCGTCAGTTACGAACTGATGGAGCAGGTACCGATAGCCCTTGTGGCGAAAGTAGTGGTCGGTCTGCGCTGGAGCGACCCCAACGTGGTGCCCGACATCGTGAGGGTGGCCCGGGAATATGAGATCGACATCATCCTCCCCTTCGTGGACGGCGCCATCGAGATAGCCTCCAAGGTGAAGCAGCATCTTCCCGAGGTGTTCATCCCGGTGGGCGATTTCGAGACCAACCGCACGATGTTCGACAAAGTGGAGGCCGCCAAAGCCTTCGAGGCCGCCGGCATCCCGATACCGAAGACCTACAGCGTGATCAACGCCAAGATGCCCGCCATAGCCAAGCCCCGCAAGGGAAGCGCTTCGAGAGGCATAAAGATATTCAATTCGCTCGACGAGCTGATGCATCTCGAGAACCTGAGCGACTATCTCGTGCAGGAATATATCGACAACCGCGACGAATACACCGTAGACTGCTACGTGTCGCAGAAGGGGGAGATACTGACGGTGGTGCCCCGCGTGAGGCTTGAGGTGATGGGCGGCGAAGTGACGCGCACCATCACGTGCCGCAACGCCACCCTCGACCGTCTGAGCCGCGACGTGATAGAGAAATTCAAGTTGCGCGGCCCCGTGACGCTGCAGTTTATCCACGACATAGACCGCAACCGCTTCCTGCTGATGGAGGTGAATCCGCGCCTCGGCGGCGGAGTGGTGTGCTCCATCTATGCCGGCGCCCCGATACCTGACTACATCCTCGACGAGTCGCGCGGCATCACTCTCAAGGCATGTGACGACTGGGCCTACAACACGCTTATGGCGCGCTACCAGAAAGAGGCCATCTTCTACGAATCGTGAGCCCCCGGGGCCGAATTGAAAATTTGAGGGCAAAAAAGTTGCAAATTAAATGTTTATTTCGTAACTTTGGCAATAATATACCCCGATATGTCGGCCGAAACAGGACGGCATTATAGTAAATGACTGATAATCCAAAATTTATTTAACTTTTTTCAATGATCATGAAAAAAACATTAGTCTATCTGTCCCTTGGAGCCGTGGTTCTCTCCATGGGATCATGCTCCAAGAAGGTGAGCGAGTTCGCCTCGGAGTATTTCACCACCAACCCGACTCCCCTCGAGACAGTGGGAGAGACAGTGCCGGCCACCATCACCGGAACAGTTCCCGCAAAATTCATGCCCAAGAACGCAGTAGTGACCGTAACCCCCGTGCTCGCATGGCAGGGCGGCGAGGCATCGAGCTCTCAGGTGACTGTGCAGGGTGAGAACGCCCGCGCCAACGGTCAGGTGATCTCCTACAAGGAAGGCGGCAATGTCACCATTCCCTTCAACGTGAAATATCAGCCCGAGATGGCCAACAGCGACCTCTATCTCGACTTCAAGGTGAACCAGGGCGGCAAAGACTATGTTCTTCCCCGCGTGAAAGTGGGCTACGGCGTGATCGCTACCTCCACCCTCACCGACCCCGCCACTCTCGCACCCGCTGCATCGCCCAGCAACTTCGAGCGCATCATCCAGGAGAAATACAGCGCTGAGATCAAGTTCCTCATCAACCAGGCCAACATCCGCGCCAACCAGGTGAAGGCAGCCGACTACGTTGACCTCAACGACCAGCTGAAGGCAGCCAACGAAGCAGCCAACAAGGAAATCGCCGGCGTGACAGTGAACTCCTACGCATCGCCCGACGGCTCGCTCGAATTCAACACCCAGCTTGCCGAGAAGCGTGAGACCAACACAGTGGCTTACGTGGAGAAGCAGCTCAACAAAGACAAGATCACTGAATTCGGTGAACTCACTTCTTCGTTCACTCCCGAAGACTGGGAAGGCTTCCAGCAGCTCGTGGAGAAGAGCAACATCCAGGACAAGGAACTCATTCTGAGCGTGCTCAAGATGTATAAGGACCCCGAACAGCGCGAACGCGAGATCCGCAACCTCTCCGCAGTGTTTGATGAGCTCGCAGCCCAGATCCTCCCGCAGCTCCGCTATTCGAAGGTGATCGCCACTGTCAACGTGATCGGCAAGAGCGACGCAGAGATGGAGCAGGAATTCGCTACAGATCCCTCCAAGCTCAGCCTCGAGGAAATCCTTTACCTCGCTACCCTCACCAACGACAACGCACGCAAGGAAGCCATCTACAGCGCGGCTACCAAGCTTTATCCCAACGACTACCGCACCTGGAACAACCTCGGCGCAACTGAATTCGCCCTCGGCAAATACGACGCCGCCAGCAGCGCTCTCGCACAGGCAGCCCGTCTGGCTCCCGGCAACAAGTCGGTTGAGCTCAACCAGGGTCTCGTGGCTCTCGCCAACGACAACGTGAGCAAGGCTAAAGACCTCATCGGCGGCGCAGCAGGCGTGCCCGAGGCAGCTTCCGCTCTCGGTGTGCTCTATCTTGAAGAAGGCAAGGTGGCTAACGCTCTCAACAGCTTCGGCTCAGAGAAGAACAACAACGCCGCTCTCGCCCAGATCCTCAACAAGGACTACAGCGCAGCCAAGAGCACTCTCGCAGCCATCAAGAACCCCAACGCCATCACTTACTACCTCGCAGCAGTTGTGGGCGCACGCACCAACAATGAAAACATGGTGGTGACCAACCTCCGCGAAGCTGTGAAGCTCGACCCGTCGATGGCAGCCAAGGCTCAGAAAGACCTCGAGTTTGCAAGCTACAACCTCTCGTCGCTCTAATCCGCTCCGGACAATCAGAGCCGACAGGTGCTGAACAATAAGGGCGCAGGCCGTGAAAGGCCTACGCCCTACCAATGCCCTCCCGGGTGGGGGCGATCTCAAACAGTACGAATCATGGTATTCAAATACGACTATCTCGTGATAGGTTCCGGAGTGGCGGGCATGAGCTTCGCCCTCAAGGTGGCATCGCCGCAGCATCGGGTTGCCATAGTGTGCAAGACCACGCTTGATGAAGCCAACACATATTTTGCGCAGGGTGGAGTGGCGAGCGTGACAAATCTTGAAGTAGACGATTTCGACAAGCATATGCACGACACGATGGTGGCGGGCGACTGGCTTTCCGACCCCGCCGCGGTGGAGAAAGTGGTGCGCAACGCCCCTGAGCAGATCCGTCAGCTCCTGAGCTGGGGCGTGGACTTCGACCGCAAGGACGACGGCACCTTCGACCTGCACCGCGAGGGAGGACACTCCGAATTCCGAATCCTCCACCACGCCGACAACACGGGCGCCGAGATACAGCTCTCGCTCGTGGAGAGGGTGAGGGAAAACCCCTATATCGACATCTATGAGAATCACTTCGCCGTGGAGATAATCACCCAGCATCATCTGGGCAAGATAGTGACGCGGCGCACTCCCGACATCACGTGCTACGGCGCCTACGTGCTCGACGAGGCCACTGAGAAAGTAGACACCTTCCTGGCCAAGATCACCGTGATGGCCACCGGCGGAGTGGGAGCATGCTACACCACCACCACCAATCCGCTCATCGCCACGGGCGACGGTATAGCGATGGTTTACCGCGCCAAGGGCACCGTGCAGGACATGGAGTTCATCCAGTTTCATCCTACGGCCCTCTATCACCCCGGCGACCGCCCCAGCTTCCTCATCACCGAGGCCATGCGCGGCTACGGCGCCGTGCTGAAGAATCTCGACGGCAAGGAATTCATGCAGAAATACGACCCGCGGCTCTCGCTCGCCCCGCGCGACATAGTGGCCCGCGCCATCGACTCCGAGATGAAGCTCAACGGTACCGACCACGTATATCTCGACGTGACCCACAAGGATGCCGAGGAGACCCGGAAGCATTTCCCCAACATCTACGAGAAATGCCTCTCGCTCGGCATTGACATAACGAAAGACATGATACCGGTGGCCCCGGCCGCCCATTATCTCTGCGGAGGCATCAAGGTAGACCTCGACGGCCACAGCAGCATCGACCGTCTCTATGCCGTGGGCGAATGCTCATGCACCGGCCTGCACGGTGGCAACCGCCTCGCCTCAAACTCACTGATAGAGGCAGTGGTGTATGCCGACGCCGCCGCGAAGCATGCCGCCGCGAGAGTGGACGGCATCGACTTCCGCAACGACGTGCCTCAATGGAACGACGAGGGCACGACGCACCCCGAGGAGATGGTGCTCATCACCCAGTCGGAAAAGGAAGTGAACCAGATCATGGGCTACTACGTGGGCATCGTGAGGAGTAACCTGCGCCTCGACCGCGCCTGGAACCGCCTCGACATCCTCTATCAGGAGACCGAGCGCCTCTTCCGCACCAGCAAGCCCACCCGCGCGCTCTGCGAGCTGCGCAACATCATCAACATCGGATACCTGATAATGCGCCAGGCCCGCGAGCGGAAAGAAAGCCGCGGACTCCACTTCACCATCGACTATCCGCACCCCGAGCATACCGAACAATGAGGCAGCCGCCGGCGTTGTTGAGAAAAATGAATTATGAAAAGACTGATAATATCTCTCGCCATCCTCACCGCCATGGCAGCGGCGGGGGGCGCTAAAAAGAGCCACGATATGTCGCTGCAGCGAAATCTCAAGACCTTCAACTCAATGGTGAAGGTGCTTGAGCAGAACTACGTGGACTCGATACGCATCGACGACGCCTTCAATGCGGCCTCACGCGCCATGCTCAACACCGTAGACCCCTACACGGAGTATTACACCGCCGACGAGCGCGACGCGCTCATGAAGATGACCACCGGCGAATATGCCGGCATAGGAAGCTACATCACCGAGCTCGACGGCTACGTGTGCATCTCGCAGCCCATGGAGGGAAGCCCGGCGGCAAAAGCCGGCCTCATGCCCGGCGACAGGATCGTGAAGGTGGATTCGGTGATGACAAAAGGGAAGAAAAACGCCGACGTGTCGAAACTGCTCAAGGGCATCCCGGGCACTGAGGTGCGCGTGGAGGTGATACGCCCCTACGTGGCCGACTCGCTGAAGACTTTCGTGCTCACCCGCGAGAAAGTGACGGAGAATTCCGTGCCATATTTCGGCATGGTTTCGCCCTCTACCGGCTATGTGCGCCTCAATCAGTACATCACCAACTCGGCGGCCGAGATCTCGGCTGCGCTCGACACGCTGAGTGCCAATCCCGGTTTCTCCAACCTTATCCTCGACCTCCGCGGCAATGGCGGCGGCCTCGTGGAGAGCGCCATCGAGATTCTGGGCAATTTCCTGCCGAAGGGCACCCCGGTGCTCCGCACAAAGGGAAAGGAGAGCGAGAAAGTGTATAAGACCACTCTCAATCCCCGCTTCAAGGACATGCCTATGGCCGTGCTTATCGACGGCGGCACCGCTTCCGCTTCCGAAATCACGGCGGGCGCGCTGCAAGACCTCGACCGCGCGGTGCTCGTGGGCACGCGCAGCTTCGGCAAGGGGCTGGTGCAGACCACCTTCCCGCTGCCTAACGACGCGCTGCTGAAGGTGACGGTGTCGAAATACTACATCCCCTCCGGCCGCCTCATCCAGGCGCTCGACTACTCGCGGCGCAACGAAGACGGCAGCGTGGCGCGCACTCCCGATTCGCTGACCAACGTATACCACACCGCCCGCGGGCGCGAGGTGCGCGACGGCGGTGGCCTGCAGCCCGACTCGGTGGTGAAGGGTATATCATATTCCGACGTGCTCTACAATCTCATCACGAAGAATAAATTTTTCGACTACGCCACCCGCTACCGCGCCGCTCATCCTGAGGCTCCCGCCATCGGCGACTTCGCCATCGACGACGCGGCCTACGCCGAATTTGCCGACTATGTGGCGCAGGGCGATATGAAATACGACACGTCGTTTGACGCGCTGCTCAAGGAGCTCCGCAAGCAGGCCGACGAACAGGGCTACATGACGGAGGCCAACGACTCCACGCTCAAGGAGCTCGAGAAGTCGCTCGGAAGCGACCTGAGCCGCGACCTGCAGTTGAAGAAAGACGAGATAAAGGTTTATCTTGAAGAGGAGATAGCCTCGCGCTATTATGGCGAGAAGGGACGGGTGGCCGTGGAGGTGCGCTCCGATCCCGCGGTGGAAAGGGCGGTAGAAATCCTCGAGTCGCCCCTCTATGAGGCAATCCTGAAAGGAGAGGGGAAATGAGCCTTACCATCGATGCTGCGGGCGCCCTTTTCGCCACTGATGCGAAAGTGAAGGCGCTCGCGCAGCTTGCAGACGACAGGAAGATTCATCGCGCCGCGCTCACCGGCCTCAAAGGGTCGGCGGCCGCCGTGCTGCTCGGACGGCTCGCCGCCACGGGGCGGCGCATGATAGTGGTGGCCGACGACGCCGACAGCGCCGGATATCTCTACCACGACATATCGCGAGTATGCGGCGACCGCGAGATCGCGTTTTTTCCTTCCGGCTACAAGCGTCATATCAAATACGGGCGTGTCGACGCGCCGCAGCAGATACTTCGCGCCGAAACCCTCGACGGATGGCTCTCGGGCGATATCACCGCCGTGGTGACCTATCCCGCCGCGATGGCCGAGCGGGTGCCCATGAAGGAGGAGCTGAGGAAAAACACCCTGCAGCTCTCGACGCGCCGCAACGTCGGCATCGGGGAGGTGGAGGAGAAACTTCTCGCCCTCGGTTTCCGCAGGGTCGACTACGTGTATGAACCGGGCCAATATGCGCGCCGTGGCTCGATTCTCGACGTTTTCAGCTATTCGAATGAACTTCCCTACCGCATCGACTTTTTCGACGACGAGATCGACTCCATACGCACATTCAACGTGGAGACGCAGCTTTCCGAAGAAAGGCTGCAGCAGATCACGGTGGTGCCGCAGATGGCGTCGGAGGGCGACAGCGAGCATGGAGTGTCGATGCTCGAGTTTGCAGGCGCCGACACCCTGATTTTTGCCGCGTCGGAGCAGATTCTGCTCACCACGGTGAAGGAGACCGCCTCGGAAACCTATTCCGAATCGGCCGCGATAGCGGGCGAGGGCGACCTGCATGCCATGGAGCGGGTGGTGGACGCCGCTGACTTCGCTGCCCGGCTGGAGGGCATGCGCGTGGTGGAATTCGGCGAGACAGCCAAGGCTGCCGGCGCCGACGCCTCGATGGCTTTCAACACATCGCCCCAGGCACTCTACCACAAGAACTTCGACCTCATTTCCGAATCGTTCACAAGGCTTCTCGCCGACGGCTACCGCCTGCTCATACTCTCCGACTCACCATATCAGGCCGAGCGCCTGAAAGACATATTCGCCGACCGGGGCGACCGAATCAGTTTCACCCCCGTCGACAAGACGCTGCACGCCGGCTTCGTAGACCACGACGCCCGGATATGCTTCTTCACCGACCATCAGATATTCGACCGCTTTCATAAATACAATCTCAAGTCGGACAAGGCTCGCAGCGGCAAACTCGCCCTCTCGCTCAAGGAACTCAACCAGATCGAGATTGGCGACTACATTGTGCATATCGATCATGGCATAGGACGCTTCGCAGGCCTGGTCAAGACCGACACCAACGGCCATCCGCAGGAGATGATAAAGCTGCTTTATCAGAACGACGACCTGATACTCGTGTCGATACATGCCCTTCACAAGCTTTCGAAATATCGCGGCAAGGAAGGTGTGCCGCCGAAGATAAGCAAACTCGGCAGCGGCGCTTGGAATCGCGTCAAGGAGCGCACCAAGAGCAAGATGAAAGACATCGCGCGCGACCTCATCAAGCTCTATGCCGCACGCCGCGAGGAGCAGGGTTTCGCGTTCTCGCCCGATTCCTACCTGCAGCACGAACTGGAGGCCAGTTTCATCTATGAGGACACCCCCGACCAGCTGAAGGCCACGCAGGCCATAAAGGCCGACATGGAGAGCCCCCGCCCGATGGACCGCCTCGTGTGTGGCGACGTTGGGTTTGGCAAGACGGAACTCGCCATCCGCGCCGCCTTCAAGGCTGCGACCGACTCGAAGCAGGTGGCCGTGCTCGTGCCCACCACGGTGCTCGCCATGCAGCATTACCGCACCTTCCGCCAGCGCCTCAAAGACCTCCCGGTGCGCGTGGAATTCATATCGCGTGCGAAAAAGCCGAAGGAGGTGAAGCAGATTCTCACAGACCTCGAGGCCGGCAAGGTGGATATTCTCATTGGCACGCATAAGCTCGTCGGCAAAGGTGTGAAGTTCAAGGACCTCGGCCTGCTGATAGTAGACGAGGAGCAGAAATTCGGGGTGGCGGTGAAGGAGAAGCTGAAGCAGCTGAAGGTGAATGTCGACACGCTGACCATGAGCGCCACGCCGATACCGCGCACGCTGCAGTTCTCGCTCATGGGGGCGCGCGACCTCAGTTCGCTCAACACGCCCCCGGCCAACCGGCATCCGGTGGTGACGACCGTGGCTACGCTCGACGACGACATGGTGCGCGAGGCAGTGAATTTCGAACTCTCGCGCAACGGACAGCTCTTCGTGGTCTCCAACCGCATCGAGAATCTGAACGCGCTCGAGAACATGCTGCGCCGGCTTGTGCCCGACGCGAGGGTAGTGGTGGCCCACGGGCAGATGCCTCCCGAACGGCTGGAGAAGGCTATCCTCGACTTCGCCGCGCACGACTATGACATACTGCTCTCCACCACCATTGTGGAAAATGGCGTGGACATGCCTAATGTCAACACCATCATCGTCAACAACGCGCAGAATTTCGGCCTCTCAGAGCTGCATCAGTTGCGCGGACGCGTAGGGCGCAGCGACCGCAAGGCGTTCTGCTATTTCATGGTGCCGGCAGGGGTGCCGCTCACACCCGTGGCGCGCCGGCGCCTGCAGGCGATAGAGAGTTTTTCCGACCTGGGCAGCGGCATACACATCGCGATGCAGGACCTCGACATCCGCGGTGCCGGCAATCTGCTCGGCGCCGAGCAATCGGGATTTATCGCCGACCTCGGATATGAGACCTACCAGAAGATACTGAAGGAATCGGTGCTTGAGCTCAAGACCGAGGAATTTGCCGACACTTTTGCCGACGTCAACGCCGGCAAGGTGGAGGAATTTGTGGCCGACTGCACCATCGAGAGCGATCTTGAGCTGCGTCTGCCCCCATCCTACGTGCCTCAGGAGAGCGAGCGCATCAGCCTCTATCAGCAACTCGACAACATGGAGAGCCCCGAGCAGATCGAGGAGTTCCGCGCGGCCCTGAAAGACCGTTTCGGCGAGATACCGGCCACCACGGAGGAGCTGGTGAAGGTTGTACCCCTCCGTATTGCCGCCAAACGTCTCGGTATAGAGCGTCTCACGCTCAAGGGTGGTCGGATGTACATCTACTTCGTTGGCGACGAAAATAAGGCATATTACGAGTCTTCTGCATTTGGCCGCATGCTGGCCTGGCTTCAGCTCGAACCGACGCGCACCCGCCTGCGCGAGGTCAACGGCAAGCGCTCCTTCCTGGTCGAGTCGGTTCCGACCGTCACGGAAGCCCTCTCCATCCTCCACTCCATCCAGACCCTTCCCCCGCTCTGACGCAGCCCTCCGCCCCTCCCTCCGGGCTTTTTTCGGGCTTCCGCCCTCGCCTGCGCCTTTCCGCCCCCCGGCTTTTCGGGCTTCCGCCCGCACACAGCTCCCGCTGCGGGCGGAAGCCTGGGCCGTCGCAGTCAGTGGAGGGGGTGTGAGGGCGGAAGCCCGCAAAAATCCGCCAGAAGGCCAGAAATCTGCAAGAGGGCCAAAAATAAGAAAAGAAGCATGAATAGTGATAGTAGAAAGCAAATATATCCGGATCAGCAAAATTTCCGCAGGCACCATAAGCGCCGAAAGCGCGGCCATGACTACAAGGCTCCGTGGAAATATCACATCACTATCACCAAAGCTGCTTCCGCTCCTTATTTTTCATCTTTGAAAGTATTGGAATTGATTCCGGATGGAGTCAGGGTGGAGTTATCTCCTCTTGGCGCGATTATAGAGAATGAAATCAGAAATTTCAGCAGCCATCACAGGTCGATCCGGGTTATCGAATATATTGTTATGCCGGATCATTGCCACATGCTTATTCAAGTAAAGGAAAGACTGGACAGGCCTATTGGAAATGCCATTGGCGGTCTTATGACAGGCATCTCAAATATCTGGCGTGAATTAAATCAGAATCCGGCATTGTCAGTTTTTGAGGAAGGCTACAATGATAGAATTATATATTCTTTCATGAGCCTGGACGTGATATGCAGCTATATCCGGCAAAATCCCTATCGGCTCGCTGTCAGGAGGGCTCGGCCGGCTTTCTTCCGCAAGCACAGGAACATCCTTGCCGGCGGGCGCGAGGTTCAGGCCTACGGCAATCTTTTCCATCTCCGCAACCCATTCAAATATCCGCTCATCGTGCATCGCGCCGATGATGAGCGGTCTTTCAGGGGCAAACTGGAAGAATGCCTGTATCATGCTCTCAATGGTGGCGTAATAGTGTCGGCCTTCATCTCCCGGAGAGAAAAAGAGATAAGGAAGGCTATAGAGCAAGCCGGTGGCCGCATCATCCTTATTCATGGTCGGCCGTTGGCCGAAAAGGAAAAACCGGCGAAGCATGATTTCGATCTTTGCTGCGAAGGGCGCCTGCTGATGATATTGCCCATGGAATATCAGTCCATCCCAAAATCAGATCATCCCTCCAGAACGCAATGTCTCGCTATGAATTCGCTCGCCTCGTCGATAGCAGGAGCAAAGCTCTGACAAGCCGCTACTGCCGCTCCACCCGCCGCCCGCAAAAGCCGCGGTAGCCAAGATGGCCCCCGAAGATGGCCGCCCGTTCAAAAGCGAGAAAGGCCTCCGGCTGATGCCGGGGGCCTTTCGGATGTATGCGTTGTGCGGGGGGATTATTCCTTGCACTTGGCGGCGATGAAGTGGCGGTTCATGCGGCCGATGCCGCAGTGTTATCTCACGAGGATCTTACGGATGATTACGGAGCCGTTTTCGCCTGTCGCTTTCACTATATAGAGGCCGGCGGAGAGGCGCGGTGATACCGTGAGGCCGGGATTCTCAGCGTTGAATACAATCGCTCCGTTGATGTCGCTTATCATCACAGTCGCCGGCATGCCCGTGAAATTAAGCGTGCCGTCATCCTCTGCTTTCATGCCGAATGCCTCTCCCGCAGCCGGTCGGGATATTCCGTTGCCGTATTCCGCTACGGGGAGGATGTTGGTGACATACGCGTCGTCGTTGGTCCATCCCCATATTATGCTGAGGTCTTGTGCTCCCGACGGCGTTCCGATGGAGGGGGTATTGTCCATTACCCATGTGTGAAGTTCGATGCTCTTGCCCTTAATATAGTCTGATACCGATATGAAGCTGTTGGATTCGGCATCAAGGATCTTGGCAGTTCTGGAAAACGCGAAGAGCGGGGCTCCACCCATCATTATGCCTTCGCTGTTTACGTATGTGAGGTAGATGTCTTCGTCGTAGCGGTCTGGCTCGCCGGTTTTCTCGAGGTCGTAGCGGTAGGGTGTGGCCTCTGAGTTGTGAAGCACCGAAGTCGTGGCGTAATATCTGCCGTTGCCCGATACGAACACATTGTTTTTATCAAACTGCGGAAGTTCGGCGATGAAGTTGTTGTATTCTATCTGGAATTCCTCAAACTTCAGGAAATACTGCTTGAAAGCCTCGTTGTAGGCGTTGACGGCTGCTGCATATTTGTCGTATTCCTCTTTTGTCATGTAGTTTTCCGCCACGGGGTAGTCGTTGTAGTGTTCCCAGTAGTACTCCACTGCTTCATTGTATGCCTGGAGCTCCTCTTCGGTCATGAACTCGGTTGCGGACGGCGGAAAGGGTGTTTCAGCTGGATCCCACTGGTCAAGCGCTTTAACGTATGCCATATATCCTTCGATCGAAAGGAACTGCTGCGGATCCGGCTGCGGCAGGGATGCGGTTCCGTTGTTGTAGGCGTCGAGGGCGTCGTTGTATGCCTTGAGTCCGGCTTCCGACATGAACTCGGTGGGTTCCGGCTCTGTGGGCGGTTCTCCCGGATTCTCGGGCCATGCGTGGCCGTAGAATATGGGTTCTACCATGCGGTAGGACCATTCTCCGTTTTCATCCTGGGTGTAGACTATAGGCTCGGCTACCATGCCGAAATAGTCCCATACCTGGCCTCCGATGGTCTTGCCGTCGTCGCTGATGCTGATGGCCGTTATCATCTGGGGCATGCGTCCGGTGAAGTCATATTCAGGCACCGGAAGCATGGTGAATTCGGTGAATTCCCCGTCTGCGCCGCGTGTCCATACCACCGGATATGCCATGCAGGAAATATCGTCGGTCATACTCATTCCTGCACCGGCCGAGCCGCAGATCCGTGTTCCGTCGGCGTTGACGCCGTTGAGCATGAGAAGGTCGGTCGGGCCTCCGGGGCGGCTTACGGTCTTGATCTCCCCGTTGTCCCAGTAGGAGCCGTCAGTGCGCCCGTCGGTAGTGCTTACCAGTGCGATTCCGGTGTTGCTGAGGCAGTTGCCCATACCTCTTGAATATACTTTTGTGAATCGGAGCGTTCCGTCGGGAAATTCCTCTATCTCCGGTTCGAGATAATGCATCTCGCCAGTCTTGTAGTCCACGATAATTACGGTGCCGAGTTCGTCGTCGCTCAGCCCCATGAATCCGTCGGGAGATGTTCTCATCACAAGGCACTCATCAATCTGTGTAGGCTCCAGATTCAGGGAGGCCGCATTCAGCGCAAGGATTGAGGCCGCGCTTACAAGTAGTAAAGATTTTCGCATAATTATTATAGTTAGATGGTGAGTAACTGCAATGGAATATAGTATCTGCAAAATTAGTAAAATTCAATGATTTTCATAGTGCTTAATTGTTAATAAAAGTTAAAATAAAATATATGTGGAATAGTGGTAAGTGAGAAAGGCCTCCGGCTGATGCCGGGGGCCTTTCGGATGTATGCGTTGTGCAGGGGGATTATTCCTTGCACTTGGCGGCGATGAAGTGGCGGTTCATGCGGCCGATGTTGTAGAGCTTGATGTTTTTCGGGCATTCAGCGGAGCAGGCACCGGTGTTGGTGCAGTTGCCGAAGCCGAGTTCGTCCATCTTCGCTACCATGGCACGCACGCGACGGTCTTTCTCCACAGCACCCTGGGGCAGCAGCGCGAGCTGGCTGATCTTGGCGCTGACGAAGAGCATGGCGGAGCCATTCTTGCAGGCAGCCACGCATGCGCCGCAGCCGATGCAGCTTGCCGAGTCCATTGCCTCGTCGGCATTCACCTTCGAGATGGGGAGGTCGTTGGCATCCTGTGCGCCGCCGCAGTTGAAGCTGACGTAGCCGCCGGCCTGCTGTATCTTGTCGAAGGCGTTGCGGTCTACCATGAGGTCCTTGATCACGGGGAATGCAGCCGAGCGCCAGGGCTCCACGGTGATGGTCTCGCCGTCTTTGAAGCGGCGCATGTAGAGCTGGCAGGTGGTGGCGCCGGTAGCGGGGCCGTGGGGATGACCGTTGATATAGAGCGAGCACATGCCGCAGATGCCTTCGCGGCAGTCGTGGTCGAACACGATAGGCTCCTGGCCTTCTTCGATGAGCGACTCGTTAAGGATGTCGAGTGTCTCAAGGAAAGAGGTGTCGGGAGTAGTCTCGACATTCTCGTAAGTCACGAAACCGCCCTGGGCCTTAGCATTAGCCTGACGCCAAACGCGGAGGTTGACTTTCATTACATTTTCTTCCATTGTCTGATTTCAGTTTAAGCTTGGGGGTTATGACTTGTAGTTGCGGGTCTGAACCTTGATTGCCTCGTAGTGGAGGGGCTCGATGATCTGCTCGGGAGCATTGTTGTCGTTGCCCTGATAGTTCCAGCACGACACGTAGAAGTAGTGCTCGTCGTCGCGTTTAGCCTCGCCTTCCTCTGTCTGGTATTCCTCGCGGAAGTGTCCGCCGCACGATTCGTTGCGGTTGAGGGCGTCGTAGGCCACGAGTTCGCCCATTGTGATGAAGTCGTTGAGGCGGAAAGCCTTGTCGAGTTCCACGTTCATGCCTTCGGCCGAGCCGGGCACGAAGAGGTCGGTCTCGAAAGTCTTGCGCAGCTCCTTCATCTTGTCGAGGGCTATCTTCAGGCCTTCGGCAGTGCGCGCCATGCCCACGTATTCCCACATGATGTGGCCGAGCTCCTTGTGGAGGGAGTCGACTGAGCGGTGGCCCCTGATGTCGAGCAGACGCTGCTGTGCGTCGCGGCATTTCTTCTCGGCTTCCTCAAATTCGGGCAGGTCGGTAGAGAAATGAGGCACGGTGATCTGGTCGCTCAGATAGTTCTGGATGGTGTAGGGGAGCACGAAGTAACCGTCGGCCAGACCCTGCATCAGAGCGGATGCGCCGAGGCGGTTTGCGCCGTGGTCGGAGAAGTTGCACTCGCCGATGGCGAAGAGGCCCTTGACCGAAGTCTGGAGCTCATAGTCTACCCAGATGCCGCCCATGGTGTAGTGGATGGCGGGGAAGATCATCATCGGGTTGTAGTATTTCACTCCGTCTTTCTCGTTGGCGAGTTCGCCGGGGTTGACGTCGGTGATTTCCTCATACATGTCGAAGAGGTTGCCATAGCGCTGGCGCACCACGTCGATGCCGAGGCGGTTGATAGCCTCCGAGAAGTCGAGGAATACTGCGAGGCCGGTGTTGTTCACGCCGAAGCCCTTGTCGCATCTTTCCTTGGCTGCGCGCGAAGCCACGTCGCGGGGCACGAGGTTGCCGAATGCCGGATAGCGGCGTTCCAGATAGTAGTCGCGGTTTTCCTCAGGAATGTCGCTACCCTTGATTTCGCCGCGCTGGAGCTTCTTGGCGTCTTCGATGTCTTTGGGCACCCAGATGCGGCCGTCGTTGCGGAGCGATTCCGACATGAGGGTAAGCTTCGACTGCTTGTCGCCGTGCACGGGGATACAGGTCGGGTGGATCTGCACGTAGGCCGGGTTGGCGAAGTAAGCGCCCTTGCGGTAGCATGCCATTGCTGCGGAGCAGTTGCAGCCCATGGCGTTGGTGGAGAGGAAGTAGGTGTTGCCGTAGCCGCCGGTGGCGATCACCACGGCGTGGGCAGCGAAGCGTTCGAATTCACCTGTCACGAGGTTCTTGGCGATGATGCCGCGAGCGCGTTCCACTCCGTCCTTGTCCTTGACGAGCACCACGTCGTGCATCTCGTAGCGGTTGAAGCTCTTCACCTTGCCGAGGTGTATCTGGCGGTTGAGCGAGCTGTAGGCGCCGAGCAGGAGCTGCTGGCCGGTCTGGCCTTTGGCGTAGAAAGTACGGGATACCTGTGCGCCGCCAAACGAGCGGTTGGCGAGCAGGCCGCCATATTCGCGTGCGAAGGGCACACCCTGAGCCACGCACTGGTCGATGATGTTGTTCGACACTTCGGCCAGACGGTAAACGTTGGCTTCGCGGGCGCGGTAGTCGCCGCCCTTCACAGTGTCGTAGAAGAGGCGATATACGGAGTCGCCGTCGTTCTGATAATTCTTAGCTGCGTTGATACCGCCCTGCGCTGCGATGGAGTGAGCGCGGCGCGGAGAGTCCTGGATGCAGAAGTTGAGCACGTTGAAACCCATCTCGGCCAGAGTCGAGGCGGCGGAAGCGCCGGCGAGGCCGGTGCCCACCACGATGATGTCGAGCTTACGCTTGTTGGCGGGGTTGACGAGTTTCTGGTGAGCCTTGTAGTTGGTCCATTTCTCAGCGATAGGACCTTCCGGGATCTTTGAATCCACGGCATTCATGATTTTTGCATTTTCTGTTGCCATATCGCCTGAAATTATTGAGGTTGATTCATCATTTGATCGTCTGATGCGTTCTTGTCGTCGCCTTCCTCAAGATAGTCGAAGAGAGCCACTGAAGCCTTGAGGGTTTCGAGCTGGCCTTCGAATTTCGGATTGTTGGCGTTGTAGATGCGTGCCTGTTCGGAGTCGAAGTTGGCTGCCATCTGGCGGAGCTGGGCTGTGATCTGCTCGTAGGGGCCCATCGCTACGGCCTGGCCGGCGTCGGGACCGAAGTTTTCCTCAAACTGGGGAGCGAGCATCGACTTATACTGGGCGCGGAGCTCGGGGTTGGTCTTGTAGTAGCCTTCATGAGCCTTGATGCCGAATGCCACTGCCTGCACCACGAAGAGTGCGATCACGATCGATACCCACCAGTTGCCGATAGCCTTCAGGCGGGGAATCCAGGTGGTGTTGTCCCAACCAACGGACTGGAACATCGACCAGAAACCATGCTGGAGGTGAAACCAGAGGGCGATGAAAGCGACGAGGTAAATCACGATAGTCCACCACTGGGCGAAAGCCTCCTGGATGAAGAGGGTGCCGGCGGCAGCGGGGATCATGCCCTCATGGCCGGTGATTTCGGCGAGCTGCATCTTGGCCCAGAACTGGATGAGGTGCACCACGAGGAATGCGAGCACCACGAAGCCGAGCACAAGCATGTTTTTCGAACTCCATTCCACGCTGGCGGGACGGTGCTCGATTGCATAGCGCACCGAGCCGCGGGCCTTGCGGTTCTGGAGGGTTAGCCACAGGGCGTAGCAGATGTGCAGGATAAACAGCACTGCCAGCCCCACCGACGCGATGAGAGCATACCAGTTTGCGCCGAGGAAGAGGCAGATCTGATTGTAAGCCTCGGGCCATACGATGCAAATGGCATTCATCACGCAGTGGAATGTTAAAAAGAGGACGAGGCATGCACCCGTGAGGGCCATGATGAACTTACGTCCTACTGATGAGCATGTTAACCACATAACGTTAGTTGTAATTTAGTTATTTGTTTATTTATTGATATTGTTTGTTTCCGTTGCCATAGTTGCCAATCGGGCATATATTATGCAAAATTAGAACATTTTAAGGATATTTCAAAGTAAAATCGTAAAAATTGTGAAAATAATCGCTTGCGGTTTCGGCCGGAAGTTCCTTCGCGGCTTTCCGGAGGGGGCTGTCCGGCCGCTTGCGGGGAAATATGGCAGGCAAATCCTCGTTATAATAACAGAGCCACGGGCTCTGCAACTTCCTCAAAAAGGCTGCGCGCCCCGCCCCTTCCGCGCCATCGCGCCTCCCCTCGGCGCCCCTTGCGCGCGGCAATCTCGGCTATCTCCCCGGCTTCAGGCAGCCCCTGCGCTCGGTCCCGGCAGCTTGCGCGCGGCTATTGTCAGCCCTTGCGCGCCGGCCTTTTTGAGGAAGTATATGAGCCTCCGGCTCGCCATTATTCTCAATTAAAAAAGCAGGCAAATGAAAGAAGCAGGCAAGCGAGCTTCAGGGCCTTCCGTCGGCCCCCGCAAACAGGGCCACGACTATCAGGCTCCATGGAAGTATCATATCACTATCGCAAAAGCAGATGGGTGTGTCCCTTTCTCCGAATTGGTGGTCAAAGACCTGTCGAAAGAAGGAGTGACCTTGCGCAATTTGCCGCTCGGGCAGGTGATATGGCGGCAGATCCGGCTGTTTCAGCAAAAAGAGATAAAAGTCTATCAGTATGCGATTATGCCCGACCACATCCACATGCTCATTCACGTGAGGCAAAGGCTTGCACGCCATCTCGGATATTATATCGGAATTCTAAAGGCGGCCGTCGTCGATGAGTGGAGACAAAAAAATCAAAATCCCGATCTTGTAGTATTCCGCAGTAATTATCACGACAGGATTGTGCTGCCCGAACATGACCTCAACACAATATTTCAATACATCCGTCAGAATCCATATCGCCTGGCAGTCAGAAAATTCCGTCCGGCTTTTTTTCGGCGGCGGAGAGGCGTGATTGCATGCGGAAGGGAATTTATGGCATACGGCAATCTTTTCCATCTCAGAAATCCGTTCAAGTACCCGCTTAATAGTGCATCGTGCCGATACTGATGAGCAATTTGCAGAAAAACTCCGTGACGCTCTCTATTTTGCATGCAACGGAGGGGTGGTGGTGTCGGCTTTTATCTCTCCCCGGGAGAAGATGGTGAGACAGGAGGTCGAGGCGGCCGGTGGCAAGATTATTTTGCTTAGGCACAAGGCGTATGCGGAAAAAGAAAAACCGGCACACCATGATTTTGAACTATGCTGCGACGGCAGATTGCTCATATTGACGCCTGCCGGATATGACGAACCGGATAATTCGGATCATCCTTCCCGGCGGCAGTGTCTTGACATGAACAATATAGCAGAAGCAATGGCTTTGCAGAATTAGGAGATATCCTTGCTGTAAAGAATCCCTGCCATGATGGAAGATAGCCCCGCGGCAGGAGTCGCGGGGCTATCTGTGGCTTGAGGAGGGGGTGCGTCATTTATCGATTTTGTCGGCGAGGTCCGACACTTTGTCGGCGCCGGCATGGAGCAGGTCGGCCGTCTTTTCCTTCACCTTGTCGAAGAAGCCCGATGCTTTGTCTTTCGCCTGGTCGGCATATTCGCCGGCCTTCTCTTTCAGGGCCGCTGCCTTTTCAGCAGCCTGCTCTTTGGCAGCGGCGGCTTTCTCAGCCGCCTGCTCTTTCAGCTGAGAGGCTTTATCGGCAGCCTGCTCTTTCAGCTGAGAGGCTTTATCGGCGGCTTGTTGCTTCAGCTGCGCGGCCTGCTGCGATGCCGCTTCCTTATAGTCTGCCGCGGCCGCTTTCGCCGCGTCCACTCCTACCTGCGCCTCGCAGGCAGCCTTTGCTTTCAAATCTTCTGTGTTCATAGTATTTTTCAGTATTAAATTATTGTAAAAAAGAGATTCAATCGCGTGATATCAGTGTTTAAACGAGCATCCGCGACAAAATGTTCAGTCCGCCCCGCCGACTCTCGAGCCCGACGATTAAACCTTTCTTCCGGGAGGGGGAATAAAAAAATCCGGAAACGGGGACGTTTCCGGATTCTTTATCTGGCGATGAGGCGTGGGCCTTCTCAGCCTTTGTATTTCTTGATGATGAGCGCTGCGTTGTGGCCGCCGAAGCCGAAGGTGTTGGAGAGGGCGGCGTTGATCTCACGCTCCTGAGCCTTGTTGAAGGTCCAGTTCATGTTGTAGTCGATTTCGGGGTCGTTGTCGCCTTCCTCGTGGTTGATTGTGGGCGGCACGATGTTCTCCTGCACAGCTTTCACGGTCATGATCGCTTCGAGCGCGCCGGCTGCTCCGAGAAGGTGGCCGGTCATTGACTTGGTGGAGCTGAGGTTGAGCTTGTAGGCATGGTCGCCGAAGACTTTCTTGATTGCCTTGGCCTCGCTGAGGTCGCCCACCGGAGTGGAAGTGCCGTGGAGGTTGATGTAGTCGATGTCTTCCGGTTTCATGCCGGCGTCTTTAAGGGCGTTTTCCATCACGAGTGTGGCACCGAGCCCTTCGGGGTGTGTGGCGGTGATGTGGTAAGCATCGGCGCTGAGGCCGCCGCCGGCCACTTCCGCATAGATTTTCGCACCGCGGGCCTTGGCGTGTTCGAGCTCTTCAAGCACGAGAGCCGCCGCACCTTCGCCGATGACGAAACCGTCGCGGCTGCCGCTCATGGGGCGGGAAGCCTTTGCGGGCTCGTCGTTGCGGGTGGAGAGGGCTTTCATGGAGTTGAAGCCGCCTACGCCTGCGGGATAGATGGCTGCTTCCGCGCCGCCGGCCACGATGGCGTCGGCCATGCCCAGACGGATGTAGTTGAAGGCATCGATGAGGGCGTTGTTGGAAGAAGCGCAAGCCGAAACGGTAGCGAAGTTAGGACCTCTGAAGCCGTGGTCGATCGAGATCTGGCCTGCGGCGATGTCCGCAATCATTTTGGGAATAAAGAAAGGATTGTATTTCGGACCGTTTTCTTTGTTCATAGCGTAATAACCCGCTTCCTCCTCGAAAGTGTGGAGGCCGCCGATGCCGGCTGCGAACACCACGCCCACGCGGTTTTTGTCGATCCCTTCGTTCTCCAGTCCGGAGTCGGCGATAGCCTCGTCGGCTGCCGTGAGGGCATACATTGCGTAGAGGTCAAGCTGGCGTGCTTTCTTGCGGTCGAAATGGGCTGCCGGATCGAAATCCTTCACTTCGCAGGCAAACTTGGTCTTGAAGAGGGATGCGTCAAAATGAGTGATGGGGCCAGCGCCGCTGACGCCTTTCTTGGCGTTTTCCCAAGCGGTGGCAACGTCGTTGCCGATGGGAGTGAGGGCTCCGAGGCCCGTGATTACAACTCTTTTTAATTCCATATTTCTCATGATTGATTATCTCAAGATTTGGTTTCCTGTCCCGATGGGCAGGAAACCGTTGATCTTGAGTATAATATGCGGATTGTGAGTTTTAGACGTGTGCTTCGATGTAATCGATCGCGTCACCTACTGTCGAGATCTTCTCGGCGTCCTCGTCGGGTATTGTGATGCCAAACTGCTTCTCGAACTCCATGATGAGCTCTACGGTGTCGAGCGAGTCAGCGCCGAGGTCAGTGCTGAAGCCGGCTTCGCGTGTTACTTCGTTTTCGTCTACTGTGAGCTTTTCGACGATGATTGCCTTTACTCTGTTTTCGATATCAGACATAATCTTGATAATTTTGAGTTGATAATATGTTGTTTGTTTTTATTCGCGACTGCAAAACTAATCAAAAAAATTCACATACCGAAATTTTTTGACTAAAATTGCACATTTTTTTATGGAGTGTGCAGTTTTCAGTCCTTTTTCGGCCAAAAAATCGGATTTTCAGGCCGATTTCGCCCTCCGGGCGGCGCAAGGCGCGGGGGCCTTACTCCACTGTCCAGGTCTCGGCCGTGCGGAGCACCATGTCGCGCAGCGACGTGAAGCCCTTCCTGGCCTTCACTTCCTCTACCTGGCGGGCTACCTCCGCCTCGTAGGTGGGCGCCGAATAGTCGCGGATCACTCCGAGGGCGAGCGGCAGGGTGGTGCCGTTCATCATGGCCAGCTGCTGGTGGAGGAAATTGTTCTCGCAGTGCGCGTCGTGCACGAGCACGTCGTCGATAGTGTATCCGTCTTCGCCGAGCGTCACGGCCTTCACGTTGAAGCCGTCTTGCACGAGGCCCTTGTCGAGATTCTTTCCGAAGAGCATCTTCTCGCCGTGGCGCAGATGGATGGTGTGGTCGTCGCGCACCTCTTTATCTACTATACCGGCGTGGATGCCGTTGTTGAAGATGACGCAGTTCTGCAGTATCTCCACTACCGACGCACCCTTGTGGCGTGCGGCCGCTTCCATCACCTCGACGCTGATGTCGAGGCCCATGTCGAAGCTGCGGGCGAAGAAAGTGCCGCGGGCGCCGAAGCAGAGCTCAGCGGGGATGAAGGGGTCTTCGGTGGTGCCGTAGGGACTCGACTTCGAAATCGTGCCGCGGGCCGATGTCGGGCTGTACTGTCCTTTGGTGAGGCCGTAGATCTTATTATTGAGCAGAAGCATGTTGATGTCGACGTTGCGTCGCACGGCGTGGATGAAGTGGTTGCCGCCTATGGCGAGGCCGTCGCCGTCGCCCGAAATCTGCCATACGGTGAGCTCCGGGCGGGAGGTCTTGACGCCAGTGGCCACGGCCGCCGCGCGGCCATGGATGGTGTGCATGCCGTAGGTGTTCATATAATAAGGAAGGCGCGAGGAGCAGCCGATGCCGCTCACCACCACTATGTCTTTCGGCGCTACGCCGAGGCGCGACATGGCCTTGTGGAGAGTATTGAGGATGGCGTGGTCGCCGCATCCGGGACACCAGCGCACGTTGGCTCCGTTCTTATAGTCGCCGGGGGCGAAGAGGCAATTATTGTTTTCCATTGTTCGTTCCGGATTTAACTGTTGATGTGACGTTTCACTCCCTCCACTATCTCCGACACCAGGAAGGGCTGGCCTTCGATCTTGTTGATGCGCTTGATCTCGGTGCCGGGCAGCTTCTGCTGCAGATAGTCGGCAAACATGCCGGTGTTGAGCTCGGCCACGATCACATTCTTATATTTGCGCAGCTCCGCGAGGGCGTTGGCCGGGAGCGGGTTGATGTATTTGAACTGGGCGAGAGCCACGGGGGTGCCTTCTTTGGCGAGCTCCTCGCAAGCGGTCTGCAGGTGGCCGTAGGTGCCTCCCCAGCCCACGAGGATGGTGTCGGACGCAGTGTCGCCCTCCACTTTCAACTCAGGGATGTAGTTGGCGATGTTGGCCACTTTCTGGCGGCGCAGCCCTACCATCTTCTCATGGTTGGCGCCGTCGGTCGAGATCACGCCCGTGCGGCAGTCTTTCTCGAGGCCACCCACGCGGTGCATGGCGCCTTCCATGCCGGGTATGGCCCAGAAGCGCGACAGCGATTCCTCGTCGCGCATGTATGCCGACCAGCCTTCCTTCACCATTTCCGGAGTGACGAAATGCGGCTTGATGGCCGGATAGTCTTCCTCCTCGGGCACGCGCCATGCGCTCGAGCCGTTGGCGATGAAAGCGTCGGTAAGCAATATCACGGGAGTGGTGTGCTCAAGCGCTATGCGTGCCGCCTCGAAAGCCATGGTGAAGCAGTCGGTGGGGCTTGTGGCGGCCACCACGCAGAGGGGCGACTCGCCGTTGCGTCCGTAGAGGGCCTGCATCAGGTCGGTCTGTTCGGTCTTGGTGGGCAGGCCGGTTGAGGGGCCGCCGCGCTGCACGTCGATCACCACCAGGGGCAGCTCGGCCATCACGGCCAGGCCGATGCCCTCGCTCTTAAGCGCCAGGCCGGGGCCTGAGGTGGAGGTCACGGCGAGGTTGCCGGCATAGGAAGCGCCGATGGCGGAGCATACGCCCGCAATCTCGTCTTCCATCTGGCAGGCCTTTACGCCGAGGTCTTTGCGCTTGGCGAGTTCATGAAGTATGTCGGTGGCCGGAGTGATGGGGTAGCTTCCGAGGAAGAGGGGGAGTCCGCTCTTCTCCGAGGCCATTATGAGGCCCCATGCGGTGGCCGTGTTGCCGTTCACGTCGGTGTAGACACCCGGGCGGGCCGGTTCGGTCTCGATGCGGTAGGTGGGCATGCTGGCGTGGGTGTTGTGGCCGTAGTCCCATCCGGCGCGTATCACTTTGGCGTTGGCTTCGTATACAGCCGGTTTCTTGGCAAACTTAGCCTGCAGCTTGCGCAAAACGCTCTCCACGTCGCGGTCGAATAGCCAGCAGATGATGCCGAGCGCGAGCATGTTCTTGCATTTGAGGATGCTTTTCTGGTCCATGCCGCTGTCGGCCAGGGTGGCCTTGAGCAGTGTGGTCATAGGCACGAGCATGATGTGCTCCGGGTCGATGCCGAGTTCAGCCACGGGGTCGTCGGTGGCATACTCCGCTTTCTTCAGGTCGGCCGGACGGAAAGAATCGCCGTCGCAGATGATGATGCCTCCTTTCTTCAGATAGCGGAGGTTGGTCTTCAGCGCGGCCGGGTTCATGGCCACGAGCACGTCGGCCGAGTCGCCCGGCGTGTGCACGCCGCGTCCGATATGTACCTGAAAACCGCTCACGCCGCTCAGCGAGCCCTGCGGGGCGCGGATCTCGGCAGGATAGTCGGGGAAAGTCGAGATGCTGTTTCCCTCTCCTGCGCTCACATTTGAGAAGATGTTGCCGGCAAGCTGCATGCCGTCGCCGGAATCTCCCGAGAATCTTATCACCACGCTTTCTTTCGTGATGATGTTTGTGTTAGGCTGCATACACTCTTTATTTTTTTTGATTAGCTCCGCCATATTCCGGTGACTCCACTTTCATATTGCGAAGTTTTGTTCGTGTTGGCTTGTGTTGGATTGCAAAGTTAGTGACTATTTTCTTTATTACCAAAAGAAAACTTAAAAAAATAATGAAAATCGGGAAAAAACCGCAAATGCTTGAATAAACGAATGAAAACTGCATATTTCACCCCCTCCGGAGCCCTTTTCAGCGCAGGTCGGGCAGTGGATGGCGGCCGCAGGGCGGGAAGGGGCCGACAAGGGGGCGGAAAGGGGGCTTGAGGCCGGGAATCGGGCTCGGTGGGGGCGGATTGTTGCAAAATTATTGCCTTATGCTACAAGTCGGTTAAGAATCGGTTAAATCGATTGAAACAATTTGCATCATGCCCGGAGCTGTAGTAATTTTGCTGCCGAAAACGAAAGGATAACCCAATCCGGGTGGCCGCCCGGCCGGTCTTGAAGACAGGCCCCGAACAAAGCCCGGCGTCACAAAACGACTTCACTATGGAACTGAAAAAAATCTCACTCGCCCCCCTCGCTCTCCTCGCCCTCGCTTTTGCTTCGTCGTGCTCGCTCGATGAAGACTTCAGAAATCTTGAACCCGCAGCCGCAGCAGGTGCTGCCGACTCCAGGGAAATCGGTTTTGAAGTGAAGTCAGGACTCGGCACGCGTGCCGCCGCCGACGCCGCGGCTGCCGCAGGCCACGCTCAGTTCCGCATCACTGCCTTTGAAGGCGAGTCGAACTTCTACGGCGGACGCGCCGACATAGTGACAAGCACCGACAACGGCCACACCTGGGCTTCCGACCGCCTCCGCTACTGGCCCGGCGACCGCCCCTCCGACTGGCGCGGCCTCACATTCTACGCATACACCGACGGCACCGGCGCCGACCTCACAGCCCGCGCTTCCGACCGCGACGACTTCGACCTCTCGGGCTACGTGCCCGCCATCCGCGACTTTTCGGTAGAGGCCGACGTGGAGGCGCAGCGCGACCTCATGTATGCCGTGGCAAAGAATGTCAGCGGCAGCCGTGGCGGCAAGGTGTCGCTCGCCTTCCGCCATGCCCTCTCGCAGATTTGCTTCACTGCCCAGAACTGCAATCCGATGATCGACGACATCGAGATTCTCGACATCGAACTGGGCGGAGTGTGCGGCCGCGGCTCCTACCGTTTCCCCGACGCATCCACCGAAGGGGGCATCACGGTGGTGCTGGGCGGACAGGAGGGTTCGGGCTGGACTCTCGATTCCAGGGCTGCCGACAACGCGTATATCCTTTCCGACCTCGACATGCACCTCGGCTCGGCTGGCCCCACAGGACGCGGCGAGGTGTGCAACATCAGCGTCCCCTCGGCCGACGCAGCCAAGGCAGGCCTCCGCGCCCCGATGCTGCTCCTGCCCCAGAGCGTTGAGCCCCGCATCGGCAATGCCGCCGGCGGCTACCTGAAGGTGACAGTGAGGAAAACCCTCGCCGGAAAGGAGGCTCCAGAAGCACCGCAGACCATAAACATCCCGCTCTCGGCCGACTGGCAGGAAAACCGCTGCTACACCTACAATATCTGCTGGAAAACCTCCTCGGTGAATTTCTCAGTGAACGTATCCGATTTCCGTTGACCTTTCAATCTGCAATAAGAATCAGGCCGCGGCTGCCCATCGGCAGTCGCGGCCATTCCGTTTGTTAGGCCATATCCAGAACCGGCCATAACTCATGTGGCTATGGTTTATCCGGCCATATCGCTCAGTTGGCTATCTTCTGCGTTGTCGTTCCGCAGCGGATTATCAGTATTCCCCGGCAGGGAAGTGGGAGGAAGTCGCCGCTCCGTGGCGCCGCCACGCGCATCAGCGTGCGCCCCGCGAGGTCGGTCAGGGTGAGCGGAGTGTCGCAATCGCTCAGGATGTGGAGGCCTCCGTCGCCTATGCGCCACGCCGGAGCGTCGCCGACCCCGATGGCGTCAACGCCACCCTGCTGGTCGCCGATGAGGAAGACCTCATCGGTGAGGTCGCCCCATACGTATTCAGCCAGGCTCGGGAAGTCGATGAAGGGGTTGCGGTTGCCCTGGCAGTTCTCCACGGCATCGTTGCGGGCTATCTCCTTGTCGCTCACTGGGTCGCGGCGGGCCCAGTCGAGCAGCATGTCCATTGCCCAGGGCTGCAGCGTGGGCCACTCCTCGGTCTTGAACATGTAGGTGTATTTCCATGCAAGGTCGTCGTAGACCGTGGCCATGTAGAAATAAGCCCGTGCGAAGTCGCCCTTGTAGTCGTCGGCCGGCTCGAACACGCTCTTGCATCCGCCGCCGAAGCCCGCTTGCGGGCTTCCCACCTTGGTCACTCCGTTGTCGAAGCTCGCCGTCGCGACGGGACCGAGCGGATAATTGTTCTTCGCCTGGTTGGCGGGGCCGTCAGAAGGGTAGAGGTTCCAGAGGTCGCTGTAGGCGGGAGTGTATTCCACGTCGTCGCCCACCTTCCACCACGACTTCGGCACCGCATGCTCGCGTTGCATCTTGTTGCGAGAGAAGGCCTGTCTGCCCGTTTCGTCGGGGTGGATCAGATAGCTCTCGCTGCTGTACATGTCCCAAAAGCGGAGTTCTCCGCCGTCGCGTTCGGGATACGTGTCGGTGAGTACCCAATAGTTGGGCAGGTCGGTATAGTTGAGGCGGGTGTGGTCGGCCACGCATCTCTTTGCCGCCTCCTTCAGCCGCTCCTTCATCATTCCGTCCATCGCGTCGTAATACCCCTCCTTGTAATCCGCCTGCAAGCCGGCGGCAAACCCCATGTAAGCCGCCAGTGCCAGCCCAAGTTTCTTATGGTTGAGCATCATTGATCAAGCATTAAGCATTGTGCATTAAGATCGTGCATTGTGCA
>JAUNFY010000103.1 GCA_030524805.1 Bacteroidales bacterium | reverse complement strand
CTTCGGATTCAATATTAATTCTACGGATTCAATATAACGCTGGAGCAGGAATGGATATTATATGTAATCTCTCAAAATATGCTTGTATATGCAGTCTGTACGTAAGCATTCGGGAGCAAATAAGAACAAATAAGCCTGGAAAAATCCGGTGGTCAAAAGTGATTTCTGTTGTTGTGCCTCGTAATAATTTCAGAAGGTGAAAGGCTCATGGTGATGTGAAAAAGCCCGGATTATTAGTGGAGATATGGCTTGACCATGAGTTGAAACAACTTCTTAAGTCAATTTTTGCACAATTGAAAAAAAATGAGTAATTTTGCATATTAAAACGCAAAATAGTAAGTAATTCAAAACTAATTATGCCTACCTCAAAGGAAATCAGAGAGTCGTTCAAACGATTTTTTGAAAGCAAGGGACACCATATCGTCCCCTCGGCACCTATGGTCATCAAGGATGACCCAACTCTAATGTTTACCAATGCCGGCATGAATCAGTTCAAGGATATTATCCTTGGCAACCGTCCGGCAAAATATACCCGTGTGGCAGACTCACAGAAGTGCTTGCGCGTAAGCGGAAAACACAACGACCTTGAAGAAGTGGGTCACGACACATATCATCACACCATGTTCGAGATGCTCGGCAACTGGTCGTTTGGTGATTATTTCAAGAAAGAAGCCATCGACTGGGCATGGGAATATTTGGTCGACGTGCTCAAACTGAATCCCGAACGCCTGTATGCCACTGTGTTCGAAGGATATGAACCGGAAGGTCTCGAACGCGACAATGAGGCAGCCGGATATTGGCAGCAGCATCTGCCGGAAAGCCACATCATCAATGGCAATCGTCACGACAACTTCTGGGAAATGGGTGAGACCGGTCCTTGCGGTCCTTGCTCTGAAATCCACATCGATCTCCGCAGTGATGAGGAAAGAGCGGAAATCGATGGAGCTTCGCTTGTCAATAAAGACAATCCTCAGGTAATCGAAATCTGGAACCTTGTCTTCATGCAGTATGAACGCAAAGCCGACGGTCACCTTGAGCCTCTTCCCGCAAAAGTAATCGATACAGGCATGGGCTTCGAACGCCTCTGCATGGCGCTTCAGGGTAAGAAATCGAACTATGACACAGATGTCTTTACACCCTTCATAGCGAAAATCAGCGAAATCTCCGGCAAGGAATATGGTAAGGACAAGATGACCGATGTGGCCATGCGCGTATGCTCCGACCATTGCCGCACCATCGCGTTCTCAATAGCCGACTCGCAGCTCCCGAGCAATGCCAAGGCTGGCTACGTGATTCGCCGAATCCTGCGCCGCGCCGTGCGCTATGCTTATACTTTCCTTGATCAGAAATCTGCATTCATCTATCAGCTTGTGGATGTGCTCGTGGATCAGATGGGCGATGCCTATCCCGAACTTGTGGCTCAGCAAGACCTGATAAAGAAAGTGATTAAGGAAGAGGAGGAATCATTCCTCCGTACGCTCGACAAAGGTATCGGCATGCTCGATTCGCTCATGGCAACTGCCAGGAAAGAGGGCAAGACCGAGATCAGCGGTAAGGAAGCGTTCACTCTTTATGATACTTATGGTTTCCCCCTCGACCTTACTGAACTCATCCTTCGCGAGCAGGGTATGACTCTTGACCATAAGGGTTATGAAGAAGAGATGAACAGGCAGAAAGAGCGTGCACGCAATGCTGCGGCTATGGAGACCGGTGACTGGGTTACGCTTCATGAAGGAGAGCAGCAGTTTGTAGGCTACGACAGCACTGAATGCGAGGCCAGGATACTCCGCTATCGTAAAGTGAAGCAGAAAGGAAAGGAATATTATCAGATTATCCTCAGCCAGACACCTTTCTATGGCGAAATGGGTGGTCAGGTCGGCGATAGCGGTAAACTTACTGATAGCCAAGGAAAAGAAATCGAGATATTCGACACAAAACGTGAGAATAACATCAGCGTACACCTCACTTATGAGTTGCCGGAAAATCCTGCTGACGTTTTTGCCGCATCTATAAATGTAGCCGATAGGGAAGCTACTGCGGCTAATCACTCGGCAACACACCTCATTCATGAGGCGTTGCGTGAAGTGCTCGGCACTCACGTGGAGCAGAAAGGTTCTTTCGTGTCGCCGGCGGTTCTGCGTTTTGACTTCTCTCACTTCCAAAAAGTTACGCCCGAGGAAATACGCAAGGTTGAACACCTTGTTAACGCACGCATCCGTAAGGCGATAAGCCTTGAGGAACATCGCGAGATGCCGATTGAAGACGCACGTAAGCTTGGCGCTATGGCTCTCTTCGGTGAGAAATATGGCGATAAGGTGAGAGTTGTGAAATTTGGAGAATCGGTGGAACTTTGCGGTGGAACACACGTTGGCAACACCGGTAATATCGGTATGGTACGCATAGTGTCGGAGAGCAGTATTGCTGCAGGCATTCGTCGTATCGAGGCTGTCACTGGCGCAGGCGTTGAAAAGATGCTCGACGACACTCAGGATGCAATGAACGGTATTTCCGCTCTCCTCGGAGGCACAGGCAACATTCGTGCTGCAGTCGAAAAATATGTAAAGGAAAATGTCGAACTCCATAAGCAGCTTGACGAGGCCATGGCGGAACGTATCAAGAATCTCGCCGGCCAGCTCATCGCCAATGCGAAAGAAGTTAATGGTGTTAAAGTGGTTAACCTTGTAGGTCTCAGAATGCCTGACATGGTTAAGAACCTGGCATTTACAATCCGCAAGGAGTGTCCGGAACACACTGTGTTTGTGGGAGCCACTTCCTCTGCCGACAAGAAACCGCTTCTTACTGTTGCCCTCAGCGACGACCTTGTAGCCACCGGGCTCAATGCAGGCAAAGTGGTGCGTGAGGCAGCCAAATTGATTAATGGCGGTGGTGGCGGACAGCCCTTCTTCGCTCAGGCCGGTGGTAAGAACATCGAAGGACTTTCGGCGGCTCACGACAAGATCTTTGAACTTCTTGATCTTTGATTCTGTCTTATTGCAGATACTTGAAGTCGATGACTGAAAGAATAGACTATGATATGGACTCCACCGCCCGGGCGGTGGATTCCAATTTGTATTCTTGCGAAGGTGGTCTTTATATTCATATAGCATTTTGTCGCAAGAAGTGCATATATTGCGATTTCTACAGTGTCGGCGACAGAAAGGCTGACTGGCATGGATATATCGATTCGCTCATCGCCGAACTAAATAATAAAAGAGGACAACTTCCTCATAAATTGCGCACCATTTATATAGGAGGAGGCACACCTTCTTTGATTCCGCCGGATGAGTTCAAGCGTTTGAGTGTGGCTCTGCGTCCCTATTTGTCAGATGTTGAGGAATTTACGCTCGAAGTCAATCCCGATGATGTTTCGCCGGCCTTGATTGCTCTTTGGAAGGAGGCAGGGGTGAATCGGTTGAGTATGGGCATCCAGAGTTTTGACGACAGGATGCTTGCCGCCATCAACCGTCGACACTCGGCAACCGGGGCTCTTGATGCTTATGGAATGTGTCGCAAAGCGTTCGACAATATCTCTATCGACCTTATATACGGGCTTCCCGGACAAACCATGGAAATGTGGCGGCGTGATGTGGAAAAGGCAATCTCGTTGCGCCCTTCGCATATATCCGCCTATTCGCTCATGTATGAGCCCGGCACGGCGCTAACGTTATTGCGCGATAGGGGAGCAGTGGAAGAAGTGGAGGAGGCTACTGAGGAGGAAATGATGCGTTTTCTTGTGGATAGTCTTCGCAAAGCAGGTTATGAACATTACGAAATAAGTAATTTCGCTTTGCTCGGTTGCAGAAGTATCCATAATTCCTCGTATTGGCATCAGGTTCCATATCTCGGTCTCGGACCGTCGGCACATAGCTATGACGGCCGTAGGGTGAGATCGGCCAATGTAGCCGATATTAAGGGCTATATCCGCTATTGGAAAGGGGAGGACCATGCAGTGGCTGTGTCGACGGAAGAATGCCTTTCAGATACGGAATTAAGGGAGGAATATGTAATGACGCGCCTCCGCACGCGCGAAGGCATAGATATGGCAGACTTCAGGAAGCGTTTCGGGTTGAAAGAATACAATCGGTTGCTTGAAAACAGCCGCATGTATCTGGCTGAAGGCAATCTTATATTGTCGGATGGCTTCATGTCGCTGTCGGAAGAAGCGATTTTCATCTCAGATACGGTTATCCTTAATCTGGCTTGATATGGTCAGATGTGTGGAAATCACTCTTCTTCCTTGCTTATTATTTTTGCAAGCAGGATCACGGGAGTGTTGTTGCATCGCAAGGCATATAGGAAATCATCTGCTCCCGGAGTAAGCCCATATTTTTTCGAAATAAGAGGTGCGGATAATGGATGGTTTCGTGAAACTACGTTTATTTTAGCCCCTTTGATGCTTTTCAGCCCCTTTTTATCCGGAGCTGAAGTTATTTGCAGTATTCTGCCGGGAAATCCCGGATAGTATTCATCAGAAAGGAAAACATGGGTGTTGATGTCGGCTTTCCTTAACCCGGAAAATTCTGATTGGAGTGTATGCCAGTCGCCGGTTTTCATCACTCCTGCATTCGGTTCATACAAAAATCTGAAATCTTCCGGTTTCCTGTTTTCCAAATAGAGGATTCCTTCGCTATCTCTCCGTTTCAGATCTGAATGGAATGTGGAAATGGTCCGGTTCCAGTCAAGATCCACTACTGTGGCGCCGGTAAAGCGGTCGTTGCTGCGGATATCCATCAGCACTTCTTTGCATTCACCGCGAAAACATACGATGTAGATATGATGAAGATTTTCAACCGTATCTACAATGAGCGAGATATCGAGCAGGGGAGAGCTTTTTACAAGAAGCCTTGACGTGTGGTTGAATATTTCAGACATATTTGCCTCAATATCAGGTTCGCACTGGGCCAACGCATGTACTCGGTGTCCGTCGGCCGCCCGTCTTGCAGGGTCGGCGAATACTATGTCGAATCGCTTGTCGGAGGAAGATATATAATTAATTGAATCGCAACATTGTACTGTTAGGTTGTCGCTTAATCCGAGCAACTCTGCATTATGCCTGAGCACATCGCATTTGATGGTTTCAAGTTCGCAAGCTGTTACTTTAGCTCCGGCAGCGGCAAACGACATGGCATCTATGCCGAGTCCGGCCGTCATGTCGAGCATGGAACCTCCTGAATGGATCAGTGAAGCGTGAAAATGCGCTACAGCCTCGTTTGAGGCCTGTTCGGCTGCTACTCCTGTCGGAAATAGAAATAATGGATTAGAGACGAAACTTGGAAGTTTTTTGCGAACTTTCCGGCGTGATTCGATCTGCAGAAGTGCAAACTCTAAAAAGTCACGGTCGGAAAAAGTTCTTGAATATTTCAGACGAAGAGAGCAGACGTCATCTGATTCATGACGTCGGATAAAATCGAATAATTCTTGAGAAAACTCCATATCTATATAACAAGCAAGAACAGAAAAACAGAGAGCCGTAACCCGACAAAATAGTGTGGACGGAAGTAACGATGTCTAAGTGACTCAAATCTTGGTTTCATTAATTCTCAGGCGGAATTCTCATGGACGGCGGAAAAGCGGATTGCGAACAGTGGATGAGTCGTGATTAGAGTCTATTTAACATAATACTGATTATAATTAATGGCGATAAGGTGTTTTTGATTAGACCTATTTAAGAGGGAGGCCGAGGAAAAATGCAGTTTCCTATTTTGAGGTTTTGCTGGTATGGTATCGGTGTATGGCTGAATTGCAAAATCAACGGCGTCGCGAGTTAT
>JAUNFY010000102.1 GCA_030524805.1 Bacteroidales bacterium | reverse complement strand
TTCGGGCCGACAGGTGTTATAACCGGAGTGACGGATATATAAGGAAAACAGAAAACGATATGATAGACAAAAAAGAACTTGAAGCTTTTGTAGAAAAGCAGCTTGAGGGAAGCGAATACTTCCTGACCGACCTGAAAGTGTCGGCAAGCAACGAGATAACAGTGGAGATCGACAGCATGATTCCCGGCGACATCGAGGAGTGTGTCAATCTCACCCGTGCCATCGAGCAGGCCTTCGACCGCGATGTGGAAGACTATGAGCTGGAAGTCGGCACCGCCGGCCTCACTTCTCCGCTCAAAGTTAGGCGCCAGTATGAGAAATATATCGGGCAGGACCTTGAGGTGCTGACCAACGACGGAAGGAAGCTCCACGGGATGCTCCGCAGCCTCACCGACGACGGTATCATACTCTGTTCGGAGCAGAAGGTGAAGAAAGAGGGAGTGAAGAAGCCGGTGATAGAGACAGTGGAAACCGAACTCCCCTTCTCCAATATAAAGAAAGCGGTCTACGACCTGAAGTTCTGATTATTAAAACACTGAATAGCCGGCACCTCCTCCGCTCGGGAGGGGGTGCCGCCAACCTAAGAAACTAACCCGACATTCATCATGAAACTACACAACAAGATTCTGATTGCGGCCATGACGCTATGCGCCGCAGCAGCGGCACAGGCCGAATTCAAGACATTTCCCGACGGGAGCCCCGTGCCCGGATGGTTTAACGACAGCAAGGCGCCCCGCACAGAGGGGAAGCGCTACGTGATCACCGACCACGGAGTGAAGCAAGACAGCACCCTGATTCAGACTGAGGCAATACAGGGAGTGATCGACAAGGCTGCCGCCGACGGCGGAGGCGTGATTGTGGTTCCGCAGGGAGTGTATCTGAGCGGATCGCTCTTCTTCAAGCCGGGCACCCACCTTCACATCGAGAAAGGCGGTAAGCTGAAAGGGTCGGACGCCATCACCAACTACAAGATTGTGCCGACACGCCTTGAAGGACAGACCATCAACTATTTCGCCGCGCTTGTAAACGCCGACCGCTGCAATGGCTTCACCATAAGCGGCGAGGGCACCATCGACGGCAACGGCCATAAATATTACGATGAATTCTGGCTGCGGCGCAAGGTGAATCCGAAATGCACCAATCTGGAGGCCCTGCGTCCGCGTATGCTCTACGTGTCCAACTCCGACGACGTGACAGTGAGTGGAATACACATGGTGAATTCCGGTTTCTGGACCAATCATCTCTACCAGTGCAACCGCATCAAATATCTGGGTGTGACCATCCTCGCGCCCACTGAAGGATATCCGAAAGGTCCTTCAACCGATGCCATCGACCTCGACGCCTGCCAGGACGTGCTGATATCAGGATGCCACATGAACGTGAACGACGACGGCGTCTGCCTCAAAGGGGGCAAGGGAACTTGGGTCGACACGATTCCGGGCAACGGACCGACGGGCCGCGTCATAGTAGACCGGTGCCGGTTTGGCAAGACCAATGCAGGAGTGACGTTCGGCAGCGAGGCCTGGGACTGCTCCAACGTGATAATGAAAGACTGCGAATTTGACGGCACCTATCATGTGTTCCTCTTCAAGATGCGCCCGGACACCCCGCAGCAATACCGCAATGTATGGGTGGAAGGCGCGCGCGGCACAGTGCGCAACGCCGTGGAAGTGCAGACCTGGACCCAGTTCTTCAACAAGACTGACCGCGACCCGATGCCGATGTCGATAGTAGACAACGTGACCTTCATCAACTCAGATCTTGAATGCACGCGCGACTTCTACAAAGACAAGAAATCGGCCGACTACAAGCTGAGCAACTTTACCTTCACCGACATAGTGGCCACCGCCCCCGACGACAGTTTCGACACCTCCAACGTCGACAACTTCAAGGTGAAGAATGTCACCGTAACCCGAAAATAACCCCTCTTCCACTATAGAATGAGCCTCTTGCTTTTCTTGAAAAGCAAGAGGCTTTTTAATAATTCTATTAATATTTACATATCTTTCCATTTCAGTACACACTTTTTAAGCCTTATATAATATAGATAAAGCGTAGGAGCGAATAAACCAATAAAACCAAATATTATCCACGGTTCTTTATTATTCCTTCCAAAAAGGAAATCACTCCATTCAGCAATAGTAGCACATACAACAAAGATAGCTAATCCTATAAGTAACGGCTTCCAAATAAATTTAAGCTCTCTAATAAAAATTCGCTTCGTTTTAACAGCACTATTATAAATAATATATGCCACCATATGCTTAGTTTCATTCTTCATATGTCTATAATTTTAATATAAGCATAGAAATTATCCGACTTTTTATGGTTTTTAATAAAACCGGTTTACCGACATAGAGATAGCCTCCCTCGATGACTTCGGGGAAGGATTGAATTCCAACCGGATATTTGATATCGTATGCCATTTACTTTATTAACAACGATTGGCGCGCGAATGTTACGACTGCCAAGACAAATTTGCATTTGCAGATTGGCTGATTTTTATTAACTTTGCAGGGAGCGATATTGTTATATAAAGAAAAAGGGTGAGAATATGGGAGAGACTTTCACGGGATGGAGTGTGGAGCGGCTTTGAATGTCAGGGTGGGCCAGCTGTCGGCGGTCCATTCGATATCGCGGAGTACGAGTTTGCTGGCGCCGTTATTCTTCCTGTCGTAGCCGTGGGCGGCGAAGAGCCAGCGGTCGCCAAACTTATACACGCTGCAATGGCCGACTCCGCTGTAGTTCTCGTCGGGCCCAATCAGGAGAGTGCCGCCGCCATGCTTCATGTCGCGTCCGTCTTTGCCGACGTAAGGCCCGGTTATGTCACGGCTTCTTCCCACCACTGTCTTGTAGTCGCTCTCAAGTCCCTTGCAGCAGTAGTCGTGGCTTACGAATAGATAATACCAACCATCTTTTTCCACAATAAACGGAGCCTCGATGGCATTCGCACCCGCCCCGATGGCGCATGGCTTGCGGCGACGGGCTATGGTGACGCTTTCGCCGCAGGGTGTCTTCATGTCTTTACTGAGCCTGACAAGCTGAATGCCGTCCCAGAAACTTCCAAATGTCATCCACGGATTTCCCTCCCTGTCCAAAACGACATTGGGGTCGATGGCATTCCAGTCGTCTTCGCCGGGTCGCGATTGAATCACCATTCCGAGGTCTTCCCAGCGGTAGTCGGGACTCTCCGGATTCAAGGTCCTGTTGGTGGCCACACCTATCGCCGATATATTCTTGCCGAAAGTGGAGCAACTGTAGTAGAGATACCATCTGTCGCCTACCCTGATGATGTCGGGCGCCCATGTATGCCCCTTGTAGGCCGGCACGCGGGCTTTGGCCCACTCCGGAACCGGATCGAGAACCTTCGCCTCCCTCTTCCACGTCTTCAGATCGGCCGAGGAGAGCACCCCTATTCCCATGCCGGTATTGAAAAGATAATACCGGCCGTCTTCAAAAGCCATCACGGGGTCGTGCACGTCAGGGTTTGAAGCGTCAAACCGGAAACGGGGTTTGCGGTCGTTTTTCTTTTTCAATGAATCGGCCGGGGCTGCCTGCGTTGCCGCATCGGCAACCGGCGCTGCCGGATCTGCCGCCGCAGCCGAGAAAACCGCAATAGCGGCGCTTATGGTAAGGAAAAATCGTTTCATGCCCAAATTTACAAAATTTACAACTTACCGCAAAATCAAACCGCGTTTTTTCCTTTTATAAAAGCGTTTTTTATTAACTTTGCATTCGAAGTTGTTTAAACTTCTTTTGAGGTAAACTTCTTTTGAGGAAAAGTCTTTAAACGCCACTACCTATCCATTATGAATATGAATAGGTACGCGCTACCTCAACCTCACGCTCGCTCCGCACACCTTCAACAGCTATGTGGAGAAGTGACGTCAGGCGCTGATGCGATCCCCGCAGACCCGAAGGCCCTGACGGTGCAAACGCCACAGCACGCTCCAGGCAGATCATAAGATCCTGACGGTGCAAACGCCACGGCACGCTCTATAAAAATGGGTTGAGAGGCGCAGATAAGTGTTAAAAAATCACAACTAATGTTAAAATAATTATTCTCAAAGCAATTAGAACCGCTGAATTGCTGAAAATTGCCGAATTTTTAGTAACTTTGCATTGTATTCCAGAGGGGACGCAAGCGTCCTCTCTGTTTCTTTTAACCCTTTACCCCGCTGAGGTCGTCGATGTCGGCTGAGACATCGGGGGCTTTAAGGGACGTTATATGCAAATAAAAACATACAATATATATGGCAAAGAAGATAGACAACGTCAACAACATGGTTGACCAATTCGCCGAATTCAAAGAGCACAAGAACATTGACAAGACGACAATGATCAGCGTCCTCGAGGAATCATTCCGCAGCGTGCTGGCAAAAATGTTTAACACCGATGAAAACTTCGATGTGATCATGAACCCCGACAAAGGCGACTGCGAGATCTACCAGAACCTGGAGGTTGTGGCAGACGACAACGTAGCCAACAAGGTGACCCAGATCGGACTGACTGAAGCGCGCGAGATCGACCCGGAATGCGAGATAGGAGAAGACGTGACCAAGCGCATCTATTTCGCGGATTTCGGCCGGCGAGCCATCCTGACGTTGCGTCAGACTCTGCAGACCAAGATCCTCGACCTTCAGAAAGACGCCATCTACTCGAAATTCAAGGAACTTGAAGGCGAGGTGGTTTCGGGCGAGGTTCACCAGATATGGAAAAAGGAGATGCTCCTTCTCGACGAAGACCAGAACGAACTCATCATGCCGAAGGAAGAGCAGATTCCCGGCGACTTCTTCCACAAGGGCGACATAGTGAGAGCCGTGGTGAAGAGAGTCGACAATCCCAACAACAATCCGAAGGTGATAGTGAGCCGCACCGACGAACGCTTCCTGCGCCGCCTTTTCGAACAGGAAGTGCCGGAAGTGCACGACGGCCTGATCACAATCAAATCCGTGGCACGCATTCCGGGCAAGCGCGCCAAGATAGCAGTGGAGAGCTACGACGACCGCATCGACCCCGTAGGCGCCTGCGTAGGCATCAAGGGCAGCCGCATCCACGGCATCGTGCGCGAGCTGCGCAATGAGAACATCGACGTGCTCAACTACACCTCCAACCCCCAGCTCTTCATCCAGCGCGCACTCTCGCCCGCCAAGATCAGCTCGATCCGCATCAACGAGGAAGAGAAAAAATCGGAGGTGTTCCTTCACCCCGACGAGGTATCGCTCGCCATCGGCAAGGAGGGTCTCAACATCCGCCTGGCATCCATGATCACCGGCTACACCATCGACGTATACCGCGACATACAGGAAGGCGAGGAAGACATCTACCTCGACGAATTCCGCGATGAAATCGACGGCTGGGTGATCGAGGCTCTCAAGGATCTCGGACTCGGCACCGCCAAGGCAGTGATCAACGCCGACCCGGAGACACTGGCACAGGCTGACCTTGAAGACGAGACTCTGGAACACGTGATGGAAGTGCTCCGCGCGGAATTTGAAGACTAAGAAGTAATTAAAACTTCTACTAAAAACAACAGTGAATGCGAACAAAACTGAGTAAAATAGCGAAAGATCTGAATGTAGGCTTAGGGACAGCCACAGATCTTCTTCGCAAACATAATATAGAAGTCACCGACGATCCCAACACGAGAATTGACGACAACGCTGTAGAAATCCTCATGCGCGCCTTCAGCACCGACAAGAATGCGAAGGAGATGGCAACTGACCAGACCACACAACGCCGCGAAGACAAAAAGACAGCAAAGCTCGAAAGGGAAAAAGCTTCTGAAAATAAAAAAGCGTCGGGCCCGAAGATCCTGGGCAAGATCGATCTCGCCACAGGCAAGCCTATCGAAGAAAAACCGGAACCCAAACCCGAGCCTAAGCCCGAGCCCAAGCCGGAACCCAAGCCCG
>JAUNFY010000101.1 GCA_030524805.1 Bacteroidales bacterium | reverse complement strand
AGAAGATATAATTATTTCAGAAAATATAATTGAAGATATAATTATATAATTAAGGTGTAAAAAAGAAGACGTCCGGGTCGGCTGATCCGGACGTCTTCGCATATATATATGAAAAAGAAAATGCTTTATTCAGCGGTGGTGGTTCCGGTCGCTACCGGAGCTACATATTTGAGCACGTATTTTGCATCGCGCTGGTCTTCGAATGTCATGATTGTCTTCTCCTTGTTCACCTCCACATCCTCAAGCATGCTGAAGCGGGAAATATTTGAGAGGAACTCTTCGGTGACAGGCCCCAGCTCGGGAGCGCTCACGGCGTTGACACTCAGCGAATTCTTGTCGAATGCCAGGATATAGTCGTCATCGTCGCCATCCTCACGCGTCCATGTGCCTGAGATAGTGGCGTTGACGGTGCTCAGCGGCGCCGTTGCGATGGAGTCGCCGGGAAGGGTCATCTCATATATTGTGGTGAGTTTCATCGGGCCCGATTTGCGGTCGGTCCCTTTTGCAAATTCAATAGTTGTGGTCTGCGTTGAGGAGATCGTGCCGCTGATGGTGGGCATCACGGGCTGCGGAGTTGTGGTTTCCCACGTTCCGATGATTCTGTTCTCATCCGCACAGGAAGCGAACATTGCCAAGCCGGCTACAGCGGCGGCTGCGAGGAGTATGCGACTCAGATTTTTCATAATATCTATATTTTTGGTTCAACCATATAAACAAATGAAAGCAGCCGAAGTTCACTCCGGCTGCTTATAAAGTAAAAATCATGGCATTGCGCCATCATTGTTTCTCGCGCCAGAGATAGAGGCGGTCGGAGGGGCGGATGCGCGCCGGAACCGGCAGCGAGAACCGGTCGCCTTTGCGGACTTCGGCCACCGGATCGGTCGTGAGCCGCAATTCCTCCACCTTGAATATGAGGGCGCCGGTGGTAGGACCTGTCACCACTACCTCATCGCCCGGATGCAGGCTGCCGCATTCCATCTGGAACTCCCCTACCCCGAGGCGGTCGTAGTAGCGCACACCTTTCGCCACGTATTCTTTCACGCGGCTGCTGCTCGAGCCGTATTTGCTGCTCCATTCGCCCAGGCGCTGACCGAGATAGTAGCCATCCCAGTATCCACGGTTGAATACCTTCGCCAGTCGCTCTTCCCATGCTTCGAGCCGTTCTTCAGTGAAATCGCCGTCGCATATTGCCTGAAGGGCCTGCGAATAGCATTCCACCACCTCGCGCACATATTCCGGACCGCGGGCACGTCCCTCGATCTTGAATACCCTCACGCCCGAATCCACCATTTTGTTGAGGAAATGGATTGTCTTGAGGTCTTTTGGGCTCATTATATATTGGTTGTCAACCTCCAGCTGATCGCCCGTTTCCTTATCGGTCACGGTGTAGGAGCGGCGGCATATCTGCGTGCACGCGCCGCGGTTGGCTGCCGAATTCATCTGATGGAGCGAGAGATAGCACTTCCCGCTCACCGCCATGCAGAGCGCGCCGTGGCAGAACATCTCGAGGCGGATGGGCTTGCCGCCGGGGCCCGTCACCCCTTCTTTCTCTATCGCTTCATGTATGTGCTTCACCTGGTCGAGATTGAGTTCGCGGGCAAGCACCATCACGTCGGCAAACTGCGCGTAGAACTTCACGGCCTCCACGTTGGTGACGTTGACCTGGGTGGAGATGTGCACCTCCTGCCCGATGCTCCGCGCATAGAGTATGGCCGCCATGTCGGATGCGATGATGGCAGAGATATGCGCCGCATGCGCGCGGTCTATTATCTTGTGCAGCAAATCCATGTCGCCGTCGTAGATCACGGTGTTGACCGTCAGGTAGGTCTTCACCCCCTTTTCGGAGCAGACCCTCACGATCTCATCCATGTCGTCGGCAGTGAAATTGGCACTGGAACGCGACCGCATGTTCAGCCCCTCGATGCCGAAGTAGACGGCGTCGGCACCGGCCTGAAGGGCGGCGGCGAGCGACTCCCAGGAGCCTACGGGAGCCATTATTTCAAAATCTTTCCTTTGCATGGTCAATTCAAATTTTGCCCGATGGCCGAATTTGAGGTTTTGGTTTGAGGTTTATCTTTTAGCGGGTGGCGAGATAGATGGTGACCACTCCGAGCGTGAGCGACTTGAAATCGGCCTGCCCGAAACCGGCGCCCGTCATCAGAGCCGTCATCTCCGCACGCTGCGGACACTGGGCTATCGACTCGGGAAGATACGTATAGGCACGCCTGTCGCGCGAGACGAGACGCCCCACTGTCGGTATCACCGCGCGCGTATACAGTTTGTAGAGCGGGCGCACCAGCGGATTGGTGGGCACCGAAAGTTCAACCACGCAGAGCACTCCCCCCGGACGCAACACCCTGTGCATCTCGGCATATCCCTGCTGCAGGCGCTCGAAGTTGCGCACGCCGTAGGCCACCGTGATGAGGTCGAAACTGTTGTCGGGATAAGGTAGGTCGAGGCAGTCGCCCTGTATGAATGAAACCGCTCCCTTTCCTTTCCTTCCTTCGGCCGACGACATGAGCCGCGCGAGTTTCTCTTCCGCTATCCGGAGCATCCCGGGCGAGAGGTCAAGGCCGGTGATGCGGGCGTCGGGCAGCAGCTGATGCAGCCGGAAGGCTACGTCGCCGGTGCCGCATGCTATGTCGAGCACATCGCTCACTTCGCCACCGCCTTTACGCCCGAGGGCCATCGACAGCGCGCGGTCGCGCCACCACCGGTGCAGTCCGCCCGTCATGGCCGTGTTCATGAAGTCGTAGGCCGGCGCGATGGAGTCGAACATCTCCCCCACCTGCTTGCCTTTCGCTTCTTCCGAATTGTATGGTTTTACGTCGGTAATCATTCAATTTCTTTTGCATAGGCGCGCCTGCGCTTGTGCTGCCTGTTGGGGAATGCGTCCCACTGGTTCTGCACCTTTGAGTTGGCCTCGAGCTCGGGGTTCGACTCGGCATGCTTGAAGCCGTGGGCGATGTATTGCGGGATAAGGTCCTGGAAAAGAAGCGCGTTCACTCCCTTGCCCTGCAGTTCGGGCTTGATGGCCACCAGCAGGAGGTCTACCTTGTCGTTCTTTCCTTTCAGCCCTTTGAGCAGATGATACCAGCCGAAGGGGAAAAGTTTTCCTTTCGACTTCCGGAGCCCCTTGCTCATGGAAGGCATCGAGATGCCTACTCCCACGAGCCGGTCGTCCTTATCCACGATGCAGGTGACGAGGCTGAGGTCGATAAGCCCAAGATAGAGGTCGATGTAGTATTGTATCTGCCTCGGAGTGAGCGGAGAAAACTGATAAAGTTCCTGATAGACCTCATTCACGAGTTCGAAGAGCGCGCGGCCATATTTCTGCTTTATCTCCTTCTTGCTGTTGAACTTGGCTATCTTGAAGCCATATTTGCGCTTCACTATCTCGGCGATGCGGTTGTGCTTCTCAGGTATTCCGTCGGGTATGTCCACCAGATATTCCACCCAGTCGGTGTCTTTGTCGAAGCCGAGGGCGTGGAGATGCTCGGGATAGTAGGAATAGTTGTAGATGGTAGACATGGTCGACTCCTGGTCGAAGCCTTCGATCAGCATTCCCTCATGGTCGAGGTCGGTGAAGCCGAGCGGCCCGACGATGCGTGTCATGCCTTTCTCGCGCCCCCACTGCTCCACTTTCTCAAGCAGACCGCGCGAAACCTCGATGTCGTCGATGAAATCGATGAAACCGAAGCGGATGTCTTTCGAGCCCGATTTCTCATTGACCAGATTATTGATGATGGCGGCCACCCTGCCCACAGGCCGGTTGCCCTTGAATGCCATGAAGCAGCGGCATTCGCACGTGTCGAAAGCGGGGTTTACCTTGGGGTTGAGGGTGTTGACGTCGTCGAGCACCAACGGCGGCACGAAATAGGGGTTGCCGTCGTAGAGGTCGATCTGAAACTGTGTGAATTTCTTCAGCTCCTTTGGGGTGAGCGGAATCTCGCGTATTTCAATCATTCTGATTAGCGAATGTTTAGCCAGATGAGCACTCCCAGCATCACGGCAATGAAGACAAGCAGCCACACGACTACTGATTTCTGATTGCGCGATATGAGCCTCATCTTTAGGTCATGAATGGAATTAATGTCACTTTCAGGATTTTCAGCCAATCTCGCCACCTTTCTCAGGCGGGGAAGATTTTCCGGAAGGTTGTCGAGCACCTCGTTCATCAGTCTTCCGTAGTCGATGATATCCTGCTTCGTATCCTGCGACTCCAGACGGTCGCGATGGTCGTAGCCGACATTCGTCAGCTTCAGGTTTTCGTTATATTCGGTGAAGATGATCCCCTCCGGAGTGACCGGAAGATGCTTCACATGATTCTCCTGGATATACTCAAGCGCGTCGGGCAACTGGGTGACGAGACGCTGTATAATCTTGGGTGTGAGGCGCTTCTCATCTATCAGGCGCCGCAGCGAGTAGCCGTAGGCATCATCGGTGACAATGGCCATGCCGATTTCGGGAATCCTCTCGAGATCGTTCACCATCACTATGTTCGGGTGGGCGAGGTTGTAACGGGTGTCGAATTCCTGCTCCAGGATGGCCTGCGATTTCGGGTCGTCGCGCAACTCCGGCTTCAGCGCCTTGAGCATGATCCATTTGCCGTGTTTCTTCACGGTATACACGTCGTAGATTTCTTCCTCCCACTCAGGGAGAAGCGTAAGATCCGACCAGCGGCCCGTCGGGTCGCTGATCGGTATCTTCTTTTCTTCCTTACTTATATACATTATATGTGTCAGTCGATGATGTCGAATCCGGTGTATTTGCGGAGGCATTCGGGAATCACGATGCCTTCGGGTGTCTGATTGTTCTCAAGCAGGGCCGCAACGATGCGCGGAAGCGCGAGCGCGCTGCCGTTGAGCGTGTGGCAGAGCTGGATCTTCTTGTCCGCGCCACGGTAGCGGCACTTCAGGCGGTTGGCCTGATAAGTCTCGAAGTTGGACACTGAGCTTACCTCGAGCCAGCGTTTCTGTGCGGCGCTGAACACCTCGAAGTCGAAGGTGATGGCCGATGTGAAACTCATGTCGCCGCCGCAGAGGCGGAGTATGTGCCAGGGCAGACCGAGCTTCTCGAGCAGTCCCTGCACGTGGTCTTTCATCTCCTCGAGAGCGGCGTAGGAGTTCTCCGGCTTCTCGATGCGCACTATCTCTACCTTGTCAAACTGATGCAGACGGTTGAGGCCGCGCACGTCCTTGCCGTAGCTGCCGGCCTCGCGGCGCCAGCAGGGCGAGTAGGCGCAGTTTTTCTTCGGAAGCTCGGCCTCCGGGATGATCACGTCGCGGTATATGTTGGTCACGGGCACCTCGGCCGTCGGTATGAGGTAGAGGTTGTCGAGGTTCACGTGATACATCTGTCCCTCCTTGTCGGGGAGCTGGCCTGTGCCGTAGCCCGAAGCCTCGTTCACCACGAAGGGGGGCTCGACCTCAACATATCCCGCAGCCCATGCCTCGTCGAGGAAGAACTGCTGGAGGGCTCGCTGCAGGCGTGCGCCCTTTCCGATATAGAAGGGGAATCCGGCGCCTGTCACCTTCACGCCCATCTCGAAGTCGATGATGTTGTATTTTTTCGCGAGTTCCCAGTGCGGAAGCGCGTCTTCGGGCAGGTCGGGAATCACGCCTCCCGTCTTTTCCACCACATTGTCTTCAGCCGTAAGGCCGGCGGGCACACCCTCGTATGGAAGGTTGGGGACAGTGAGCAGCAGGTCGGTCATCTTCTTCTCGCATTCCGCCAGACGGTCTTGCAGGCCGGCTGTCTCTCCCTTGATGCGGGCCACTTCGGCCTTGGCGGCCTCGGCCTCTTCTTTCTTTCCCTCCTTCATGAGGGCTCCGATCGACTTGGAGAGTTTGTTGAGGCTCGAAGCGTCCGACTCCGTCTTCTGCTGCAGGCGGCGGCGCTCGGCGTCGATTTCAAGAATTTCAGTGATGACGGCGCGGCCGTCGAACCCCTTCACTGCGAGGCGGCTGATCACAAACTCCGGATCTGCCTTTATAGTGCTTAAGAGTAGCATTTCAATATTATTTT
>JAUNFY010000100.1 GCA_030524805.1 Bacteroidales bacterium | reverse complement strand
CTTGTAAGAATTTGATTCTCTTGTAAGGAATTGATAATTCAATATTTCAGGCGGGTGGGGAGTGATCCTCGCCCGCCTTTCCTTTTTGCGCGCTCCCCGCCGCCGATCAGCAACCGCCCTCACACTGGATTTTGGTTTGGATTCCGGTCGGGTTGCAAAATATAGCAGTTAATTTACATTTTTGTTGGTCGTTTCGGAAATTTGTATTAACTTTGCAGTCGCAATCACCAGCCACTATAGCTTAGTTGGTAGAGTATCTCATTCGTAACGAGAAGGTCGTGGGTTCGAGTCCCACTAGTGGCTCAAAGAAACAGGGGCATCCATTCCGGATGCCCCTATTTACGTACCCAAAAACTCCTCAAATAAATCCGTCCCGGAAAATCCATCCCTGAAGCCAATGCCAAGGAGCATCTTCGAGAATCACTTTGAAAGCCCTCCCAAAAGAGCAGCTTCCCAAATAAACTAACCCCTAACCCCTAACCCAAAAGAATCGCCCCCTCAGCAAGGGGGCGATTCTTTTGTTATCGAAGTGTTATTTAATCAGAAAATGCTCGCCGCTTTCCTTCACTATGTTCTCATAGTATTTCTTGTCGTAGCCGGGCCATTCGGGAGATGCGGGCAACCCGTAGGCGTTGCGCTTGAAGCTGCCGTCGTCGTTCTGCTTCTTCACGTTGCCGTCCATGAATTTCACCAGCAGATATTCCGCCAGTGAGCGGTAGCTGTCGGTGGCTTCCTTCGCTATGGCAGCCGCCTGCTCGTTGACCACAGTGGTGAGCTGTCCGTCGAATCCTGCTTCGGCGAGCGCTGCGAGCGCAGCATCGCTCTCGGCGCGTGACGAGCGGTATTTATCCTCGAGGCTGTTCTGCACTTTCCTGATGTCGGGTATCATCTGGTCGTAGCGGGCGTAAGCCTGGTTGGCAACCCAGTTGTTCATCCAGAAGTTGGAGTTCATGTCGAAGTTGTAGAGATCGCCGACGGTGAACTGCATGGGCACCTCGGTGAGGCTGCAGTAGAGGGGCATGTAGACGCATGTGTTGGTGTCGTCGGTGCCGAACCAGAAAAGACCTCCGACGGGGTCGGGGAGCCAGCTGCGGCACTGCGCCACGAAGCTCCATCCGGTCTGCTGGGTTGCTGTTGCGCGCTCCATGCAATATTTTTTGCCGTCGACCTCATATTCCATCGGGCGCCAGCGGTAGGGCACGTGGAAGGGCCCTGCGCCCACATCCTGCGTCATGTCGAGCGGTGTTCCCTCGTAGTGGTCGCGCATGCAGGTCATCATGTCTTCAAGCGAAACCTTCTTCTTAGGCACCACATAGAGGGGCATCGCCTCGTCGCTTTCACCCGAGATCCAGCTGTAGTATTTGTCGAAACCGGGAGCGAACTTCCTCATGTAGGCCCATGCGCGGGCGTCGCAGCTGCGTCGCGTGGCGGCGTCGTGCACGCAATAGGCGTCGGCAAACGAGAAGTCGCTGTCTTTGCCACTGAAGTATCCGCGGCTGCGGGCAAACTCAATCATGTCTTTCGAATAGCGCACGTTTTTCTTGTCTTTCAGGTCAACCTGACGGATGCGCGGCTCGTTGGCATGGGCGCAGATGGCATCGTCGGGAATCCTCACGGCAATCCACACGGCACCTTTCTCGGCACCCTTTCCTATCATGTCCATCACCCACACTTCGTTTTTGTCGGCGATAGTGAACGATTCTCCTTCCGAGGCATATCCGTATTCTGCCACCAGGCTTGTCATTACGTCGATCGCTTCCGGAGCGCTCTTGGAGCGTTCGAGTGCGATCTGTATGAGCGAACCGTAGTCGATGATGGAGTTGCCTGTGGTGTCGGCCAGTTCCTCCCGTCCGCCCCAGGTGGTTTCGCCAATAGCCACCTGATATTCATTCATGTTGCCCACCACGTTGTAGGTCTGTCGGGGCTGAGGAATCTCACCGAGGGTTTTGCCGGTGTCCCATTCCACGACCTTGCGCATCGCGCCGTCCTTGTGCACGGCAGCGGGAGTGTGCGAGAGGTCGCCGTAGAGGGTGTGGGAGTCGGCGGCGTATGTGATTAGCACGCTGCCGTCGGTGGTGGCCAGTTTGCCGGCGATGAAGTTGGTGCAGGCAAGAGCCGGCACCGCCGCGGCTGCCACGCTGGCGAGGATTGCGATTGTTCTGTTCATATCTTCAGATTGTTGTTGTGTTCTGATCTTCTGATTGTTATTGAATTCTTATCTCAGTCTTGCGGTAGCTGTAGGGGAAAGTGACCGAGAGGGTGCGCGACGCGGCATCGTAGCGGTAAGCGGCTGCTCCCTGATCGGGATTGGCGGCGGCTTTCACGGCCTCGCCATCGATCTCCACAGCCTTCTGGCGTGCTGTGCCGACCACTTCGAGAGTGATGGAGCGCACGGCCGGCATGCCGCGGTAGGAGCCTTTCGAACTGATGTCGACATATATCTCGCTGCCCTGGCGGCTTCCGCTGAAGGTGGTGAGCTGATACTCATTGTCATCTATCGAGGTGGGGGATGTGCGGTCGTCGTCGAAAAGCACATACTCGCTCCATTCCTTCGCGGGGAAATACTTCACCGTGAGGCGCGAGGGGTCGTAGCCGGCGGTGTTGTCCATCTTCTGCATGGCGAGGGGAATGAAGCTTCCGGCCTTGACAAAGAGCGGGAGAGTGGCCAGTGGGGCGGCCACAACGGCTGATGTGCCGCCGCGGTAGATGCGTCGCGGATTGTTCCAGTCGATCCATTCGCCGGCGGGGAAATCGACCTTGCGGCTGCGCGCTCCGCGAGTTATCACGGGAGCCACGAGTACATTGTCGCCCCATAGATATTCGTCGCTGATCGATGCGTAGCGGCCATCCTCGTTGTCGCCGTGGAAGTTGACCTGCCTCATCAGCGGATAACCCTTTGTGGCGTTCTCGTAGGCAAGGGTGTAGTTGTAGGGCAACCATTGGTAGCGGGTTGCGATAAACTTCTTAATGATCGATTCCTGCTTCGGATAATGATATGGTTCGGGCTTGAACTGGGCGTGGGTGCGCATCACGGGAGTGAAGGTGCCTGCCTGTATCCATCTCACGTAGAGTTCCGGATCGTAGGGGTGCTCCTTGTCGACGGCAAAGCCGCCCACGTCGTTGCTCATGTAGCCGAGGCCTGAGAGCCCGCTGCTGAGCATCAGCTTGTTCTGGGCCTGAAGCCCTTCCCAAGAGCGGGCCACGTCGGAAGTCCAGGGAAAGACTGCATATTGCTGCAGGCCTGTGGTGCCACCGCGCATCATGAGCATGGGGCGCATGGCGGGGAAATCCTTGCGGAGGCCGTCGTAGATGGTCTTGCTCCATTCGTTGCCGTAGTAGTTGTGGTATTCCTCGGCGGTCTCACCGTTGGCGTGCACAATCTCGACGGGGTGCACCTCCGGCTCGCCGAGGTCGCCCCACCATCCGGAGAACCCTTCGGCAGTGAGCGGTTTGAGGCGCTGCCACATCCATTGGCGGGTGTCGGGGTTGGCTATGTCGAACATTCCGGCCTCACCGACCCATGTGGTGACATCTTTCGTGTTGCCGTCGGCATCCTTCGTCAGCAACCCTTTGCTTTCGAGCAGCTTGTGGTTGTCGAGGGCGCCGATCTTGTTGATGTAGGGCTGATGGATGGGAATGACGTGTATTCCCATGGCGTTCATGTCGTCGAGCAGTTTCCTGTGGTCGGGCCATTGGGCATCGTCCCAGGCGAGGCGTCCCATGTCGGTCTCGACGCCATACCAATAGAGGTCGAGCACCATGCCGTCTACCGGATAGCCACGGCGCTTGAGCGAGTCGATGGCACCGTAGGCTTCCTTCTGGTTGTGGTAGCCGTATTTTGAAGTGATGTAGCCCAGGGTCCAGAGCGGCGGGAGTGGCTGTCGGCCTGCGAGGGCGGTGAAGTTCTCGGTGGCGCCTGCGAGGGTGCCGTCGCCGTTGATGAAATAGTAGGCGAGGGGTTTGGAAGAGATGGTGCGGTAGCGAATGGTGTCGCTGCCCATCGTGAGCCTTGCCTTGGCGTAGTCGTCGAACAGGAGCGCAAAACCGTTGTCGCTCACGATGTAAGGCATGTTGATGTTGGCCTGGTCCAGACGCTTGTCGCCCTCTCCGTAGCCGTAGTTAGCCCGGTTCCAGAGAGTGAGGTCGCTTCCGTTGAGGGTCATGCTGTGGCCTTTCTCTCCGGCACCGTAGAAGTTGTCGCCCTCGGGGGTGAGGAAGGCGATGGTCTGTTCGTCGCCGTCGCGGTCGGCACGGGTAGCCTCAGCGATGAGGGGCTCGCCGTCGGCACGGAAGAATGATATCTTTCCGGTGTTACGGTCCACGACCACTCGCGTGGTGGGCGACTCAACCACGAAGCGGTTGCCGTCGGTCCAGGAATTGGTGAAGGCCTCGGCGGGTTTCCCGGTGGGTATCACCTCGGGGGGGAGTGAGCCGTCGGCGTTGGATTCGACGATGCGGAAAATGTCGTTGCTGTAGGGTATCACCTCCACCACACCGTGGCGTGTGGTGATGCTGTAGCGTTGGCCGGTGCCCGCAGCGCCATGCGCACCGACGGCGGCCGCGGTAGTCACCGCAGCCGCCGTCATGGCCAGTATGAAGGTCTTTCTCATAATTCTATGTCGCCGTCTACTATCACATGCCAGGGCAGACCGTTTTTGGCGAGGGTCTCGAGGAAGGGATCGGGATCGAACTCCTCGACGTTGTGCACGCCGGGGTTGACCCATTTGCCTGTGAGGAACATCATGGCGCCCACCATGGCGGGAACGCCGGTGGTGTAGCTTACGGCCTGGGCGCCGGTTTCCTTATATGCTTCCTGGTGGGAGCAGTTGTTGTAGATGTAGTAGGTGGATTCCTTGCCCTCCTTGTCGATGCCACGGATGCGGCATCCGATGGATGTCTCGCCGGTGTAGTTCTCTCCGAGCGAACCGGGATCGGGAAGCACAGCCTTGAGGAACTGGATGGGTATGATCTCCTGCCCGTTGTACATCACCGGGTCGATGCGGGCCATGCCTATGTCCTGGATCACGCGCAGGTGGGTGAGGTATTCCTGACCGAAAGTCATCCAGAAGCGAGCGCGTTTGATGGTGGGGAAGTTGAGCACGAGGCTTTCGAGCTCCTCGTGGTAGAGGAGATAGCTTTCCCGCTCGCCGATGTTGGGGTAGTTGAGGGGCTTGTGGATCTCGAGGTTTTCGGTCTCCACCCATTTGCCGTCTTCCCAGTATTTGCCTTTCTGGGTGATTTCGCGGATGTTGATCTCAGGGTTGAAGTTGGTGGCGAACGCCTTGCCGTGGTTGCCGGCGTTGCAGTCTACGATGTCGAGATACTGCATCTCCTTGAAGTGATGCTTGGCGGCATAAGCCACGAAGATGGCGCTCACGCCCGGGTCGAAACCGCAACCGAGAATGGCTGTCAGGCCTGCTTCCTCGAAGCGTTTGCGGTAGGCCCACTGCCAGCTGTATTCGAAGTGTGCCTCTTCTTTGGGTTCATAGTTGGCGGTGTCGAGATAGTTGATGCCGCATTTAAGGCAAGCCTCCATGATGGTGAGGTCCTGATAGGGGAGGGCGACGTTGATGCAGATGTCGGGTTTGTGGCGGTTGAAGAGCTCCACAATCTGGTCTACCTCGTCGGCATCCACGGAGTCGGTAGTGATATTCTTCGCTCCGATTTGTGCGGCGAGGGCGTCGCATTTCGATTTGGTGCGGGAGGCGATCACGATTTCAGTGAAAACCTCCGGATGCTGCGCGCATTTGTGCGCTACTACTGAGCCGACGCCACCGGCGCCAATGATTACAACTTTTCCCATTTTATACTTTTTGTAGTTTTCTTTTTTATCTTGTTGCAGGCATATCGCCGCGTATCGTCCCCGGCTCGGCGTGCCGTGTGGGCCGAGAAGAAGGCCTGCGGGCGCGGTCGGTGGGGGATGATTATGCAAAGTTAATAAAAAAATCTATAATTAAGGTATTTCGGCGGTAAAATAAACCTTAAACCTTCAATTTTCGCTTGCGAAAATTGAAGGTTTAAGGTCGTTTAAGGTTTAGGGTTTAAGGTTTAAGTTTAATGTTGAGGGGATTGCTGCTTGGTGCAACCCCTCTGGGGTTGATGGCAGTGGGTATAGGAAACCGGGGGTGGCGAGCAC
>JAUNFY010000099.1 GCA_030524805.1 Bacteroidales bacterium | reverse complement strand
GCGGCGTGCGGGCGTCGTCGATGAGCACGGAGTCGGTTTCGTCGACGATTGCATAGTAATGGTCGTCGCGCTGCACGAGGTCGGTGGTGCGGGTGGCCATGTTGTCGCGCAGATAGTCGAAACCGAATTCATTGTTTGTGCCGAAAGTGATGTCGCAGCGGTAGGCCGAGCGGCGCTGTGCGGAGTTGGGCTCTGTCTTGTCGATGCAAGCCACTGAGAGGCCATGGAATTCATAGAGCGGGCCCATCCATTCGGAGTCACGCTTTGCGAGATAGTCGTTGACAGTGACCACGTGCACGCCTTCGCCTGTGAGGGCGTTGAGGAAGACGGGGAGAGTTGCGACGAGTGTCTTACCCTCACCTGTGGCCATCTCGGCGATGTTGTTGGAGGTCTTGTCGCCCTGGAGGATGCCGTGGAGCACCATGCCGCCGATCATCTGCACGTCGTAGTGCACCATGTCCCAGGTGATCTCATTGCCGCCGGCGATCCACTTGTTGCGGTAGATTGCCTTGTCGCCGTCGATGGAGAGGAAGTCCTTGCCCTGTGCGGCGAGCTCGCGGTCGAAGTCGCTTGCCGTCACCTCGAGGGTGTCGTTGCCGGCGAGGCGGCGGGCCGTTTCCTTGATTACGGCAAACACCTCGGGAAGAGCCGCGTCGAGTTTGCGGGCATACATCTTGTACATGTCTTCCTTGAGGGTGTCGATTTCTTTCCAGTAAGGCTCACGCTTGTCGAATTCCATCGTCTCGATCTGCTTGCGAATTTCGGCCATCTTTTCCTTGTAGGTCTTGGCCTCACCGCGGATGTCGTCGCGGATAGCGTTGATACGGCCGCGGAGCTCATCGTTGGAGATGTCGCGGATCTGTTCGGAAACGGGGTAGATTTCCTTCTGCAGGCGATTCCAGAGAGGGCGCACGGCGCGTTCGCTCTGGTCGCCGAAGATTGATTTCAGTATGTTGGAGAATCCCATATTTTTGGTTTCTATTTTTTCAGGTTTGTGAATGCGGCGTTGCGGTCGGGCGTTGCCTCCGCTTTGCCGCTGATGAAGCCTTCGGGGCTTCAATTAATTATTATCAAAGTGCAAAGATAATGAAAATTATCGTAACTACCAAGAGAGAGGAGTGGAGTATGCACCGTTGGGACTCCTGATGCGCATCACGGAGCATACCGTGGGCGCGATTGCGGTGGCATTCACCGGGATGGTGACCGTCTGCGGCGGCACTCCGGGTGCCATGAGGAAGGCGGGAGTGGAGGGTTTGCCCTCGCGCACCTGCCATTTCACCAGGGGGAGGCGAACATCGTCGTTCACGGTCCAGCCGGGGGCGAACTCGAGGCGGAGGTCGCCGCAGGTCTTCGGGTCGAGCGACTTGTAGATGCGGCGCAGCTCGGGAGTGGTCTCGCCGGCTATGTCGGTGATGGATTTCACGTCGGCCACTCCGCTCATCCTCACGAGGAAGTCGCGGGCGTCGCGGCGCACATCGGCCACCTTGAGGCCGTGGCGTTCGATCGTGGTGTGGTCGAGATATATCTGGTTGCGGAAACTTCCGTCGACGTACTGGTCGTTGCCGTGCATGGCGCTCAGATAGGAGTTGAGCAGCGACACGGCGCGGCGCATCGAGAAGTTACCGGCCGGTATCCTGTATTTGGCGTCGTCGGCCACTGCGTCATCGTAGTAGCCTGTCGACGAGAGGAAAATCAGCGCGTTGTCAAACCCTACGTATTCCCCTACCGCCTTCAGCAGCCGCTGCAGCTGCTTGTCGAGGCGCAGATAGGTGTCCTGCAGTTCGAGCCTCACGTCGCCGTCATCGGTGTGGCGGAAGGGGGCGGCGGTGTAGCCGATGTTGAGCATGTCGATCACGTCGCCTCGCCGCCCGAGCTGGAGGTTTTTCAGGTAGTCGATGGCCACGTCGGTCACCTCAGTGTTGACCAGCGCCGACTCCTTGAACCGGGTTATCCTGTCGTCAGATTTCTTCGGGAAAGCGTGCCGGAAGGGGAAATATTTCTTCTGCGCGGGCACCCCGTCGTAGCTTTCGAGGGGTGTGCTCGGGGTCCACACCATGGTGTCGAGGCGCTCGGCAAGCGAATGGCGGTAGTTGCGCTGGCTTATGTCGGCGGGCATCTCGCGGTAGTAGGTGGAGGCTGCCCATTTGCCGTTTTCGTCGGCAATCCAGAAAGCCCCGCTGCCGGCGTGTCCGGCCATGATGATGGCCTGCATCGGGTCGGGGGCTACGCTGTAGATAGCGGCGAGGCCCGCGCCGTCGATAGCCAGCTCGTCGCTCACGGTCGAGAGGCGGAGTGCTTTGGGGCTGTAGGTCTCGTTGGTGAAATTGCCGAGTGTCTCCGCGTCGTGAAGCACCGGGAGGGGATGTTTCGACGCCGGGTCGTAGACCTTGGCCGCCGGAATACCGGAGGCGGGGGCGAAGTTGCCGGTGTAGAGTATAGCCGTGGAGCTGGCGAGATCGAGATCCTTGACCTCGAAATCCACATTCTTGAGATAGAGGCCGTTGTCGATGAGAAGGTTGAAACCTTCCTTACCGAAACGGGAGCGCAGGAAGTCTATATAGTCCGTGCGCAACTGGTCGACGACGATTCCCACCACCAGCCTTGGGCGGGAGGGATCGGCCGACACCACCGCGGAGAATCCCACGAGGCTGCAGAGCACGGATGTCAATAGTCTGTTCACTTTCACTTCTTTTTTATATCGTTACGTTTATTCCGGAGCGCCGGGCGCCACGGAGCGTTACAGGCGTTTGGGTTTATGCGCCGGGGAAGTCTTCAGCTTCGCCAGCATTATCGACGAGAGAGGCACGAGGGAGAGCGACATGAAGAGTATCGCGGGGTTGGCAATCTGTCCGCCGAGCGAGAAATAGACCGACACGGGCACTATGTAGCGGCAGATGAACACCGAGAACATATAAAGGCCGACAAACCAGTCGTAGACCGACATGACTATCAGCGGCCAACGCCACGACTTCCACCAGACGCCGAGCGCCGGGATGATCTGCAGAGGGTTGAGCCAGAGGATGATCCAGTTGGGCGATGTGGCCTCATGCTCGGAGCAGAACACCAGGAAGGTGATGATGCAGCCCCCTATTGCGCATAGCAAAAAGTATGCCGAAATCCACAGTTTGGTGAAAAATCCGATCCTTGCGGAGTGCGGGCCTTCGTCGGGGGTGTCTTTGCCTGCCAGGGATGCCTTGATGAGGAGCCCGAGGCTGAGCAGGAGCATGAGCAGTCCCACGAACGTGGGGGTGAGATACCATGGCGTGGGGGGCAGGGTGACGTCGCCCTCGCCGGGATATATCACGTTGGTTTCCTTCACGATGGGTTGCCCTCCGATGGTGGTCTCAGCCAGTTTGGCGGCGAGCACCGGCGGCGCGAAGATGTCGCGGTCGCGGCCTATGGGCTGGTCGATGCCCTTGCCGAGGGCGAGGTCGATGCCAAACTGATACCACGGATAGTTGCGGTGGAAATGACGCATTTCCTTGCGGAAGGTGGTGAAATGGAAGGTGTCGGGCATCTCTATGGGGCGGTCGGTGGCCTCCCCTACCCTCTTCCACGGGCGCGTGGCGCAGTTGTCGAGCACATAGTTGTAGCGGTAGATGCGGTTCTGAGGCAATGCCTCGGTCTGCACTATCGCGCGCAGGCGGCGTGCCTCCTCCTGGGTGAGGTCGAGCACCTGCTCGGTCACTTTCGAGCCGCGCCGCATGTAGGTGGGCATGAAACGCTGGAACTCGTAGCCGCACACCATGTAGTCGGTCTGCCCCTTGCAGAAGCGGTAGAGGAAATTGGGAGAAGAGAAGTCGAAGATGCCGTAGTTCCATACGGAGTCCATCTTCTCGTTGCGGATGCGGAGAGCCGCGTGTCCGCAGAGCTCATAGACGTCGGGACCGGGGTCGCAGGTCACGATGCTGACGATGAGCGGCCCCCCGTCGGCGTCGGCGCCGGGGGTGAGCGAATCGGTCCTCTCCTGAGCGGTCAGGCTGCAGAAGAGGCTAATGAGAGCGATTATGGATAAAAGTAATCTTTGCATTGCTTGGACGGCGAACTGAAGTTCGCGCGCTGCCTCAAACAGGCTTCGCGCACGAATCGGCGGCGTTGCCGCCGCCGATCCATATCAGAATTCGCAGTTGTTCGGATAACGGGGGAAAGGAATCACGTCGCGGATGTTCTGCATGCCGGTGACGAAGAGGATGAGGCGCTCGAAGCCGAGGCCGAAACCGCTGTGGGGCACGGAGCCGAACTTGCGGGTGTCGAGATACCAGTCCATGCCTTCGAGGCCCTGGTCGGCCATGCGCTGACGAAGCTTGCCGTAGTCTTCCTCACGCTGGCTGCCGCCGATGATCTCGCCGATCTTCGGGAAGAGCACGTCCATGGCGCGCACTGTCTTGCCGTCGTCGTTGAGTTTCATGTAGAAGGCCTTGATTTCCTTCGGATAGTCGGTGAGGATGACCGGTTTCTTGAAGTGTTCCTCCACGAGATACCTCTCATGCTCGGAAGCGAGGTCGACACCCCAGTAGACGGGGAATTCGAACTTCTTGCCGCTCTCTTCGAGGATGCGCACGCCCTCGGTGTAGGGCAGGCGCACGAAGTCGTTGTTGATGACGAAGTTGAGACGCTCCACGAGCTCCTTGTCGAAATGTTCGGCGAGGAATTCGATGTCGTCGCGGCAGTTTTCGAGAGCGTAGGAGATGCAATATTTGATAAACTCCTCGGCGAGGTCCATGTTTTCCTCAATCTCGTAGAAGGCCATTTCCGGCTCAATCATCCAGAATTCGGAGAGGTGGCGCGGGGTGTTGGAGTTTTCGGCGCGGAAAGTGGGGCCGAAGGTGTAGATGCAGCCGAGGGCTGTGGCTCCGAGCTCCCCTTCGAGCTGACCGCTCACTGTGAGCGACGCCATCTTGCCGAAGAAGTCCTTGCTGTAGTCGGGTTTGCCGTCTTCACCCAGGGGAAGCTGATCGAGGGGCAAGGTAGTGACCTGGAACTGCGCGCCGGCACCCTCGCAGTCGGATGCTGTGATGAGCGGGGTGTGGAAATAGTAGAAACCCTTGTCGTTGAAGAATTTGTGGACCGCGAAGGCGAGTGCGTGGCGGATGCGGAGCACGGCGCCGAAAGTGTTGGTGCGCGGACGCAGATGGGCTATCTCGCGCAGGAACTCGAGCGAGTGGCCTTTCTTCTGAAGGGGATATTCTGCGGGGTCGGCCTTGCCATACACCTCAATCTCAGCAGCCTGGATCTCGATGGATTGGCCTTTGCCCTGCGAGGCCACAGCCTCGCCCTGCACGTGGAGGGAAGCGCCCGTGGTGACATCCTTGAGGCTCTCTTCGGGCATCTTGGAGAAGTCGACCACGATCTGCACGTTCTTTATGGTGGTGCCGTCGTTGAGGGCAATGAAAGCTACGTTCTTGTTGCCCCGGCGGGTGCGTACCCAACCTTTGACGTCGACCTCCTTGCCGATAAACTTATCGGGCTCGGCGAGGAGGGTCTTTACTGTTGTTCGCTTTATCTGTTGCATAAGTGTCTAAGATTATTCGAATGAGCCCATTCTGAGGAAGTTGACCTCTTCCTGGGTGAGATAGCGCCAGCGTCCGCGCGGCAGATTTTTCTTGGTGAGGCCTGCGAAGTAGACGCGGTCGAGCTTGGTGACGCGATAGCCGAGATGCTCGAATATGCGGCGCACGATGCGGTTTTTGCCGCTGTGGATCTCGATTCCGGCCTGATTCTTGTCGGTGTCGTTGGCGTAGGAGATGGCGTCGGCGTGTATCTCGCCGTCTTCAAGCTCTATGCCGTCGGCTATGCGCTGCATGTCTTCCTCGGAGATGTCCTTGTCGGTCCAAACATGATAGATTTTCTTCTTCACATATTTGGGATGGGTGAGCTTCGATGCGAGTTCGCCGTCGTTGGTGAGGAGCAGCACGCCGGTGGTGTTGCGGTCGAGGCGTCCTACGGGGTAGATGCGCTCCTGGCAGGCACCCTTCACCACGTCGAGCACGGTGAGGCGTCCGTTGGGGTCGTCGCTCGTGGTCACGCAGTCTTTGGGCTTGTTGAGAAGCACGTAGCATTTCTTTTCGGGAGTCACAACCTTGTCTTCAATCTTGATCACGTCGTTGCGGCTGATCTTTGTGCCGAGTTCAGTTACCACCACATCGTTGACCGACACGAGTCCGGCAGCGATCTTCTCGTCGGCCTCGCGGCGCGAGCAGATGCCGGAGTTGGCGATAAACTTGTTGAGGCGGATCGGTTCGTTCGGATCGAAATCCTCGATTTCGTATTCGATGCGTCGGGGACGCGGAGTGAACTTCTGACCCGCCTTCTGACCCGGCTTGCCAAACTGCTGACGCTACTGGTAGCCGATGTTTTACTGATATCCGCCGTTGTTCTTGAGGAAGCCGCCTTCCTGGTTGCC
>JAUNFY010000098.1 GCA_030524805.1 Bacteroidales bacterium | reverse complement strand
TAGTATCGTGAGAGTTTTTCATGGTCGCCCGCAACACGAATCACTTCGGGCCTCGGACTCAACTTATTTTTAACTCAACTAATATATATATCGTTGTGTATCGCGGAAACCGGCCTCTGCCGGCCTCCCGATAACGTATCATCAATCAATTTTCTTCACACATCTTACGAAGCAGGCGTCTGCTCCTTCATCTACATTCGTGCCCGAAATTGTATTCACGTCGAAAGTGAAGAAATTCAGGTCAAGGCCGTAGGCCACAGAAGAAGCACCCTCTTCATCTTTCTCACCATTCCATGTCAGATAATCATCATATTTAACAGGAGCAGCCGCCCAATATATCGCACCTTCTCGACGGTAGAGCGAAGAAAACAACGGTGCAGTCTTTGCAAACAACGATGTAGCTTCGCCATACCGACTGCTACAATATCTTAAGATACCCTTGTTCAAGACAAACTCACTTGTTCCACCATTCCATGTCGTTCTACCATTTTTACGATGGCCGTATGCCGACCGTCCGATCGGGAAAAATATATTGCGGCCGGTCTTCGCCTGCTTCGGTTCATTCGCATTATAAAAGTAAGCGAATATTCCGCGCATACCCCTTACCGCTGTATTTGGGGCATACCGGTTGTAGCCGAAAACCTCGAGCACATCCGTTTTTGTTTCGGTAGCGCCATCAGCATAAAGCACACCATATCCGAACTGAATGTAAGGAGTTAGATACAACTGCTCGAAATCATGGACTCCGGCCACATCAGAATCATCGCCAAAACCGGTTGAATTATGAGTTATATTTTCCCAAGAAAGAGTAGTCCATTGTTCAGAGCCATCATCAAGCACTTCTTTGGTTCCTGCAATCTTGAACGGTCCTTGCTCCACAAAGCCTTCATACGACTGCAGCAGCACATCGCCGTCGCCATTACTATCGCCATTGTATACATTGTTGATTGCATCAATAGGCTGGGTAAGATTGCCGTACTTGAACAATGAGCCTTCATCGCGAGGATCAGTGGCAGGAACTCCGTCAGCAATCATATTGAAAGGTGACCATTTTGCAGGATTTGCTACAGTTCCAAATTTGTTTATCGCTGAAGGCGACAACTCCTCCTCATCATATCCCTGACGCACGAAAATCAGATGCGTGCAGGTATAGTTGTTGTATAATACGCGGACGATGGCGTATTTATTGGGTGAATTCTTGCTGTTGGTTTTATTAAACTTGATATTGAAATCGATGGCTGTACGGGTAGCACCGGTTACGGTCTGCTTTCCATCGAGAGTGATGAAACCCTGGTCGCCGATAATCTCGGCACGCCACGGGCCGTCGGAAATTGTCTCGTGGAAGGTTTTGTCACTGATATTATCACGCTCCATCAAGATTACATGGAAATCCTGATTCTTACCTTTGCTACGATACACCCCTTTAGGATTGACAAGACGCTTGACCTGAACCACGTCGATTGTATCCCTCTTTTCCAGAGTTTCGCCTCCTCCTATTGGCTGTATTGTAGCCTTCAATTCAAGTTTCGCGGTGCGGGTGAAAGGCTCGAAAGGGTTATTGCCGGAGAAACCGGATTTCTTGATAAGCACTTTTTCCCTTGTGAAGAGAGGTATTGAGAAAGTGTATTTATCCACATCAAGGAATTGATCGTATTCTTTCTTATACGAATATGATTCGATTCCTTTATTGGTATCGTCAGCAGTTCCGTCAAAGAAATATTCCCTTGTCGATTTATTTATAGTTGTAGCCTTAGATTCCCCGAAAAAGAAAGGATCGTTGAATTTAAAATTGGTTGTATTCGTATTGTCATAACCGGGCCATTTGGTTAATCCATTATCCTCCTCAGTCACAATCTTACCGTCGGCCTCACCATTTTTTTCACTCATCGGTGAATGCAAAGCCAAGAAGCCATTGCCCAAAGCACGGTTTTCTTTTGTATTATAAGGAGTCGGATCATCACCATGAGGATAAGGAATTGAGCCGTCTTCATTAGGTGTCGGATACCACGGATTATCAATAATCGTCGCTTCCATCTTCACTACTTTGTAGCCTTTCGGCGGTGTGTATTTGAAGGGGAGCTGCGAGGAGTGGTTGTAAAGGTACGACACATACCAGGGGTTGGGGGCATCGAAACCTTCCGAGTCCTTGTAGTCGACATGCCACTCATAGTTGTTGGCATTGCCGCGCAGCTTGAGAGTCAGCTTGAAGTGGCTGTTGCGCTCGGCGTCGCAGTTTCTGTCGGCATCCTTGCCAATCATGAAACGGTATTTTATCTCGCCCTCGCCCACATTGTCGTAGTTCATCGACCTGTAGTGGGCTGTCACCTCGATGTAGGTGCCGCAGGGAAGGCCGTCGCAGTCATAGTCACGATTACCGGAACCTGTGGGGCGTCCGTTGTTAGACGGGTCGGCAGTCGAAACTTTCGGATAGGGAGAGTCGCCCTGCATGTTCTCGAAGAAGAAGAGAGCCGGGGAGGTCTCGGTGTGAAGATTGAGGCGGGGTTTAGCCGCTTTGCCGTCGGCGGTCTGGCCGGGCAGCACTTCTTCGGTGATATAGGGCGTACCGTTGGTGATGAGAGGCCACTGGTTGAAATCTTCACCTTCGCCGAAAGTGATAACCTGCTCATTGAGCTTATCATCAAGCAACTCATCCTCCTTGGAGGCGGCGTTGTTGTAGATAATGGGGTTGTCCGACTGCACGGAGAGCTGGCCGAAACCGAGGTTGCACTCCTTCACGAGGTTCTTCACCTTCACATCCTTGATGAAGACATACACGTTGTCGCGCAGCGCCGAGCCGTCGAAATCGACAGTGATCTTCGACACGCAGCGGCGCAGCCATGACTTCAGGCGTGTGTTGCCGTTGGCGATCCGGATGAGAGGAAACGAACTGCCGGCATTCGGGTTGGAGCTCTTCTCGCTGTCGAAATATCCGAGCATGGCCCTATTGTTTTCCACTTTATCGGAGTCCCACGCAATCTTCATCATGCGCAGAGCGTGGAGAGTGGTATACTTACCGGCATATTTTCCCGAAACGAGAGCCTGATAGGTAGTGTGGGTGGTTCCGCCGTCTGTGTAACCGAGGTTTGCCACAGCCACCATGTAGTAGTTGCCGGCCGGTATGGAGGCTGTAAACTCGGCATGCTTCGTCTTCGCCTCCGCGATGGGGCGGTCGGTGTAGGCGCCGTCGCCCTTCGTGCGGTCTTCGTCCGACTCCTTGTAGCCTGTTATCTCGCGCGGGAAACCCTCCACGAGTTTGCCTTCCGAATCATAGAGCAGCAGGCAGAGGTCGTCGAGCCCCTTCATGCAGTCGCCCTCCGTGCCGCCGCTCATGGTGCGGGTGAGGTCGGCCTCGCCGAAAGGCTCGAAACAGGCGTCGAGACTCACCGTCACCTCGCCATCGGCCATATCGCCGTTGAGATATCCGAACGTGTCGTCGTAGCAACCGCCGAGCAACGTCAGGATGCAGGCTCCCAATATATATTTCAAAGAAAATATGATGCGGTTCATAATTGAATTCTATAGTAGTTTTATTCTAATTCCCCTCCGGTTTTCATCAAGGTTCGGTTTCCTCCCCCTGAGGCACGTCTTCCTCATATTCGATGATATTCTCCGTCCACTTTCCATCCTTCGTATATTCCCGATATACTATCTTTCCATCCTGCTTCACCTCCACGTAGAATTTTCCGGGAGTAGTCACCAGATTCTTCGGATCCCAGCTTCCTTCCCAAGCCTCCACGCGATAATATGTCGGCTTTCCGTCTACATATTTCTTGAAATAGAGCATGTTGTCTTTGCCATAGACGAGGCAGGAATGGTCGGCATGATGCTGCAGACGTATGTCGTGCTCGGCATCCTTATAGTATTTGATGCTTCCCTCTGTTGAAGTCCAGGGGAAATATTCTATCAGACGCGAGCTGCAGGCGGTTGACGTGTCGTCTTTTTGGCCGAAGTTGGAAAGCACACGGCAGCCTTCGGAGTCCATCAGCCACACTTGCGTATTCTTGCTGTAGAGGTCCCCGTCGCTCGACACATGGATGGCATAATAGTCGCCTTCCTCAAGCTTTAACTCCACTCCGTTTTCGTCTTTCACAGGAACAAGATCCACTCCGTAATCCTTCTTATACTCGGCAAGATAACGGAGGAACCCCTCGGTCAAATTGCCTTTTTCATCCGGAACCACCATAAGGTCGCCGAGGTTGTTTCGCAGGAGACCGAAGTCGACGCCGACTTCATATTCCTGATAGGGCTGCACGTCAATCTCGCATCCGAACGAGGTGAAACTTACCTGTATGATCACGTGTGTGTCGCGGAAGAGCGAATAGAGATTGTCGAGATATCCCGGTTTAGTGGTGAAAGTACCCTTCGAGGTGGTAACTGAGAAATCAAACAACTGCATGATCGACACTTTCCTGCCAGTCATGCTTTCGGCGAAAAGCCACGATTTACCCTCCACCCACTGATTGGGATCGGTAGTCGCAGCCACCTTGATGTCATCAGTAAAGGTGTAATCATTATCAGTGACTCCGGCAGGAATCGTGTATCTGTAGATCCAGTCATCTTCCGTTATCGGCAGTCCGGTAGCCTGACCTTTGAGTGTTTCAAACCATCCGGCCTGAGTGACGTGAGGCAGCAGATAGTTGAGGCCGCCGTCGTTGATCCGGCCGAGGGAGTAAGACTGGATATCGATATCCTCACCCGTCATGTTGCAGAACCTTACGGTCAGCTTGTTGACAGCCCTTACCACATACTGCGTTTCCGGATAGGCGTAGCGTCCGTCTTCCGGAATCTTTTCGCGCGTCGGGATGGTGAGGGTGGTCTTGCGCGTCATCGGCACATAGCTGTCCACCTCGTCGGTCGGCGTGAAGGTGAAGGTAAGCTCATCAATCTTGTGTGAAGTGTAGAGTTCATCGTCGTCGAAATTCACATCCTCGCCGAAGTAGTCGTCGCAGTTGGCGAGCAGGTAGAGCTGCAGCGTAGTGCCGGCGTCGACCTGATACATCGGTGTGGCGGCCTCCACGGCGTCGCCGCCGAGGGGCAGGAGCTGATTGACGAGCACCCGGTTGCCGGCGGAGTTGAGGATCACCACCCGCAGATTGTGCATCACGTCTGATTTCAGCGCTTTGCCGTCGCCGCTGCGTGAGCTAACCGGCATGATGCGCAGGGTGAGGTTCACCTTGTCGCCATCGTCGGCAAAGCCCCCGCCCGATGAGGAGCAGGCGCCAAGCGTCAGCAGCGCAACCGCGGCGGCTGCGAGGAGCGAGATGATATTTTTACATGTCGACATCATTGATGCGTACTGTCCAGTCGTTGATTTGTATATAGTTTTTCACCCAGAGGTCGCTTTTGTTCTCGTCGAGGAAGAAGAGTATCTGCCACTGGTTCTCGCGGTCGAGATATTCCTGGTCGGGCATCGAGGCATGCTTCGCGCTCTTGTAGAGCAGCATGTAGTTGATGAGCGGCAGGTCTACCACGGGCGATCCGTCCTCGGCCTTCGTGATGAGGAGGCGGGGATGGTTGGAAGTGACAAGGCGCGAGAGCGACATTTCCGCCAGAGCCACCTGCACTTCGGTGATGCCTTCGGCGCGGGTCGCGTCGCCAACGGTGCCTGTGGTGCGGTTGGCCGTAGCCCACGGACGATAGGTCACCTCAGAAGAGGGAATGATCTCGTTGTCGTGGCGGAAGAGGGTGTTGTCGTCGTAGATTTCGAAGTTGAAGTCGTTCACGTCCACCGGGGTGCCGTGAAGATGCTGGAGCGCTATCTGCACATCGTTGGTGTTGCGCATCATCTCCACAGTGGCGTCGGTCATGTTTTCCTTCACCACGTCGATCTCAAGCGCTCCGTAGAAGAACTTATGCAGGTTGCAGCGGCTCGGGTCGGTGAGGCACTCGGGGAGCATCGCCACCGACATGTCGGTGTGCAGGGCGCCCGGCTCGTGGTCGGCGACGGGAGCGAACGAGGCATTCCCGCAGGCAAGGCCGCCGTGGGCCATGAGGGTATAGTGTCCCTCTTCGAGGTCGAGTGTCATCCGGTAGTTTTCATCGGCGAGCACTTCGGTGGTCTCGGTGTGCGACTCCACGAGGCGTCCCTCCTCGTCGTAGACATAGAGGGTGAGGCAGTCCACCTGTGCCGGGAAGGCGTTGGCAAACTCCATGTTGTAGTCGTAGATGAAGCGCACCTGGGCTCCTGTCGGCGGACAGGGCTGGAGATCATCGTAGATCGCGTCGCAAGCCGACAGCGACAAAGTGGCGACGGCAAGCGCCGCCACTTTGACCACGTCGGGAATCAGGATTAGCTTTGAAACTTTCATTAGTGATTACAGAGATGAATAATGAAAATGCTATTCACTGTCGGGGAGAGCGGTTATCGGGAATTAGAATGAAACGTTGTTGATACGTACCACCCAGGGAAGCACCGACACGTTGACCGTGAAGTAAACTTCGTCAGAC
>JAUNFY010000097.1 GCA_030524805.1 Bacteroidales bacterium | reverse complement strand
ATGCGGCTCTTCCGGCTCCGGGCGCGGCTTTTCGTGCCTCGGACAGGGATTTATTTTCACTGATAGCAACGTATCAGGCTTTGGCTTAGGCTTCCGTTTGTGCGGCTTCAGATCTTGAGGGTCATGGTCCGGTTTGTCGTGATCCGGGTCGTGAGGGTCACGGTCCGGTTTGTCCGGATCTGGGGCATGAGGATCAGGGTCATGGTACGGCTTCGGGTGCGTTTCGGCGTCGGGTTCCGGCTTCTGGTCGTTTTTCTTGACTATGCTTTCGCTTTTTTTACACTCGATAGAGTGTTTTTTTAATTGTTTTTTGTTTATAGTTTTTTGTTTATTAATATGGGTAGTGATGTGTGACTGATGTGTGCCTGAAACAGGACCTGATGTGCTACCTGATGTGGTATCGGATTGCGACTCATTCTGTGCGTCGCTATCGGCAAGTACCACTGTCATAGGGCGATAGCGCTTTGTTCTGACGGTCAGCAAACCGCGTTTCTGCAGGCGCTCTATAGCCTTCTTCACGGTCTTTTTAGCAACGTTCAAAGCAACCTCTATCTGATGCGAGGTGATAGTGAACGGGTTTTCCCAATGGCGTAAGTTGCATTGGTTGAGCAGATAGAAATAGATATTGGTATCGGTGGAAAGGAACGGCTCGATAGTGTTGAGGCGCCAGTATTCATTGATAAGGAAGATGTAGTTCATGTCGCTGTTTTTTATGATTCACGACACAAAATTAGACATCGCCCAACACCCCCACCCCTTATCGCCATAAAAAGTTATAACCCGCCGCTCCCTTTCTCGGGCCCGGCGGGTTCGCATTAAATTGAAGGCTGGGACTGCACCCCCGGAATGCTTCCGGGGCACAGAACAAGATATCTCCTTCTTTTGTGGGAATTTATTTTTAAGGGGGCTTTGGGGCGCCGCTCGGAGATCGGCGCGGTACCAGTGGGGGCTATGGGCGGGAGCGGCGGCGGAGGATTACGTAGAGGATTACGGGGACGCCGATGAGGGGGGTCACGCCGTTGAGGGGGAGGATGAAGTCGCCGGGGAGGACGCAGAGGAGATTGCAGAGGAGGCCTACAACACCGCCGGTCAGGATGCAGCCGGGCACAAGCACACGGTGGTCGGCCGTGCGGTAGATCATCTTCGCTATGTGGGGCACCGCAAGTCCGATGAACGATACCGGTCCGCAAAATGCCGTCACTACCGAACTCAACACCCCTGTGGCCACCAGCAGCAGATTCCTCACGGCGTTGATACTGAGGCCGAGATTGCGGGCGTAGTTGTCGCCGAGCTGCAGAAGATTGAGCGGCTTGATGAGCAAGACCGTAAGCAGGATGCCGAACAGGGCCAGCGCGGCAAACACCGGCAGCTGATCGAGCGAAACTCCACTGAAATTACCCATTCCCCACATCACGTAGCCATGCACCCCCTCGGCGCTGCTGACATAGTTGAGCAGCATTATCACCGACGAGGCCAGATAACCGATCATGATGCCCGTGATGAGGAGCATCAGGTCGTTTTTAAGCCATACAGAAAAGAGGAGGAGCAACCCCATGATGGCGGCGCTTCCGGCAAAGGCCCCTATCAGCACGGCCACATATCCGCCCCATGAGAAGCCGGCCGCCGACACGCTGCTGCCTAAAAACAGCACCACGATAGCCACGCCGAGGCTGGCGCCGGAGTTGATGCCCAGCACCGACGGCCCGGCCAGCGGATTGCGGAAGGCCGTCTGCAGCATAAGGCCCGACAACGTGAGTCCTGCGCCTGCGAGCAGGGAGGTGACGGCCTGCGGCACCCTGCTTCCGAGCACAATGAAATTTGCGGGGCTGCCCGCGTCGCCGCCACCCGCCAATATGGCGAGCACGTCGGCCACCGGGATATCGACGCTTCCTACAAAGAGATTGAGCAGGAAGAGCGCCGCCAGCAATATTGTCATTAATGCGAATCTCATGTTGCGATTCAAGTTGAGCAGGCTCAACTTGAGGGTTAGGGGTTAATTATTCAAGTTGAGCAGGCTCAACTTGAGGGTTAGGGGTTAGGGGTTATGGGTTAGTTTGGGGTTGGGTTTTGGGTTTTGGGGATGCCTTGGGAGGGAGGATTAGCGGGGCATCTTTTTGAAATAACGGAATTGGGGGGAGATGATTGTGTCGAGGTCGGGATGAATGCGCGTGATGAGGTCGGCAAGCAGTCGCTCGGGGTGGAACGGCACCTCGCCGTAGAAATCCACTTCGGCGGTGTTGCAGCCGTAGACGTTTCCTTCCTTGAAAGCCTTGAAGCGTGAGTTGACGGGTGCATCGGCCGCGAGTTCCTTCAGGCTCTTCTCCCCCTTCTGATTGTAGCGCACAAACCAGATGTCGGCGTCGTGCGCGTCGGCAAGCACCTTCTCGGGAGCGAGAGGCACGCTGCCGCCATTGCCCAGCGCCGAGAAGGGATTGCTTCCTCCGGCGTCGGCTATGAAAATACCCATTGTGGAATTGGCAGCCGGCACGTTCCACACCTGCCCATACCTCTGGTCGATTATCACCTTCGGGCGTCGGGCCACGGTGTCGGTGAGCGCCTTCAGCGCCATGTATCTGCTCTCGGTGGCATCGAAGAGGCTGTCGGCCTCATCGCCCTTGCCGAAAAGCAGACCGTAGAGCCTCATCCATTCGGCTCGTCCGAGGGGCGACGACTCCATGTAGTCGGCACATTCGATGATGGGGATGCCAAGCTGCGACACCTTGCCGTAGTTGTTGTTGCTGTTCTGGAAGGGAGAGAGCAGTATTGCCTGCGGCCTCTCCTGCATGATGCGCTCGATGTCGGGCGTCATGCCGTTGCCGCAGTCGATGATGCGTCCCGATCTGATACGCTCCTGAATCTGAGGGTCGTGCATATACTGCGCGTCGCACACTCCTCCTACTGCATCGAAAGCGCCGAGCGACTTCAGAAGCCCGACGTGGACGGCTGAAAAAACCAGGGCGTCGGTGAGCGGCGTGCGCACGAGCGTGCCCTCGGGCAGCTGCGCGGGTACCTCCGCATCGCGGGGCACGAGGATATAGGTGTGCAGAAGGCGGGTGGTGTCCCAGGGGTTCTGAATCTCCACCTTCGTGAAGCCGTCGCAGCGCGTGATGTCGAGATAGGAGGCATGACGCATCTCCACGCGCGTCCCCTCCCCTTCCGCTTCACCACGAGCCGTGCCGCCTCCGCCACATGAGGCGAAGGCGACCAGCATCGCAGTCAACCAGAATATCAAAAATAAATACTTGCGCATTATTTCACTGTGTAGTCATGCAGGAAAGCCACCCATGTGCTGCCCACACCGGTCTCGAAGCGGGCGAGGGGGTTGCCCTGATTGTCGTAGATACGGGCATAGCAGGGTTCCTTATACTGTGCATATCCCGAAGCATCGAGAGTGTTGGAGAGAATCACGATGTTGCCTGTGGCCGGATCCACGTCGAGACCTGAGGGATAGTCCACTTCCTCCTTCACCATGTCGCGGAGTTTCTCGCCTGTGGTCACTGAATACACCTCATAGTCCTTGATCTGCTTGGCCGGGTCGCTGCTGTAGGGATAGTTGATGGTGTAGAGCTCATTGCCGCGCATCGAGATGATGGTGGCTTCGCAAATCTCCTTGCCGCCGTCGGCAGTCACCTTGTAGGCTTTCGAGGGTATCGCGCCGTAGTCACCCTTGCAGAGCACCACCACGTCGGAGCCGTTGCTGCGCACCTCAACCGGGTTGAGCGCTATGTCGAGGCGTGATTCCGACATTGTGGAGAGGTCCACTACCGATACATATCCGTCGGTGTAGCCACCTTTCCAGTTCATGCCGTCGCTGTTGGCAACATAGAGTTTGCCGCCGGCCACTGCCATCTGCTCGGGGTTGGGACCCACCTTTATCACCTTGTCCTGCTTGAGGGAGAGAGTGTCGATCTGAGCCACATGTCCGGAATAGAGCGACACGTAGACCTTGCCATCATGGCTTGTGGTGTAGCGAGGTTCGGAATATTCACCTTCAAACCTCACGTTGCCCTGCACCTTGAGGGTGGCGGCGTCGCAGATCCAGAGGATGTTGGATTTGGATGCGGTGATATAGATCTTGCTGCCGTAGACCATAGCCGACTGGGGCATGTCGCCGATGGAATAGCCGTTTGCGGTGTAGAACACGTCTTGTGTGGCCTTACCGGCGGCATAGTCGTAAGAAGTAATCGAGCCGGGGATGTTGCCACCCTGGTTGCCATTGTTGATCACGTAGAGTCCCTGAAGGGTCTCCACCACTTCCGGCTTCACTTCCGGATCGTCGTTTTCGCAGCTTGTCAGCCCTGCCATGCAGAGGGCGCCAAGCGCACACATAAGCATTTCTTTTCTCATTACGTTTCTTTTTATTCAAGTTTCGCTTTGCTCAACTTGAGGGTTATATGTTTATATGTTTTTTTGTTTATGGGTTTATGGGTTGGTTATAGCTCAAACCCTACGGTCAGGCGCCACGAGCGGCCGGGCATCGGATAGCGCGCCACTACCTGATATTGCTTGTCAAGGAGATTCAGTATGTCGCCTCGCAGTTCGAGGGTGTGGCTACCGATGCTGACGTTGCGCCAGAGCGTGAGGCCGAAATCCATGTATCCGGCAATCCTCGACGAAGGGGGATTGGAGTTGATGCCAAAGCGCTCGCTCACGCCTACGGCATGCAGCGAGATGTTGACCCAGGGATTCTCATATCCGAGCGAGAACGAACCGGAATGCACCGGCGTGTAGGCCACCTGCTTGTTGTAGTCGGGATTCTGCGGACTCGTGCGCGGCTGCACGCGCTGGAAACTGTAGGAGGCATTGAGCAATATGTCGTGTCGCCGTGCGGGTCGGAAGATGAAATCCAGCGTGGCGTCCACGCCGAAAGCCCTCGCCTTGTCGAGATTGGTCATGGTCCAGACATACATGGTGCGCGGGATGGCTATTATCTTGTCTTTTATATGATTGACGTAGGCATCGAGAGTGACTGTGGCTGCCGGCAACCATTTCAGCGAGGGAGCCTGCCATGTGAGGCCGATGTTTACCTGGTCGGTCGTTTCCGGTTTCAGCTGCGTGCTTCCGAGGCGGAAATAGTAGGTGTCGTTGAAGGTCGGCATCCGGAAGATGTTCTTGTAGGATGCACGCAGGAAAAAGAGTTTACCGCTCCAGGGCTGCACCGACACGCTCAGCGAGGGGGATAGCCTCGAGGCATCGCGCGCGCTTTCCCCTTCATGCACCTCGTTATCGTAGACCGAGAGCAGCAACCGCGCCATCGCCATCACGTGGCTTGTCTTCCACCTTGCGGCGAGAGTCTGGAGCAGCGAATGGCGCCAAGGGCGCGGATTGTCGATCTGATTGCTGTTGAGCGAATTGTAGGCGTAGTCGGCCGAGTAGTCGAAAGCCCATCCACTCCAAGGCTGCCAGAGCAGCGAGCCGGAGGCGTATGCTTCGCGCTGCCAGTAGTTTTCCTGCGTGGCGCCGCCCGGATAGCTTGCTCCGATGTCGTGATATTTCGATGAGTCCCAGTTGAATTTGGCAAGAGCGCGGAGCTGCAGATTGTGGGGCAGCGTCGTCTCCCATGTCAGCTGCGAGAAGAAATTGCGGTCGTGGAGCGTCTCGTGGCTGTCGGACGTGTAGAGCACCACCGGGCCGGGCAACTGCCGGTCGTTGTCGTAGTAATATATCTTTGCAAGCAGTGAGCTTGAGAGTGAGAAACGATATTTGAGGTTCAGCTCGCCGTGGCCGGAATTCATCAGCGAGTTTTCGCGCCGCTCGTGCGAGGTGAGGATGCCGTTGCGCACGGTGAAGGGGTAATCGTTCTTGGCATGGTTGAAATCGCCGATGACGGAAAACGAGAACCGCTCCGAGAAGGTCTTCCCCACCAATAAATAAGGATTGACGAGTCCCCACGACCCGGTCTTGACCTGAGCCTTGAGCTTCCACGCCGTGTCGTCGGCGTCGGGCACCGAAAGGGTGTTGAGATGGAGCGAGGCGGCAGAGGCGGCGGCTTTTGCGGTGATGAAGATGTCGGCGTTGTCGCCCACTATAAGGGACATGGAGCGCATGTTGTCGAGCGAATAGCGGGAGAGGTCGATGCTTCCGGTCTGGCAGTCGCTCAACACAATCCCGTCGTAGACCACTCCGGTGTGTTCGGTGCCGAATCCTCTCACCGACACCGTCTTCATGCCCCCGGCACCGCCATAGTCGCGGATGTTGACTCCGGGGAGGCGATGGATAGCGTCGGTGAGGTCGGTGACGCCGCGGCGCTTCATCTGCGAGCCGTCGATGCCATAGACGGGTGCTGTCGACGCCACCTTCTGCTGCAGCGGCGAGGCCACTACCTCGAGGTCGTCGAGCTGCCGGCCGAGGGAGTCGGCCACAGCGGATACAGACTGGGCCGATATGCACTGGCACACCGGCAACGACATGATACATGCTATGGCTTTGCTCTTTATCTTCATCACTTTTCCTCGAAAGATTTACGAAGCATGCTTCGGCTGCTCCGAAAGGCAGGTCTTCGGACTTATCCTCATGCTGACCGCAAAACTGCAATCCGACTTGCCGGATGCGCCTTCCCGATGAATCAGGCATTCATCAGTGGCTTTCCGCATCCGTCAACGAGCCTCGGGGCTCATGAGAAAATACCGCAGCGGGACTGTCGGGGATTCACACCCCGTTCCCTTCAGAAGAGCGGCCTTTGCCGCTTTCCCATTGCCTTGCGCCGCTTCAGGGCGACCCGGCAAACCTTTTTCGGCTGCAAAATTAATAAAATAATCCAACCTACTAAAATTTTCGCCGCGCATATTTGACAAATATGCAGGGTGCCGATTTGAAAAA
>JAUNFY010000096.1 GCA_030524805.1 Bacteroidales bacterium | reverse complement strand
CTGGTGATGTACGTGGGTACATTCGCGGAAAGACAGGGATTCGAACCCTGGGTACCCGTAAGAGTACAACGGTTTTCGAGACCGTCCCGATCGACCACTCCGGCATCTTTCCAAAGGGGTTGTTTCTGATAGCGAGTGCAAAGTTAGTCAAAAAAATTAATATGTCAAAATTTTTTTGACATTTATTTCAGTTGCGTATGCGCCGACACCTCCGAAAACCCATCCTCCGGCGCCCGGAAAAGCTATTCAGCAGGCGCCTCAAGAGCCTCTTCAGCAGCCTCCTCTTCCACCGCTTCTTCCGCAGCAGCACCGGAAGGCACATCAGCCGAAGTCCCCGCTGCAGCAGCCTGCGCCGGTTCAGGAGTGCTTCCGGCCGGCAGCGAGCGGTCATCGTCAGGTTCCGCCACCGGAAGATCCTCGTCTACTGGCACTTTCGGAAGATCGCGTCGCGGGCGCTCGCCAAATGTGAGATAGGCGCAGATATTGACGCCGAGAGGCCCCGTGCCGTATCCCGGCACAAACCACGGGTCGGCTTTTTTGCTGTTGTGAAGCCCGAGCCTGTAGCGCACGTTCCATCCCAACGAGAAAGGCCCCACAATCTTCACCTTCAGCCCCGCAAGCACCTCGCCGTAGGTGCTTACGCATGAAAGACGGCTGAATTCCGTCACCAAAGTCTCGCTTCCCTCCTCGCCCTGCGTCCTGGTCTCGGTCTGGTCCCAGCGATGACTCGAGAAGCCGAACCGCAGGCCGAGATAAGCCATATAGGCGGGGTTTGACTTGTAGAGAAAGTTATAGTTGAGGCCTATCTTGCCGTAGAATGAAGGTTTGGCGTCGATAAGGAGTTTGCCGTCGTTTTCCGAATGGTCGCCCCACCCTATTCCCGCTTCAATCACCGGGAAAAACCAGTTGTGAAATGACATCATGAAGCTCACGTCGTAGCTGTGATGCTTCTGCCCGATAAGCGACATCACGGCATCGCCGAAGTTGACGCCCACGGTGAAGCCGTTGATGAGAGGATATGGCGACGACGGACGGGTGGAGGTCACCGTGTCGAGTTCCGCCAGATAATACACCGGCGTCTCGAGCCGCTCGCCATGCTTGTCGTAGTAGTGGAGCACCGGCTTCTGCGGGGCCTCGTCGTCGCTGTCTACGGGCGTGATGGTGCCCTTGTTGCTCTGCGCGGAGGCAAGAAGCGAACAAAAGACGGCTAACAGACTGCACAGGAAACTCCTCATCACCATTCCTCGCCTATCAGATAATTGTTGCGCTCGGGCGAATTGCGTGTGATCAGCTCCCCGATGAAGCCGGTGAGGAAAAACTGCAGGCCCATCACCATGCAGGCGAGCGAGAGATAGAAATACACGGAATTGGTGACATAGAAATGGAAGCCGCTGCTGCAGAGGCTCACTATCTTCAGCACGAGCACCGTGAGCACTGCCAGAAAGCCGATGATGAACATCAGCGAGCCCAGCAGGCCGAAGAGGTGCATGGGCTTGATACCGAAACGCGACTGAAACCAGAGGGTCGCAAGGTCGAGATAGCCGTTCACAAACCGGTCGAGCCCGAACTTCGTGGAGCCATATTTACGCGCCTGATGATGCACCACCTTCTCCCCAATCTTCTTGTAGCCGGCATTCTTCGCCAGATACGGGATGTAGCGGTGCATGTCGCCGTAGACCTCGATGTGCTTCACCACTTCCTTGCGGTAAGCCTTCAGGCCGCAGTTGAAATCGTGAAGATTCTTTATGCCGCTCACCTTCCGGGCAGTGGCATTGAAGAGCTTCGTGGGGATGGTCTTGCTCAGCGGGTCGTAGCGCTTCTTCTTCCAGCCCGACACGAGGTCGAACCCGTCGGTCATGATCATGCGGTGCAGTTCCGGTATCTCGTCGGGACTGTCCTGCAGGTCGGCATCCATCGTGATCACCACATTGCCCTTCGCCTTGCGGAAGCCCTCGTTGAGCGCAGGCGACTTGCCATAGTTTCGCGAGAAACTGATGCAGTGCACGTGGTCGTCTTCCTTAGCCAGACGTCGGATCACGGCGAGCGAGTCGTCGGTAGATCCGTCGTTTACAAAAATTATCTCGTGCGAGAAACCGTTTTCCTTCATCACCCGCTTGATCCATGCGTGGAGCTCGGGGAGGGATTCCGCCTCGTTGTAGAGGGGAATCACTACAGATATATCTATATCAGAATTCATTGAAGTCATCTATTTTTCAGTTATTTGAAAGCATTGCCTCAGTTATTCGAAGGCATCGCCATTTTCGGTGGGCAGCTGCTTGCCGAGCACCAGGGTAAACTCGAGCCCTCCCGAAGGCAGGTTGCGGATCGAGATGTCGCCCTTGTGGAATTCCGCCACGCTCTTCACGATGGCAAGGCCGATTCCCGTGCCCCCTTTCTTGCGGCTGCGTCCCTGCTCGAGGCGGTAGAAGCGGTCGAAGATATGGTCGAAATGCTCCTGTGGGATGCCGCAGCCGTTGTCGCATATTATGATGCGGTAGCTTTTCTCATCCTCCTCCTGAAGAAATATCGATATCGTGTCGGCGCCGGAATAGGCTATCGAGTTTGTTATCAGGTTGGTGAATATCGACTCAAGGAACGGTGCGTTGCCCACCATCATCATCGTCTCCGGAAGCCTCACGTCGAATTTGATGCCGGCATCATGAGCCTTGATGATAAGGTTGTCTACCACCTCGTCCACTATGTCGCGCAGCGACAGCAGCTCGGTCTGTATGGCGTCGCCGCCGTCGTCGAGGCGGTTGAGCGTCAGTATGTCCTGCACCATCTTGAGCATCCTGTCGGTATTGGCCTTGCACCGCGCTATCAGCATGTCGCGCTGCGCCTCGGTGAGCCGGTCTTTGTTGGTCATCAGCGTGTCGAGTTCGAGCGAGATGGCCGAGATGGGGGTCTTCAGCTCATGGTTGATGTTGTTGGTGAGGTTTTTCTTCATCATCGCCTTGTCCTGCTCCTCGCGCAGCGCTATCTTAGCCTGCCGGTCGCGTTCGGCCATGATACGCTGCAGGCGCACATAGAGGAGCACTATGTTGCGGGCTATCTTGCCGAGCTCGTCGTTGGAGAAAGCCTCCACATCAAAGATTTCCTCACCGTTTTCCGCCTTCTGGGCGAAGATCGACAGGCGCTGGATGGTGCGTCCCACTTTCTTGATCGAGAGGAAAGTCACGAGCATCACGGCTATGTAGATAAGCACGGCATACCATATCAGCTTCCGGTCAATTTTCAGCATGTCGTAGAATTCGAGCTCATAGCCCAGGGCGCCCGTGCGGGCGAAGAGGTCGCCGTCTTTCAGGCATGCGTAATAGTAATAATCCGGGTCGCCGTCATTGCGGTCTATCACCTCCCTCGCGTTGTAACCCAGATGATCGGGCGACTTGTTGGCCATCGCCACCGATGGAAACGACAGCACGTCCTTGCCCAGGTCGTCTTCATAGCCGGCGTTGTCGTAGAGCACGTTGCCTTCCGAGTCGAAGATCGAGAAGCGGAGGCGCTGCAGCGGAAGCTCGAGGCTCCGCTCCCATATCTGCACGTTGAGCACGCCGCCATCATAGTGGTCGAGCAGCTGATGGTTGAGAAGGGTAAGCTGTGCGTTGAGCATTTCCTGCCGGAACTGTTGTTCGCGCGAATACATCAGGGCGAACACCGCCCCGAGGCAGAGAGTCAGGATTGAGGCCATCACCATAAAGACCCTGGTGACATAGCTAACGGCAAAACGCACGGTGAGAGATAAGATTTAAAATATTCAACTTATGGTTTAAGCGGGGCTTCCGGTTTAGGCGAAGCTTCGGTTTAAATGCAGCTTCGGCGGAGGAGACAGATGAGGCGCGGAGCGCGGTCAGACCTTGAAGCCGTAGCCGTAGCCCGAGCGGGTGACGATAAGCTTGCCGTATTTGCCGATCTTGGCTCTCAGGCGCGTCACGTTCACGTCTACAACCCTGTTGACCACCACTACTTCATCCGACCATATTTTCTGCAATATGTCCTCGCGCGAGAAAATCTTGCCGGGGTTGCTCATGAAGAGCGAGAGAAGTTCGAATTCCTTGCGCGGCATGCGCACCGGCATCGAGTCGATGGTGCACACTATCTGATCGAGGTCAACCACAAGGCCTTCCTCCACGAGCACGCGGCGCGCCGAGGCCTCCTCCCTTGCCGCAGGCTGCGAAGCCTGATGGGAGCCGGCCTGCTTGTTGCGGCGAAGCACCGATTTGATGCGGGCAAGTATGTTGCGTACATTATATGGCTTGGTGACGTAGTCGTCGGCGCCCAGGTTGAGGCCGGCTATCATGTCGTCGTCCTCGCTCTTAGCCGTACAGAAGATAATGGGGATATCGGCAGTGACCGGGTTGCGTTTCAACACCCTGGCCATCTCGAAACCTGACATTTTGCCCATCATCACGTCGAGCAGGATGAGGTCGAACGACGGGAGGTCCATTTCAAGGGCTTCCTCAGCCGAATATGCGGTTTCTGCCTCATAACCTTCTATTTCGAGGTTCAGTTTAAGTCCCTCGCAGAGGTCGGGTTCGTCGTCGACGATCAGTATTCTGTAGATATCCATATCAGAAATGTTAACATTAGCCTTTTGCATCGAAGTCGTTACAACTTCATCAGCCTTTTGCAATGAAGCCTTTTGAACTTCATTGCAAAATTAATAAAAAAAATCCAAAAAACAAGTGTATTCTTCAATTGTTTTGCTCCGGAGGCTTCGTTTTACGTCATTCAGGCAGACCTTTGGCTCTGCCGCCCCTTCACCCGCCGCCTTGAAGAGGAGGCTTGCCAACCATTTCAGGGTGCTAAGCGTTTAAGTATGTAGTGGTTCGGAAAAAGATTCCCGACCACGCGCATTGAAACCACTAAAACTTGAATATTATGAAAACACTTTACCGACTTATGGGATTAGGCTCCGCCATGATTGCGGCTGCTGCAGCCCCGGCTCAGGGCGATGCCTGCACGAGAGTGATCTACGAAGGGGCCGACAGCCTCTACATAATAGGGCGTTCGCTCGACTGGAAAACCCCCATCCCCACCAACCTGTACGTATATCCGGCCGGAATCGAGAAGCAGGGCTCCTCTTCGGTGAAAGGCATCAACTGGGTGTCGAAATATGGAGCGGTCTATGCCGTAGGCTACGACGGCGGCATCACCGAAGGCATGAACGAGAAAGGGCTGTCGGTCAACGGCCTCTTCTGCAAGGGCACCATCTACAGCAACGAGGAAAGGGAGCAGAATCCCCCCATCTCGCTTGCAATGATTGTGGGCTGGATACTCGACACGTGCGCCACTACCGATGAAGTCGAGACGTTGCTCACCGAGACTCCTTTCAAGATTGAGGGCGCCACTTTCGACGGAGGCACCGTCTCCACGCTCCACTGGGGCGTCACCGACGCCTCGGGCAAGTCGATCATCTTTGAATTCGACAAGGGCAATCTGAAAATTTCCGACCCCGGCGATTTCCGCGCCATGACCAACGACCCGCAATGGGAATCGATGAGCGCCATCCTCGCCTACTGGGACAAGATCGGGGGGCAGCATTTCTTACCGGGCACCGTCACCAGCGCCGACCGCTGCGTGAGGGCAAACTATTTCGCCCATCATGTCAACCCCGTGGTGGAAGCCGACCTCGGAGCGGCCATCACGCGCTCCATCCTCGTCAATTCGAGCGTGCCATACACCTACAACATCGTAGGCGAGCCCAATCTCAGCAGCACCCAGTGGAGAAGCTATTCCAACCTCCGCGACAAGCTCTACTACTTCGACATCGTCACCAATCCCGGCTACTACTACGTAGACCTCAAGAAATGCGACCTCACGCCGAATGGAAAGATTCTGAAGCTCAACACCGAGCACACCCAAGACCTCGTGGGCGACGTCACCGACCGTCTGGAGAAGTCCGACGGCTTCACCCCGATGTATTGATGGCTGTATTAAAGTGTGGATATATTGACGGCGCCCGCATCAATAGGGGCGCCGTGTAGATAGGCTGTTTATTTATGAAGGCTGCATCAGTGGCGACGGGAGAGCGCGATGCAAAGGTTGCAGAGCACGAGCCGACGGATGGAATAGATGATGCAACTGCATTCCTGCATGGCGTTGAGGGCAAACCTCAGCGCCATCAGCTTTTCTTCGTCCAGATCGTTGCGCCCGTCGTGAATGAGGTCGTAGAGGCGCGTCATTATGTCGTACGACTCCGCCATCACCACCGATATGCGCTTGCGGAGCTGACGCATACCCTCCACGTCCGACGAGCTCAGCAGCGTGATCGCCTCGTTTGAGAAATTGCAGATGTCGCCTATCATATCGGTCAGCAACACCGCATAATCTTCCGGGAAGGGGATGTCGTAGGCCGAATCGTAGTGGATGCTCACGTCGGAAAGACGGCGCAGCACGCGGTTGATGTCGAAGCGCGTGTTGTTGGCTATGCTTATCCACACTGACGTCTCGATATAGAATGAAGTCTCGATCGAGTGCAGACACTCATCCTGAGTGCGCACCTGATCTTTCAGCTCCACCTTCATCTCCTTCGTAGCATCTATCTCTGCCTTCAGCTGTTCGTGGTTGTTGGAGAGGTAAGCGTTGCTGATGTTGCGGATATGGTCGGCCAGATACGACAGAAACAGCCGATGGTTGGTGAAGATATAGGCCACGAAAAGCTGATAAGCCTTCGTCGCGTCGTCGGTCTGCTTGATGGAGCGGACTATTTCGGCTGTCTGATCGTTGATATATTGGCCGCGGCGGTGTTTCCTCGGAGCGAAAGGATTGACGCCGTCGTCGAAAAGTGTCAGATACAGGAGAACTGTAAGAGCACCCACGACGATAACAGCAAGAAAAATAATTAACCAGGTTTCCATGAGTTGTCTTACTTTAAAATCGCCCCTTCGGGCTTAAAATCGCCTCTATGTGCCTGAAATCACCGCTGCGGGAGATTATGCCATAGAGTTTCGGTTGCAAAGATACATTTTTAATGTTTCATACATGTTGCAATTTGATTTCAAGTTATTAAATTTTGCCCCGACCCTCAATCCCCGCAGCTTCCATGCTTTCCCCCGCCTCCCCATGTGT
>JAUNFY010000095.1 GCA_030524805.1 Bacteroidales bacterium | reverse complement strand
TATCAAATCCAATTAAACCGAAAATTTAAATAAATAAAACAATGTACGAAAATTTTGAAATATGGTGGGTGACTGGCGCTCAGTTGCTCTATGGAGGCGACGCTGTGGTCGCTGTCGACGCACACTCAAAAGAAATGGTAGACGGACTCAACAATTCAGGTCGTCTGCCCATCAAGGTGGTATATAAAGGCACTGCCAACTCCTCCAAAGAAGTGGAAGAAGTGATGAAGGCCGCCAACAACGACCCGAAATGCGCCGGCATCATCACATGGATGCACACTTTCTCACCGGCAAAGATGTGGATCCACGGTCTGCAGGCACTCCGCAAACCTCTGCTCCACTTCCACACCCAATACAATGCCGAGATACCCTGGGACACAATGGACATGGACTTCATGAACCTGAACCAGAGCGCTCACGGCGACCGCGAGTTCGGACATATCTGCGCCCGCATGAAAGTGCGCCGCAAGGTTGTGGTCGGCTACTGGAAAGATGCAGCCACTCAGGAACGCATCGCAGTATGGCAGCGCGTAGCAGCCGCATGGGCCGATGCCCAGGACATGCTCGTGCTCCGATTCGGCGACCAGATGAACAATGTGGCCGTGACCGACGGCGACAAGGTTGACGCTGAAATGCAGCTCGGCTACCACGTAGACTACTGCCCCGTGAGCGAACTCATGGAGCACTACAAAAAAGTGAGCGACGAAGACACCCGCGCACTCGTGGCTGAATACTTCAAGCTCTATGCCCACGACGCAAGTCTGGAAGACGGACGCAGCGAAGGCTACAACGCAGTGTGGGAGGCAGCGAAGGCTGAGCTGGCAATCCGCAGCATACTCAAAGCCAAAGGTGCGAAGGCATTCACAACCAACTTCGACGACCTCGGCACACAGGATATCAACGACCCGAAATTCGTTGGTTTCAACCAGATTCCGGGCCTCGCATCGCAGCGTCTTATGGCTGAAGGCATCGGTTTCGGCGCCGAAGGCGACTGGAAGTCGGCTGCCCTCTACCGCACTCTCTGGTTCATGAGCCAGGGCATGGGCAAAGGATGCTCCTTCCTTGAAGACTACACCCTCAACTTCAACGGTGCTGAAAGCTCTATCCTGCAGGCCCACATGCTTGAGGTTTGCCCGCTGATAGCTGAAGAGCGTCCGCGCCTTGAGGTGCACTTCCTCGGCATCGGCATCCGCAAAGCCCAGACTGCACGCCTCGTGTTCACCTCCAAACCGGGCGACGGCATCACAGCCACTGTGATCGACCTCGGCAACCGTTTCCGTCTGATCGTGAACGACGTGGAATGCATCAAGTCGAAACCGCTTCCGAAACTCCCCGTGGCATCGGCACTCTGGATTCCGAAGCCCAACTTCGAGATCGGCGCAGGAGCATGGATCATGGCAGGCGGCACACACCACAGCTGCTTCTCCTACGACATCACACCCGAATATTGGGAAGACTACGCCGAGATGGCCGGCATCGAGATGGTGCGTATCGACAAAGACACCACCATGCAGGGCTTCAAGAAGGAGCTCCGCCTCAACGACGTGTACTATCTGCTGAATAAGTAAAGCTTAGAGTTTAAGGTTTAAGGTTTAACACTTAAAGTTTAAAGTTTAAGACTCTTGAGGTCATAAAGATAAAGAACAATGAGATTTTCATTTGAAAACTTGATTGTCTATCAAGAAGCGAGGAAACTTGTGGTAGAGGTATATCGGATTATCGATTGCTTACCCAAACATGAATCTTATTCATTGAGTTCGCAGTTGAGAAGAGCCGTTATCTCTGTCAAATCCAACATCGCAGAAGGATGCGGAAGAATCTCTTATAAAGAAAAATCTCACTTTATTGAAATAGCCTGCGGATCCTTATTTGAAACTTATAGCCAACTTGAAGCATGCGTTGATCTTAATTATATAGAGGCTGAAAGATTGGATATTTTAAAACCAAGATTTCATGAAATCGCAAGACTTCTGTCTGCTTTACGAAAGGCTTATACTGATAAATTAAACCCTAAACCTTAAACCTTAAACTTAAAATTCGCAAAGCGAATTTTATTAAAAAAATATGGAAAAAATCAAGAATACAATAGAGAGCGGCAAAGCCATACTTGGCATCGAGTTCGGCTCCACCCGCATCAAGGCTGTGCTCATCGATGAGAACAACAATCCTATCGCACAGGGCAGCCATGAGTGGGAAAACCAGCTCGTCGACGGACTCTGGACCTACAGCCAGGAGGCGATATGGTTCGGACTGCAGGATTGCTACCGCGACCTCCGCGACGACGTCAGGAAGAAATATGGCGTCGAGATCGAGCATCTCGCATCGATAGGTATCAGCGCGATGATGCACGGCTACATGCCTTTCGACAAGAACGGCTCTCAGCTCGCCGACTTCCGCACCTGGCGCAACACCAACACCGGAGAGGCTGCAGAGACTCTTTCCCGACTCTTCAACTACAACATTCCGCTCCGCTGGAGCATCTCGCATCTCTATCAGGCGATACTCAACGGCGAGGAACACGTGAAAGACATCGCTTTCCTCACCACTCTTGCCGGCTACATCCACTGGCAGCTCACCGGCGAGAAAGTGATCGGAATCGGCGACGGCAGCGGCATGATACCGGTGAATCCCGACACGAAGAACTACGACTCCACAATGATAGCCAAATTCGACGAGCTGATCGCCGACAAAGGCTACGGCTGGAAACTTGAGGAAATACTTCCGAAAGTGCTCGTGGCAGGTGAAAACGCAGGCGTGCTCACCGAGGAAGGCGCCCGCCGCCTCGACATCTCAGGCAACCTGAAGGGCGGAGCACCCCTTTGTCCGCCAGAAGGCGATGCCGGCACAGGCATGGTGGCCACCAACGCTGTGAAGCAGCGCACCGGCAACGTGAGCGCCGGCACATCGTCGTTCTCGATGATAGTGCTTGAGAAAGAACTGAGCAAGCCTCACCAGATGATCGATATCGTGACCACACCCGACGGAAGCCTTGTGGCGATGGTGCACTGCAATAACTGCACCTCCGACCTCAACGCATGGGTAGGTATCTTCAGGGAATACACCGAACTGCTCGGAGTGCCTGTAGACATGAACGAAATCTTTGGCAAACTCTACAACAACGCGCTCACCAGCGACGCCGACTGCGGCGGCCTTGTAGCCTACAACTATTTCTCGGGCGAGCCCATCACCGGCCTCAGCGAGGGAAGACCTCTCTTCGTGAGAAGCGTCGGCAACAGGTTTAACCTTGCCAACTTCATGCGTGCCAACCTTCACGCTGCTGTGGCATGCCTCAAGATCGGCAACGATATCCTCTTCAACGACGAGAAGATAAAGGTAGACCGCATCACCGGCCACGGCGGACTGTTCAAGACTCCCGGAGTAGGCCAGCGCATACTGGCTGCCGCCCTCAACTCCCCCATCTCGGTGATGCAGACTGCCGGCGAGGGTGGTGCATGGGGCATGGCTCTGCTTGCCGGATATCTGGTGAACAATGTCAACGACCGCAACCTTGCCGATTATCTTGAAATGGAAGTGTTTGAAGGCAACACCGGCACAAGCATCACGCCTACCGAAGAAGATGTGGCCGGATTCAACACCTACATCGGCAACTATCTCGACACTCTTCCTGTGGAGGAAGCAGCCGTGAAGTATCATAAATAATTTGGAAACAACTTGAGTTTAGCAAGTTCAACTTAAAGTTTATCGTTGAGTTTAAAGGAGGCCCGCACGGGTCTCCTTCTTTTTTATGTCTATCGGGATTTATTCGAGAATTTCAGTTTTTCTCAATATTTTCTTGATTGTATTCAAGAATCTCGGGAGGAAGTCGTTTACCTCAAGCATGACGAGGGTATATAGAAGGGGGAAGGTATATAAAAGCGCTGACGCCGAAGTCTTCACAGATTCCGGCGCCAGTGTGATTTTTTAGTAATGAAAGCTACTTTCACAAGCGACAACATTACCTACTCAACCACTAACTTACAAATTATATCACTATTACTTAAAAAGCTTTTAGACTTGCTTGTCAAGAGAATGTAAAAATGCTATGCCAATTGCTTCAAACCAAACTCTTCTTCTCTTGACAATGCAAAATTAGTCAAATATTTTTGGTTTTGCAAATATTTCTGCATTATTTTACCCCCCCCGCACAATTTGACCAATTTTACTACAATTTGACCAATTCAAATGTAAGTAACTTTCTCCATTATTTTCATTCATCCTCAATTTCAGCACAATACCGCCATCGAAACAGCCACACAACTTACCATCCATTCCGGCTGAACCACTATTGTTTAACACCGGTTTTTACTGTCGGCAACCCATACATGACGCACTGAAGGATGATACGGATTCATCAACTCAAACCTGCATACAGCCTGTCTCAATCCATTATCCGGCATTGCAACCTCAACGTGTTTTTCCCGTTTTCAAACTCTCACGATAAAAGTCCAAACGAATGAAAAGAAAGAAAGTGACAGCAATTTTTAGTATTTTTTTTGCATGGCGGGAGAATTTGTTTATGTCGGGAGTTTTTGTTAAATTTGCAGAGATTATGAAAAAGGACAGTCTGCAAACGCAGAAACCGCTTTTCAAACGTTTTGGAGCATGGAGAGTCAACCGACCCTCCTGCACTTAAATAAGGAATCTATGGAAAAACAGGAAAAACTCAGGCTCACGGCCCTACGCGAAGCCATGCGCCGCAACGGCATAGACTGCGCTGTGATCAACAGCACCGACCCCCACCAGAGCGAGATAGCCCCGGCCCATTGGCGTGGCCGCGAGTGGCTCACGGGATTCAAGTCGGAAAACGGCACCAACGGCACAGCTGTGGTGACTCAGGACAAGGCATACGTATGGACCGACAACCGGTTTTTCATTCAGGCCCGTCAGCAACTCGATGGCACGGGATTTGAGATGATGCCGCTCGACGGCCCCGACGCAGTGGACATGACCGGCTGGATATGCTCACATCTGAAACCTGAACAGACAGTGGCTATCGACGGGATGACCAACAGCGTGACAGATACCCTCAGCCTGAAGGAAGCACTCGACAGCAAAGGCATCAGGCTGCGCGCCGACCTCGACCTGCTCGACGAGATATGGAGCGACCGCCCCTCGCGACCGCTCAACGAACTGTTTGTGCACGACGAGACGCTCACCGGCGAAAACACCGGCGACAAAATAGCACGCGTGCTCGAGGCTGCCGCAAAGACCACTGCCAACGCAGTGCTGCTCCCGGCACTCGACGACATAGCATGGATCACCAACCTGCGCACCTCGGGCGACATCACATTCAGCCCTGTATTCGTGGCTTATCTCTATCTCGACCTGTCGGGAAAGAAAGTGCTTTTCACCGATGGCTGCAAGATAAGCGCCGATGCACGCGCACACCTGCAGAAGTATGGCATCGAGACGGCCGACTACGACACGGTGACCGACTTCGTGAGCCGCTTGCCGGAAGACACCCGCCTGCTCATCGACCCCGACCTGACGGCCATAAACATCTACGAACACATTTCGTGCGCCACCGTGATGGGAGGTGAAGACATAGCGCGGCTGAAAAGCATCAAGAACGACACCATGCTGCGCAACTGGGGAAAGGCAATGGAGAAAGACGGAGTGGCCCTCGTGAAGTTTTTCAGCTGGATAGAGAAGGAATTTCCCGCCGGCAACCTCACCGAGATGGGCATTGCCCGCAAACTGCGCGAGATAAGGCTCAGCGACCCCGACTGCGTCGACGAGAGTTTCGCCGCCATCGTGGGCTGGAACGAACATGGAGCCATCGTGCATTATGAGCCGAGCGATGCCACCGACGTGCCGGTGAAAGGGAAAGGCATATTGCTGGTAGACAGCGGAGGCCAATACAAGCAGGGCACCACCGACATCACGCGCACCATAGCGCTCGGAGGCAATCCCGACAGCACTCAGAAACATGACTTCACCCTCGTGCTGAAAGGACACATCGCCCTCTCGCGGGCCATATTCCCCAAAGGGACACGCGGCGCCCAGCTTGACATCCTCGCCCGCCAATTTCTCTGGAACGAAGGGAAAGCCTACTATCACGGCACCGGCCACGGAGTGGGATTCTTCATCAACTGCCATGAAGGGCCGGTGCAGATAAGGATGAACGACATACCGGTGGCCCTGGAGCCGGGAATGGTGCTGAGCAACGAGCCGGGACTCTACATCGAGGGAGAATACGGCATAAGGTGCGAGAACCTGCTTGCAGTGGAGCATCTGAAAACCACTCCCTACGGCGAGTTCTACCACTTCCGCAACCTGACGCTCTTCCCCTTCGACAAGAAGCTGATCGACTTCAACATGCTCACCGACGACGAAAAGCGCTGGCTCGAGGATTACCACCGCGAGGTATACGACCGGCTCTCGCCGCTGCTCAACGATGAGGAACGCGGATGGCTGAAGGATAACACGATTTTCGCCTGAGGCGAAAATCGTGGGTTATGGGTTATGGGTTAAGGGCTAGTACTTTGGAGAATTTGGGTTCAGGGGTCAATACTTTGTATAATTGAGGAGGATTTGAGGATTTTGAATAATTAATAGAAAAAAACGTAAGAATAAAATGGCTATAATACAAGAAGTGAGGGGATTTACCCCGAAAATCGGCGAGAACTGTTTTCTCGCTGCCAACGCAGTGGTAGTGGGCGATGTAGTGGTAGGCAACGACTGCAGCATCTGGTTTGGCGCGGTGCTCCGCGGCGACGTCAACTCAATCCGCGTAGGCAATGGAGTCAACATCCAGGACGGAAGCGTGCTGCATACGCTCTATCAGAAGTCGGTGATTGAAATCGGCGACCATGTGTCGGTGGGCCACAACGTAGTGCTCCACGGCTGCAAGGTGGAAGACTATGCGCTGATAGGCATGGGCGCCGTGGTGATGGACAATGCCGTGGTGGGCGAAGGCGCCATTGTGGCGGCAGGTTCCGTAGTGCTGAGCAACACCAAGATCGGCGCGCATGAACTCTGGGCCGGATGCCCCGCCAAATTCGTGAAGATGGTAGAGCCGGAGAAAGCCAAGGATATGAACTACAAGATAGCGAAAAACTATCATCTCTATTCCACCTGGTACGGACGGCAGGATTGAGAATTCCTATTATTG
>JAUNFY010000020.1 GCA_030524805.1 Bacteroidales bacterium | reverse complement strand
CTCGGAAACAAAACCAAGAATCATCCCACAGATTCATCCGCATCAAGGGTCCAAGGTTGCAGGTTTTTAACTGCCGTCTTTTCAAGGTCGAGAAGAAACTGTTTCGCAGCGAGGCCTCCCGCATAACCAGTCAGCCGTCCGTTGCTTCCTGTCACTCTGTGGCAACCTACGATAATGGATATTGCATTGGCTGCATTGGCCGCCGCCACCGCGCGCACTGCGTTGCTCCGCCCGATGCGGCGAGCTTGTTCCGAGTAACTGATGACGCATGAATAAGGAATCTTAAGCAATTCTTCCCACACTTTTTTCTGGAAGTCTGTGCCGCATAGCAGCAGAGGAATGTCAAAAGACTCACGTTCACCCGCAAAGTATTCCTCAAGCTGATTTATTGCCGATTCAATCGCGCCGGAAGTGCCCGTTTCCACATCAGCCTTGAGATACCGGCATATTCTTCCTACATTCGACTGGTGTCGGCCACTCTCAGCCCAATCGCAAAGGCAAATCCTGTCGCCATAAGATCCGACGACAAGTACCCCGGCAGCCGACCTATATTCTTTAATAATGATATTCATGAATAACCCTGTTTCTAAACATTGCAAAAATAAAGACTCAGCAAAGTTAATAAATATTATCCATTCCGGCAAAACTTATGTAATTTCCTTCAAATTCCTCGCAAATTGAGGCCCCTACACTCGTCACCATATTCTTTCCAAGGACTTCAAAATAAAACCGGAAGACTTCCACAATGTGTCAGTATTCCGGAGTGAGGCCGAAAGTCGCGATGGACGATCAGCCAACACAAAATTACAAAAAATTATTTGGATTAAACAAGAAATCCATTGAAGAAAGTGCAACTGAACGACATGCAAAAAGAAACCTTAATCAGAAACAGTCACATAATCTCCAAAACTTATTCATGCTATAAGGGAGGCGAGAAACATTGCGGCAAATGCGGCACTTGTGTTGAGCGAAAGGAAGCGTTGCTTGATGCAGGTATCATCGACCCAACGGTATACGAGGATTAGTTAGTGTATGGCGAAAGCGAGCGGAGGAACACGTAATTATTCTCATCGTGACGGCACACTTGCCAAGCGACAAGGTGAATTTAATCAGCTTATGGAAAGCGGATATGATAGGTCGCGCTCATATATGTCGCAAAGCGGAGGATTCAAGGCTGTTCATCCTGAACATAATGCACCAGGAATAGGCGATAAAGCCGAAGAGCGATGCAATATTCTTGCCAATAAAGGTTATCGTGTTTATCTTGATTCTGAAAGGAGTGAGATTGAGTTTCAAAAGGTCAAAGATGGACGTTTTGAAAAATATCCAATGGATACTAAGACTATTAATGAAACTGGTAAATACACAATCAAGCGAGCATTAGAATCAGCAGCTAAACAAGGGGCAAGTGCCGTGGTACTGATACAAGATACCAAAGCAATGACAAGAGATTATGTTGAATCGCAGATACAATTGTTCTCAGAAAAGTCACCCAAGTTAGCACGAGATAAAATTGAATGGGCAATAGTGGTAGGTTTGAGTGGAAATGTACACCGACATAAATTGAAATAAAAAAACGGCATCGAGAACTCACCTCAGCCGTTACGGAGAGCGTTGCTGCCCAATTACAGCCGGAGCCGGGGGGATTCGTGGTTCTCCTACCTCAGTTAACCTCTCGTCGCAAAATTAATAAATAATCAGCAAACTACAAAATAATGTCGAACGAACTTTCCAAATATGACTCATATATTCCAGATTGCCTGTTCCCGACCGACAATCAGATGGAGATTCCGACCCTGCGACTTGATGTGCATCCGCAGCTGGTCGAGATTCCCTTCCTTTGCTTCGGTGAGCAGAAACGCACAAAAGTAGTTCGATTTCGTGTAGGCTATAAGATAAAGACCACTCGGAATGGTCATCATGTAGAGGATATCTGCGACACGTTGGCCGGTAAATATCCCAAAGATTTTGTATTCACCGGCTGGCATCCACAGTGCCTATGCTATTGCATCCCCATCCTGAAGACCGAAGATGAGTTTTGGGCTGACGATTCAGAAGATTCTACCGAAAGCATCAACGAGATAAAGGATGTGCCGGATGATTTTAAGGTTTGGGTAAAGGATAACGCCGACCGCATTGAAGCCGCCGAAAAACGCCGTACAACGCCCTATTTATCGCGGATAACAAAGAGTACGTCAACGAGGCGTTATCGCAAGCAGACGCTAAGGAAACAAGCGATACGAACACTATAGTGATTAACCCACATTACGGAGCTGCAATGAAGCTCGGACGCAAGGCAGCAAAAGAAGCTGCGTCCATTGTGGAAAATATAGGTGCTCCTACGCTAACAGAAATACAGAAAGAAAATATCTTAGAATTAGCACGACAGTTAGGTGTGCCGAAGAAAAATATCAAGGCAATGAATTTCCTTGATGCAAATAGCGGAGCGAGTAATCCCTTTAAAGATGAATCAAACTGCCAAACGTGTGTTGTCGCATTCTCAGCTCGCAGACGAGGCATTGACTGCTTTGCTGGTGCCTATGAAAAAGATACAAGCGAAATAATGAAACGACTTGGAGATAATTTCGCAGAAGCTTGGCTCAATCCGAAGACTAAAAAGCCATTGCAACCCACTGTTCTAAGAGGTGGTACAGATGATATTATAATCACTAAGTTGCGGAAACAACTATCACAACCTGGTGAATATGTGCTCGGCTTAAACTCTAAAAACTGCGATGGGCATGTTGTGAATGTAATCAACGAGGGAGGGCGTATAGTTATACATGACGAACAGGTATAAAATGCAGCAAATAGATTTTCAACACTTGAAGCTATCATTACTGATATGGAATATATAGAACTAATACGTGTTGATAAGGCTATTTTGAATGTGAATTTAGTTAGGCACATTCTTCATATCCCGTAATTTATATGCCATACGTGAGACTTTGCTCCGCATTATATATCCTTCTAAAGATTCTACCTCACCTTTGCTATTTATACGAATTGCTGATGGAAGGCTACCATAATGAGGACGATTCAGGCGAGTACAACTGAAATAATGCCATCCGTCCTCCTCCCCAGCAGGAAGCACAATATCAAATCCCCATTGCTTTATGGAGTATTCTTTGGCGAGTTTTAGATATTTAGATTCTTCCATACCACAAAATTAATAAATTATTAGGAATATACAAATAGAGAGCCGCGCAATAATATCGGCTCTCTATCCGAGCGATGAGGGTTAACCTTTGAGCAAGTGAATAATCAACGCCAGCGATGTCATAATGCTTCCAGCTGCAATGATTATCATTGTTATATAACATCTCATCAACTTTTCGGCAAACTTTCCTTTGAACCGCAGTCGCGCGACATTCGTTGTTATTATGACAGTTGTTTAAAACATGTTTTAAATGGCTCGCAATGCTTAATGATATCCGCTATGAATGTCGTATCAAAGATTAGATCTGTGTTGCTGCCGGTGGCTTTGCTGCCGGGACTGCAGTCGTGCATATATGAAGACCTGCGCGAGTGCCCGGGAGAATACTACGTGCATCTCTTCGTGAGCAACGACTGGATGTATGCTCCCGATGCCTCGCCGGAAGGTATGGCGTGCATATTCTTCCCGGAAGACAACGGCAAACCATGGCGCTTCGACATCAGCGGCAGAAACGGGGGAGAGGTGCGCCTCCCAAATGAAGACTATCATTTCGTCACCATCAACGATGACTATTCAAGCATAATATTTGAAAATGCCGACAGCTATTCCGAGATATCCGTAACAACTCCTACGTGCGAACTCTTCTATGGAGCGGGCGAGGCTGCCGCAGAAGCAAAACTGCCATCTTCGCGTAAATCGCAGTCAGGCACAGCGAAGGAAGATGTGCGCCAATGCCCCGACATGCTTTGGAGCAACTCAATAGAGAAAGTTGACATAGCCCCCGGTGAGCTGTTCTATTCCCTGCCCGACGGCGCGATGGAGCACCAACGCTCTTCTTCCGCATCCTCAGTCCTTCGTCTGCTCGCATATCCACGCCAGATTGTAAGCCGCTATCATGTAAGGATTGCCGATGTCGGCAATCTTGATGGCGTGGCAATGATGTGCGGGTCCATGAGCGGACTTGCGTCTTCGGTCAGGTTATCCGACAACCGACATTCTCCCGATCCCGTCACGGTGCCGTTCACTCTCGACAAGGTCGGCGACTCAACCATCAGCGGAGATTTCCTGACTTTCGGCCGCACGTCGGGCACTGACCATGACAATATGCTCAGTCTTTTTGTCTGGCTGCGCGACGGGACAAAACTGGAATATGACTTCGATGTCACTTCCCTGATAATCCGGGCTGAAGATCCATTCGACGTCTGGATCAACATCAAGGGTCCCGACCTGCCGGAATCGGGACCGGGTTCGGGCACTTTCGACGTGAATGTAGACAACTGGAACACGATTGAGATTGAAATCAATGATTGAAAAGAGAAGCGCACGCCGACCGGTGCCAAAAGTTGTCTCTTTTTCTGACCCGGAGCCGATTATGAATAAACATTAACGCTGGTTAAAGCATTATAATTGAAAGTAAAGTTACTTTGAAAGCCGATTTATTACTAATGAAGTTTAAACAACTTCAATTAAAACTTGATCTTATGAAAACTTTGAAAAAACGTTATATTGCCCGAGCAGGCATCCTGACCGCAGTAGCACTCGCTTCCTGCAGTTCGGAGGAAGTGTCGTCGCCTGAAAAATACGATCCTTCGCAAATCAGTTTCAACGTAGTGGCGTCGCGTGGCACCAGAAGCGACGTGACCACCACATCCAACATAAAGGAATTTTGCGTCACCGCTTACACCGAAGGCAAGCTTCTGATGGATAATGTGCTTGTCACGCGCGACGGCACTTCATGGACCTATTCGCCTGCCGCCTATTGGCCCGACCGGCCCGTCAACTTCTATGCCGTGAGTCCCGACATCTCCGACTCGCCCGTGATCGACAGCGAAAGCACAGGCACGGCAAACATCAACGGCTACACCAATCCGGGCAATATCGACCTCCTCTATGCCGTGAATATCGGAGAAATACAAAGCGGCGCTCCCGTCAACATCAATTTCCGGCATGCACTCGCGAAAGTCAACGTGCTACTTTCAAGTGCCAACACCACCATCACCGTAAAGATTAAAAACGTAACCATAGGTAATGTCTACACAAAAGGCTCGTTCTCATATCCCATAAAGACCACTGCTGCCGGAAGCGATGTCGCCGGCAACTGGCATAACCTCTCGGCCATGTCAGATTTAGCTGTCTTTGCAGCCTCAGGCACGCAGGGCAACGTGGCGCTCACTGCTGAGCCTGTCGACCTTGGCGAAAGCAACACTTCCGGAAGCTTTGATTTCATTCTGCCCCAGGAACTCGGCAAGCTTACCTACGATGCCTCCAACAAAGCGTTTACCGGAACGTACATAGCCGTTGACTGCGAGATATACGACAAAACCACCGGCGGAAAACTCTTCCCCAACACCCAGACGCCTTCCTATCTGCTGGCAGGCGACACGGGATGCGGCCGAATCCTGTATCCTGTCACCAACAGCACCGTCACAGAATGGAAAGCCGGTTATTCCTACGTCTATAAAATCGCTATCGACAATCCGTCTGTACTCTTCGACGGCATTCAGTTTGGCGTCACAGTCGATGAAATGCAGTCTGATTCAGCCATCGAATACCCTTCCATCAAGTAGAAAACTTCTACGATAATAAGGATTGATACTCAATCGAAAATGAAAAAAGAGCGGAAGCCCCCGCTCTTTTTTCATTAAGCATGCACTCGTTTGCAGTTTTTTGTTTAACTTTGCAGTTCCGCTCCCGCAGGACGGGTTACAGGAACTACGATGAAAACAAAAGAGACTTTAAGTAAAGCCGCGACTGCTCTGAAAGAGTGGTTGTCGACGTTGTCATTCAAGACAGGACTGCTTGTGGCAGCCCTCTGCATCGCATGCTATGCCATATCGTTTGCGCAGATGCTCCTTCCCATAAGCGTGGCGGCAAAAGGAACTCTCTGGGTCGTTTTCTTCGGACTTGCCAAGACTTTCCAATATTCCGCGCTGCTAATCCTCGGCAAGGCCGGAGTCGCAAAACTCCGCGACATGTTCCGTTAGCAACAGCCGCGACTGTTATTTGACATAAATGTAGTTTGATTTTGTGAGCTGCATATAGCTGCCGTATAGTATTTTTTTTGTAATTTTGCATCAGTAAAAGATTGAAGCCCCGTCGCGACATGGCCGCGGGGCTGTATTCAGGTAAATTGACATGATTCTGCAATTTGGTATTCTGTTTGCTTGCCTTGCGGTAGGCGAACTTGTAGTGTGGCTCACGGGAATTCCGGTTCCGTCGAGCATAATCGGCATGTTGCTGCTCGCGGCATCGCTCAAAGCCGGCATCGTAAAGGTGTGTCAGGTAGAGAAGGTGGCTGATTTTCTTGTCCACAACCTTGGCTTCTTCTTCGTGCCGGCCGGCGTGGGTCTGATGAATTGCCTCGGTATCATAGCCGACCAATGGCTGCCCATCATCGGGGCGTCGGTAGGTAGCACTATAGTGATTATTGCAGTCACAGGATGGACCCACAGATATGTGAGGAATATCGTGGCCGGTAAATATGGTAAAAACACAGCGAGGCGCACGCAGCGCGAAATTTAGACTTTCATGGACTTTTTCAACAACGAAGTTTTCCTTATAGCCATCACGTTTGTGTCGTTCATCGGCGCGCAACTGCTTCAGCGAAAGCTGGGGCTTAAACTTCTCAATCCGATACTCGTGTCGATGATTGTGCTTATTGTATTCCTGCGCTCGGCCGGAATAGAATACGACACATACAAGGAGGGTGGCAAATTCATAGAATTCTGGCTGAAACCGGCTGTAGTGGCACTCGGACTGCCTCTCTATAAACAGTTGTCGGCAATCCGCAAACAGATACTTCCCCTGCTCATCTCCGAAATGGCCGGGTGCGTGGCAGGTATCGTGTCGGTGGTGTTGATGGCTAAATTCTTGGGAGCATCCCACGAAGTGATAATGTCACTTGCCCCGAAAGCGGTCACCACTCCCATAGCTATGGAGATATCCGGAGCTGTCGGTGGGCTGCCCTCGCTCACAGCCGCCGTAGGGTATGCACCGGCATCTTCGGGGGCATGGCAGGATTTCAGATAGTGAAAATGAGCCGCATCAAAAGTCCTATTGCGCAAGGTCTGTCGATAGGCACGGCGGCTCATGCCGTTGGCACATCCGCGGCTATGGAGAGAGGGGAGCGCTATGGAGCATTCTCATCGCTCGGCCTCACCATAAATGGTCTGCTGACGGCACTGCTCACTCCCTTCATTCTCGACCTTATCGGCATTTGAATTTCTATGCTGTCAACGGTCTGCTGATGCGCCCGCGAAGCAAGCGCATATCCCAAGCACCACGCTGAGCGATACGTAGGTCAGGGCCATACCCCATTCGCCCTGACGGAGCATGAGCATGCAGTCGTTGCTGAAGGTGGAGAAAGTGGTGAATCCTCCGCATAGTCCGGCGGTGAGCAAAAGCCTTACTTCTGCCGAAATGTTTATCCGGTCGGAAAGGGCATAGAAGAGCCCTATCAGAAAACTTCCTGCTATGTTTACTCCGAATGTGGCCCAGGGAAAGTCGTAGGCGACGATTCTTTCGTGGAGCAGCATCTGGATGCCATAGCGCATCACGCTTCCCAATCCTCCTCCGATGAATATTGCAAGATAAGCCTTTATCATGATTCCTGATGCAGATGAAGTTGTATCTACAACTCCGATGATTGAATTTAAGCGAATGCAAAATTAATGAATTCTTTCTTAAGACTCAAATAAAATCATCATTCCGCTCTTCAGGAGTCTGCCTCCGGCTCGCGTCGTGTGATCTGCTGGGACGGGGTGGTGGTCAGGATCAACGGCACGGTCTCCAGTGTGACGGTGCTCGTGTCAAGTCCATATTTGTCCCGCTCCGAGATGCAGAGCCAGCGCAACTTGTCGTGCATCTTCAAAAGGAAGCGTTCACTCGGGCGGCAGCTGCTCGAGGCTGAAAATATCCTCCGCAGTATCACAAACCGGAAGTCGCCCGCTATGTGATGTGCCCTTAGCGATGGATAACTGCTCGTGAGGTCGAGTTTACCCGCCGCCACAAGATCTTCTACCACCTGACGCAAAAATACATTTATCTGTGGATTCACCCTGTATCCCACATGGAAGGTGACAGCAAAAATGTGCCGGTCGAGTATTGTCCTCACTTCATATTCAAGTGTGTCGGGGGCATCGGAATATTCAATATGGAGCAGCCAATAATGGTCGGCACGTTTCGGCTGTTTGTTGATGATTGAATACAACAGTTTCGACTCTATCATGTCGGGGTCCGACGAGCGGCTGAGGTAGATGATGTTGGATGCGAAAAGCGGTATCTGCCTGTCGCCGATCATGTCGCGTATGATCGGTGTTTTCTCCTTCAGTGGATAATATTCAATATAGGATGTACGCAGCGCACACGAACGATACCAGATGATCATTATGGCCCCGACTACCAGAGCCACAAACAGGCTGTACCAGCCGCCATGTGCAAATTTAGTCAGGTTCGCCACGAAAAACAGCAGTTCGAGCACTGTGAAAAATCCGGTTATGGCAATGCACCATATCTTCCCCAATCCTTTCAGATGAAGCCATAATGCGAGAAGTATTGTGGTCATGAGCATCGCGATGGTGATCGATAGTCCGTAGGCAGCCTCTATGTGAGAGGAATCCCTGAAGATAAAGAGGGTAGCGAGGCATCCTGCCATCAGGCACCAGTTGACCGACGGGATATAAAGTTGTCCGCGTTCGATTGTAGGATATTTGATTCTCAGCGATGGCCAAAGGTTAAGGCTCACAGACTGCGAGAATATCGTGAAAGCACCGCTCAGAAGAGCCTGGCTCGCGATGATGGCGGCTATGGTCGACAACACTATCATTGCTCCCACATATCTTTCGTCGACGATGGCATAAAACGGATTTACCGCCACATCGCGATGTCCGCTGATGAGATACGCTCCCTGCCCGAGATAATTCAGTATGAGCATGGTCTTGACAAATATCCATCCGTAGGTTATGTTGCGTCGGCCGCAGTGCCCTAAGTCGGAATACAATGCCTCCGCTCCCGTCACACACAGGAATACCGCTCCGATGATAAGAAACCAGGAGGGGGAACTGATCAGGAGTTTTATTGCATACCAAGGATTGAAGGCATGCAGTATTGCCGGGCATTTGATGAGCGAGAGTGTTCCCAGTGTGCCGAGCGTAAAGAACCACAGCAGCATTACAGGTCCGAAAATGCGCCCTATCTTGTGGGTGCCCATCTGCTGAAGCATGAAGATAAGCAGGATTATGGCCACCACTATGGGGAGTACCGGAATATGAGGCGCGATGATGCGTATTCCTTCCACTGCCGACGATACTGTGATTGCCGGAGTCAGCATGCCGTCGGCAATCAGTGCCGCGGCGCCAAGAGCCGCCACTATGTATAGCCATTTCTTCGAATGCTTGCGCAGCAACGAATATAATGCCAGAATGCCTCCTTCGCCTTTGTTGTCGGCGCGGAGCGCTATCATCACATATTTCACAGTGGTCTGTATGGTCAGTGTCCATATCACGCACGATATCGCTCCTGTTATGTAGTCGGCATCATAGTCGGGATTTATACCCGCTATCGCTTTCATCACATATAAGGGGGAGGTGCCGATGTCGCCGAATACTATGCCGATAGCCACGAGGATTCCGGCTGCCGACAGCATGTGGGGCGATTTATTTGTTGTCTGCGTCATTTGCGTCTGTTTTTAATATCATCATTCAAAACGTACGTCCCGACGCTAAGGTTCATCCAAACTTATGCCATCGTTGACATATAATGAACATGTATTAGATGATTAAATTTGCAAATATGGAAAAAAGATGTTAAATTTGCAATATATTTTACAAATTTAAAATCATAATGAATCATGAATGAAGATAAGGAAATGAATCAGGCAATTGCTAAGAGTCAGGAATATGCAGTGTCTTTACGTGGCAAAGGTTACAGCTGTTCGCAATGTGTGCTTATGGCTCTTTCCGGATATCTCGGTCTTGATGAAAAACAGGCCGCGCGCATTTCGGCTGCTTATGGCACCGGCTTCGGCGGAAGCGGACTGATGTGCGGAGCAATGTCGATTCTGGGTGTGGCCGAGGGAATGCTCACGAAGGGTGAGGAGCCTATTGAAAAGATTGATGCGATGAAACGCACAAGAACACTGCTCGACCGCTTCAAGGAAATCAACGATGGCAGATTTCTTTGTAAGGATCTGAAGACAAAGGAACCTGTGAGAAAATGCCCCGACCTCATAAAGGAAGGCGTGGAAATATTCTTGCGTCAGCATCCTGAACTGTTGTGATGCTCCGCAAACGGACTCGTCGCAAGCTGACTCATTGCAAACTGACACATCGAAAGCAGACGCCGCGCATGCAGGCTTGTCGCATGCCGACCTGTCAGTCGTGGTGGTATGGTTCCCCTTTCAGAATTGTCATGGCGCGGTAGACCTGCTCCGTGAAAAACAGGCGTATCATCTCATGACTGAATGTCATGCGCGAGAACGAGATCTTTGAGTCGGCTCGCGCATACACCTCCTGCGAGAATCCGTAGGGTCCGCCTACTACAAACACCAGACGCTTTCTGCCGCTCAGCATCCCTTTCTGTATAAACTCTGCGAAGCCTCTTGAGGTAGGCATGTCTCCGCGTTCGTCGAGAAGCACCACGCGGTCGGAAGGTCCGACTTCGCCAAGTATCTGGTTGCCTTCAGCTTCCTTCTGCTGTTGCTCGCTCAGGCTTCGCGCATTCCTTACGTCAGGCAGGCATTTTATCGAAAACTGTATGTAGCGTTTCAGCCGCTTGCAGTATTCGTCGATGCCTGTCTGTATATATGCGGTTGAGGTCTTTCCTATTGTCAGCAACGTTATTTCCATCTCTAATTTGACTGATTGAAAAATTTTTATTATCTTTGCCATTGAATGCGGCCGTATGAGCCGCACCTCATGAATTTAATGCAAAAATAAGAAAGATTTTTGAATTATGAAAACTAAAGAAGAATTAATCGACGCCCTTCTCGATCTCGCTTTTGCGGAAGACATAGGCGACGGTGACCATACCACTCTCTCCACCATCCCTGCCGAAGCAATGGGACGCTCGCGTCTGCTCATCAAGGAAAAAGGAATACTTGCTGGCGTGGAGATTGCAGAAAAGATTCTCCACAAGGTCGATCCTGAGATCAAGATCAACGTATTTATCAGCGATGGAGCTGAAGTAAATCCCGGCGATGTGGCATTCACGGCTGAAGGTTCTGTGAGAAGTCTCCTCGTGGCGGAGCGCACCATGCTCAATGTGATGCAGCGCATGAGCGGCGTGGCCACCATGACCCGTAAATATCAGGATCAGCTCAAAGGACTGCACACCAAAGTGCTCGATACACGCAAAACTACTCCCGGCATGAGGATTCTCGAAAAGGAAGCTGTCAAGATCGGTGGAGGAATGAATCATCGCATGGGCCTCTTCGACATGATTCTTATCAAAGACAATCACGAGGATTTTGCAGGAGGTCTGGAAAACGCTGTGAAGAGAGCCAAGGAATATTGCAAGGCAAATGGTAAGGACGCCCTGAAAATAGAGGTTGAATGCCGCTCGCTCGACGATATCCGTCGCACTCTCGAGATTGGTGGAATCGACCGTATCATGTTCGACAACTTCACCCCCGAAGCCACTAAGGAAGCTGTGGCTCTCGTCGACGGCCGGGTGGAAACTGAATCCTCCGGCGGTATCACTTTCGACGCTCTGCGTGCCTATGGTGAGACCGGTGTGGACTTCATCTCCGTCGGCGCACTGACCCATAGCGTGAAGGGACTTGACATGTCGTTCAAGGCTTTCTGATTCTTCATGGCAGACAACGGCAAGCAACAGGCCATTGAATGGGGGCGTCAAGCCGAACACATTGTAATGGAGTGGCTCATATCGAAAGGATACACAGTGAGGGAAACCAACTGGCGTTCGCCGACTTCAAGAAGCGAGATTGATCTCATAGTGCAGAAAGACGGCATGATAGCCTTTGTGGAAGTAAAGGCCCGGACCGACAGGAATATGGATCCGGCTGAGGCCATAACTCCCGTCAAAATACGCAATGTGGTGAGAGGTGCCAACACATATCTTCGCTCTTTGGAACATGACTACACATATCGCTTTGATGTCGCTACTGTATGTGGCACTCCCGACGATTATGAGCTCGACTATATGGAAGATGCCTTCCTGCCTCCGCTGTTTTCGAGATAATATCTGTTTTCGAGATAATATCATTCAATGTCAACTCCCGCCCATGCAAGCAAAAGCGGCGGATTTATGCGAAACGATCAAGCAATGCCCGGTAAAGACCGACATAGACCCGGCAAGTTCCGGTTTAAGCAGTTCAGCGTCAGCCATCACCGCAGTGCGATGAAGGTGGGGGTCGACGGTGTGTTGGTTGGCTGTTGGGCTGATGTGCGTGATGCAAAGAGGATACTTGACGTCGGCACGGGCTGCGGGGTAATCGCGCTCATGATGGCACAGAGAGCCCCAGAAGCCGAAATAACCGGCATCGACATCGACCGGGATTCAGTGGAGGAAGCGGTTGAGAATATAGTTGCTTCACCTTGGAGCTCAAGAATCATGATTAGTCAGGATTCCTTCTCTGCCGAATTCTGTAGCCGTTCTGTCGGCGAGGGGAAGTTCGACCTTATCGTGTCGAATCCTCCTTATTTTGACTCCGGCCTCGCCAATGCCTCCACTCCTCGGGAGGTGGCAAGGCATCAGGGGGATTTGTCGCCACATACGTTGCTGTCTCTTTCCTGCCGGCTGCTGTCCGATGGTGGCAGGCTGGCGATGGTGGTGCCGTTGGAAGTGGCCGATGATGTAGAGGCTACCGCTGCAGTGTGCGGTTATCAGCTCGAAAGAAAATGCTACGTGCGAGGACATGCCAACGCTCCTTGGAAAAGAATGCTCCTACAGTGGAGGCATGGTGGAGAAACCGCCTCGTCCGCTCCGGCTATCGGGCATCTCACTCTTGAGATTTCACCCGGTGTGCCTACCGATGAATACCGCACCCTCGGCAAGGACTTTTACCTTAAATTCTGACTCCACGGCATTCGGTAAAGTGAAAAATAGTTAAAAATACTTCAGGTTTGCAGTCTCGTTGCTTACTATTGCTTCTGGCAGCTTGCCTTTTTTTAAACCAATCGTGGCTTTAATTGTCTTAATAATAAAAAGTAATCAGAAAACTAACACAAACGAATTATGAGAATGAGAAGAAGCATCTTGATCGCACTGACATTAGGAGTCATGGCTCCTGCTTATGTGTTGGCCGACGATTATGTCGATGATATATATTTCAATCCGAAGACTGATAAAAATGTAGGGGCAACTAAAAAGAACCCTAACTATATCGAGAACTTCGGAGACATGGACGTGGATGCCTACAATCTCCGCGGACAGTACTACTCAAGCCCGGTTGACACGATTGGTAATGGTGTCGGTTCGGAAGACGACTTCGTCTACACCCAGCAGATACAGAAATTCTACAATCCTACTATTGTGCTCGACAATGAAGACCTGCTTGCTGAAGTGCTTGACAACTCTTACGGCAACGTGGAGATTGTCTACAATGGCTTCACTCCTGTTTTCCTGCCGGGTTATTCCTACGGTTGGCCTTTTTATAGAAGCTACTATAACCCCTGGGCATGGAATATAGGCTGGTACGACCCCTGGTATTACGGTCCGTCGTGGTCGTGGGGCTGGGGTCCGTCCTGGTCATGGGGTTGGGGACCATCAGGGGGTTGGGGACCCGGTTGGGGTCCGAGCTGGGGTGGCCCTGCTTGGGGAGGTCCCGGTTGGGGACCCGGATGGGGTAGACCGAACTCCACATGGAGTCCCGGTGGCAACCGCCCGGTAAGACCCGGCATGGGTTGGGCTGGTGGCAATCGTCCGGGCGGAAATCATTCTGTAGGACGTCCCGGTGGAAATAATGCCTCTTCCGGTTCAAACTGGAGCATCGGAGGCAACCACCGCACGAGCAACTACAGAAACTCCACAAACGGTATGCAGCACACCAACAGCACCAACAAAAACTCAGGCTACACCATCGGCAACGACGGCCACCGCTATAGAGGTACAGGCAACACTGGCACAGGTACCAACCGTAACACCGGAGTGGGCAACAACCGCACAAGTGGAAATCAGAGGGGTTCGGGTACATACAACTCCACAACCCAGCACCGTACCAACAGCACTACCAACCGAAGCACCTACAACACCAACCGCTCCACAAACACCAACCGAAGCACCTATAACACCAACCGCTCGTCGGGCAACGGTTCATTCGGCAGCGGCTCGTTCGGAGGCGGTTCGCATCGCTCCACTGGAGGTGGCGGCAGCCGGAGCACCGGCCGCGGCACAAGAAGATAAATTCACATTCCCGTCTGGCCGCTTTTGCCGGACGGGAACTTAAATCCAATCGCTATGAAAAAATTTTATTTGGCAGGAGCTTTCCTCACTCTTCCGTTCCTCTTGAATGCGCAGAGTGCTATTGACGGATATAGGTTTTCTCAGTCCGACTTGAAAGGTACGGCAAGGTTCATGAGCATGGGTGGCGCCTTCGGTGCACTCGGTGGCGACCTCAGTGCCATCACATATAATCCTGCCGGCATAGGAGTATACCGCAGGGGTGAGGTCGGTCTTACAATGAATCTCGACCTGCAGTCGGCAACGTCTGAAACCCAGGGCAACAAAAACACCCAAAATCAGACGAAGTTTCCCTTCAATAATGCCGGCGGTGTGGTTAGTTTCAATCTTTACAATAAAGTGATGCCGAATCTCAACCTTGGTTTCACCTACAACCGCGCCGCTTCATTCAACGCCCACTACTCTGGTGTGGTGCCGAAACTTTACAATTCACTGACCAACTATATTGCCGGTGTGTCCAACACAGAAGGCATTACTGTGGCTGATGTCGAGTCGTCAGATTCGTTTGATGCCTATAATCCCAACGACGGCGGTATTGCTGCCCCCTGGCTTTCCATCCTCGGCTACGACAGCTATTTCATCACTCCCACCGGCGACGACGATCAGCCGAACTGGATAGGACAGTGGAATTCCGCAACTTCCGGTAGCGGTGTCTTTGACGTGGTCACAAGCGGCGGCGTCAATGAATACAACATCGCTATCGGTGGCAACTTTGCCAACAAACTTTTCTGGGGTCTTGATTTCGGCATCACCGACCTTAACTACAACATGACGTCGGTGTGGGGTGAGAAACTTGACAACGCCGCTGTCGAGAATCCGAGCGGATTGTCAAATTCATCGGCGGAATGGAAGATGACCAATTACTACTCGGCAAGCGGAACTGGCTACAACGTGAAACTTGGTCTGATCTATCGCCCTATACAGGAACTGCGCGTGGGACTCTCGTTCGCATCCCCTACATGGTATTCTATCAATGAAAGCTATCTGGCGCAGACTTATTTCAAATATCCCGGTGCTGATATCACCGACATGCAGCAGAACAATGCTGTCACCAATGGCGGTTACTGGGGAACAAACTCCTACAACTTCCGCACTCCATGGAAACTTACCGTAAGCGCGGCTGGTGTGATTGGGCGTAATCTTATCGTGAGCGCCGATTTCGAATGGCAGAAATACAACAAGATGAGATTCTACGACGGTGGTGGCAGTTTCTACGACTATGATTATGACGACTATTATCCCGACTGGGGCTGGGGCGATCCGTTTTATGCTCCCGGCGGTATGAAAAAAGCTTCGCCGGCAAGATATTCCACCGACCCGTGGTATGCCACCAACAGGGATATCGAGGACTATTACAAATCTACCACCACGCTAAGGGTGGGTGCAGAATATCGCATAACTCCTCGATTCAGCGTCCGTGCCGGTTATGCACACGTGTCGTCGCCTGTGAAGTCGGAGGCAAAGGATGGCTCGATGTTGATAGCCACTTCAGGAACAATGACCAACTATAGGTTTGACAATGACACCAACTACATCACCTGCGGTCTTGGCTACAATTTCAATAATTTCTACATCGACGCGGCATTCGTGCATAAGCGCATGAGCAGCGAGTATCATGCCTATACTCCCGACCCTGCCAATCCGCAGATTCCGAGCCCGACCTCGAAGCTGACACTCTGCAACAACCAGATTCTTCTTTCGGCAGGCTTCAGGTTCTAAGTGCTGTCTGTCCTGAATCCGCCCGTTAGGTGGCGCAATCTGTAACTTGATAAATCATTTCCCCGCATTCTTCCGGATGCGGGGATTTTTGTCGTTGATAATCATTAAACAATAAACTCTAATAGACGTTATAGTGATAAAGCCGGGCATAAAGATGCCTGCGTCCACATAAACTAACTAAATCTTAAGCCAACTATGAAAAACACAATTAATCATTCCTTGGGACTTTTATTTCTCATTTCTGTCGCAATAACCTCAGGATGCGGGCGGCACGAAGCTCCCGAAGAAGCGCCTGTAGTGAAAGTCAACGTTATGGAAGTCGGCAAGTCCTCCGGAGCAGGCGTTGCCGGAAGCAATACATTCTCTGGCACTGTGCTTTCGGGTGAGGAATCGCTCGTAAGTTTTTCGGTGCCCGGCAAAATCACCAATATTTATGTAGAAAAGGGCGACAAGGTTGCCAAAGGTCAGATTCTTGCTAAAGTGAGGAGCCAAAGCCTCGGCAATGAGCGCAACATAGCTCAGGCGGAACTCGAGCAGGTGAAGGATCTCTACAACCGACTGAAGATACTTCATGATCAGAATGCCTTGCCAGAGGTGAAATGGGTCGAGGTGCAGGCCAAGTTGAAGCAGGCGGAAAACGCCGTGGCTATCGCCGACAGGGCTGTTGGTGACGCCTCGCTCACAGCCCCGATTTCAGGCTATGTGGCAGATAAATTGGCCGATGTCGGCCAGGATGTGATGATGGCACAGCCGGTGATGAAGATTGTAGACACCGGTCGCCTGAAAATTTCGATATCTGTGCCTGAAGAAGATATAAGCAGATTTGGCGCGACCTCTACGGCCGACATTTCATTCCCGGCATTAGACGATCTGACCGTCAAGGGTGCATCTATATCCAAGGCCGTTGAGGCTGATCCGCTCACTCGTTCCTACGAAGTTCGCTTCGACATACCCGACGGAGGTGGCAAGATTCTTCCCGGCATGATAGGCAATGTGGAAGTTGCAGGTCTTGCTCCGGCAGGAGATGCTGATGCAGGCGAGGGTTTTGTGGTGCCGTCGCAGGCGGTGTTGCTGAGTGCCGACAACCGACAGTTTGTATGGGTTGTGTGCAACGGTATGGCTCAACGTAAATTCGTGAAAGCATCCGAACTCAGAGACAATGGAGTGGCCGTCGAAAGCGGCCTCGCTCGCGGCGACAGCCTCATCGTCGGTGGCATGCAGAAAGTAGGTACAGGAACTCACGTAGTAGCAACCAAGTAAAAACATCACTGCCATGGCTGATAACAATACACCCGACAAAGTGCCCCAGAAACTGGCGAAGCCAAACCCAATAGTGGTGGCCGGCATGAAATATAGCAAGGAAGTGATACTTCTTGTGTGTGTGCTCATCGCTTTCGGTATCTATGCCCTCAAGGTGATGGACAAGAACGAGTTTCCATCTTTCACAATCCGCGAGGGAGTGGTGGCGGCCGTTTATCCCGGTGCTACCGTGGAGGAGATAGAGCAAGAGGTCCTCAAGCCGCTTGAAGACTATATATTCTCATATAAGGAAGTAGACAAGGAGAAAACTCACTCGCAGATTACCGACGGGATGCTGATAATCTTTGTGGAACTTGACAACGATGTGAACGACTCCAAACCTTTTTGGAACGAATTCAAGATTGGAATGGAAGGTGTGAAACCGACTCTTCCTCCCGGAGTGCTTGCTGTGGAGACACTGAGTAATTTCGGCGACACTTCAGCGCTCCTGATAACGATGCAAAGCGATGACAAAACCTACCGTGAGCTGAAGACGTATATGGACAATCTCAAGGATAGGCTGCGCACTGTAGAAAGTGTCGGCACCATGACTGTCTCCGGAATGCAGCAGGAAGAATTCGCTGTATATTTGAACCCTGAGAAATTGAAACACTATGCGCTGTCGGAAACCACTGTCGGCGCAACCCTTCTCGCTCAGGGGCTGAAGACGACAGGCGGAGCGCTTAAAGACGGGAACTATTCTAATCCCATAAAAGTGAAACGCTCGGTCAATTCCATTTCCGACATAGCGGAAATGATTGTGTTCAGCTCTCCCGATGGCAGCATTGTGCGTCTGGGCGACATAGCCGACATCAAGCGCGAATATCCGGAACCGGAAAGTTATATCACCAATAATTTTCAGAAATGTATCCTCCTCAGCGTGCAGATGAAGGATGGCTACAATATTGTGGAGATGGGCAAAGAGGTAGGAAAGCAGATCGATGCTTTTCAGAAAGAACTGCCTCAGAGCGTGACTCTCTTCACAATTACCGACCAACCGGTGGTGGTGAACAGTTCGGTCAATTATTTCCTCGTGGAGCTTTTGGTGGCCATCATCGCCGTGGTGATTGTGATAATGCTGCTGTTGCCGTTCAAGGTGGCACTTATCGCAGCTTCCACTATTCCAATCGCCATTTTTATCTCGCTCGGGTTCTTCTATCTTTTCGGAATAGAACTCAACACTGTGACTCTCGCGTGCCTTATAGTCACGCTGGGCATGATAGTGGACAATTCTGTAGTGATTATCGACGACTATGTCGAACTTATATCGGAGGGTATGGATCACTACAGCGCCACCCTGCGGGCGGGTACAGAGTTCTTCAAGGCTATTTTCTCGGCCACCCTGGCCATTTCGGTCACGTTCTTCCCGTTTCTTGTCACTATCAAGGGTATGTTTCGCGACTTCCTTACCGACTTCCCCTGGGGCATGACCATCATCCTGATAATATCGCTCTTCCTCGCCGAACTCCTCGTGCCATTCCTGCAATATAAGTTGATAAAGAAACCGATTTACAAACTTCAGCAGGAAGCGATTGCCTCAGGCAAGAAGAAATTCAGTTTCTTTATCTCGATGCAGAATGGCTACAACAAGGTGGTGGATTTGTGTTTCCGCTTTCCGCGCACCACGATTGCAGTGGGTGTGATATGTGTGATTGCCGGCACATGGCTATTTCTTTCGCGCCCTATGCAGCTCATGCCGATTGCCGAGCGAAATCAGTTTGCTGTGGAGATAACTTTGCCGAGTGGCACTTCAGTGCAACGCACTTCAGAGGTGGCCGACTCCCTCGAAGCAATCCTTTCCAAAGATCCGCGAGTAGTGTCTATAGCATCTTTTCACGGGTGTTCTTCACCTCGCTTCCAGACCACATATGCACCCAAAGTGGGAGGTCCCAACTATGCTCAGTTTATCGTCAACACCAAGAGCAACGACGCCACTATCGAGGTGCTCAATGAATACACCGGAAAGTATGAGGGTTATTTCCCCGATGCCTTCATAAAATTCAAGCAACTGAGCTATTCAATGGCGGAATATCCTATCCAGATACGTCTGTCGGGAGTTTCTCAACAGACACTGCACGCAGTGGCCGACTCCATTGCAGCCATAGCACGCACTGTGCCCGGACTGCGCAATGTGCGCCTCTCGCTGCAGAATCCGCTTGCATCGGCTGTCGTAATTCCCGACAAGACCCGCGCAGAAAGGCTCGGACTGAACTCAACCATTCTTGAGGCCACTCTTGCCATGCGTTATTCTCCCGGTCTGCCGGTGGCCACTGTTTGGGAAGGTGATTATGGTATTCCGGTGACTTTAAAGACTCCGACGGCCGCACGCAGCGATATAGGACAGTTGCTTAAGGAACCCATGCCGGTAATCGGATTCGGCACAGTGCCATTGAGGCAGATATCCGATGTAAATGCCGAATGGCATCCGGGCACACTCACCCACTATAATGGTGTGCCTGTTATTTCGGTAATCGCCGACGTGCAGCGCAACATAAACGTTATCGACCGCACTGAAGCTTTGATGGACAGTATCGACCGCCATGGCTTCGCGAAAGAAGTTACCATAACCCGTGGCGGTGAATGGGAGGAAGACATGCAGACTTTGCCGGAAATCATGACAGGACTTGCGCTTGCGGTGGCCGTGATTTTCTTCATCCTTCTTTTCCACTATGCGCAGGCCGACACTTCTCTGCTTCTGCTTCTTTCATTGACCCTTTGCATCCCCGGAGCCGCTTTCGGACTCATAGTTCAGGGTGTGGACCTTTCGCTCACCTGTGTGCTCGGTATAGTATCTCTTATGGGTATTCTGGTCAGGAATGCCATCGTGCTTCTCGACTATGCCGAGGAACTGCGCAATGAAGGGCAGACCGTTCGCGATGCAGTGATCAATGCCTCTAAACGTAGGATGCGCCCAATATTCCTCACTTCGGCTGCAGCCACCATGGGCGTGCTTCCTATGGTAACAGGCAACAGTGCCCTTTGGAAACCGATGGGAGTGGTCATCTTCTGGGGCACTCCGATCACTATGGTTTTCATCCTTACTGTGATTCCGGTGGCATACGCCATGATGAAGGGTAAATCGAAAAATGCCGACAAACCTCTTCCCGAACCACTGGAGACTCATCTTATGTAGGCGATTATTGCCTGCAATGAGGTTGTTTGAACAACTTCAATATGTTTATTCTGATTTTAATATATTTCAGTCATGAAATCAACAATTTATAAATTGGCATTGATGCTGGCGGTGGCTGTTGTCGCCGGCAATGCCCGCGCGGCCTCTCCAGATGCAGATTCAATATATAGCCTCAGGCAATGCCGTGAACTTGCGGTGAAAAACAATGCCGCTATCATCACTTCGGCCCGGAACCTCGAGGCCGCGCAGGAAACCCGCAAGGAGGCTTTTACAAAGTATTTCCCTGAAATTTCTGCAGGTGCGTCTGCCTTTTGGGCCAACCACGACATGATACAATATACAGTGCTCGATCTCTTCACCCTCGGGGTGATTAAGAATGGCAAGGCTGCCGGTGTCTGGGCTGTGCAACCGGTCTTCATGGGTGGCCAGATTGTAAACGGCAACAAACTTGCTGCCGTAGGTGAGGACGTGGCGCGGATAAGGAAAGACCAGGCGGCCGATGACGTGCTCGTGGCTACCGACGACCTATACTGGAAGCTTGTATCGCTGAAAGCACTTCGGACTACTGTAGTGAATGCCATTGAGATGCTTGATAGCCTTGTGGCTGATGTCGGTGCCGCTGTCGAAGCCGGTATTGTGGTCAGAAACGACCTGCTGAAAGCGGAACTCAAGCGTAATGAATATCGCAATTCATTGATTGATCTTGACAACGGAATCGGACTGATGAAGAAACTGCTCAGTCAGCAGATGGGGCTCGGTGTGACGGCGGCTATCGATGTGGAGGAAGACGTTCCTGAAGCGTTGCCGGCATGTCCCGATTCCATCTATACCGACAGCGGTACGGCAGTATATGACACGTCCGACCGCCGGTTGCTTGAAAAAAACGTCGAGGCAAAAGTGCTGGAGAAGAGGATGAAGGTGGGAGAGTACTTGCCAAAGGTCGGCGTGGGTGCCGGATGGTTTTATCATGATATATTCGATCAGAACCATAATTTTGGCGCCGTGATGCTCACTGTTGATGTCCCGATTTCAGCATGGTGGGGTGGATCGCACAGCATTCGGAAAAAGAATATCGAACTTGAGAACGCCCGCACCGAACTCAACGACCTCAGTCAGAAACTTGAAATAGAGATTTCTGATAAATGGGACAACCTCACGGGGGCATACAGAAAGATGCAGATAGCCCATCAGGATATCGACCAAAGTGCCGAGAACCTGCGAATCACCAAAGCTTACTATGAAGCGGGCATGAACACGATAACCGATCTTCTCGATGCTCAGACTCTGCACGTAAAATCGCAGGGCGAATACATTTCTTCCTACGGCGCATTCCGGACTAGCATATCCCAATACCTCAACGCTACAGGCCGACTCTGAACTTCACATATACTCTGAGGTTTTCTCAACCTCGACAAAATTTCTCTATATATCGAAAAAAAGAATCCCGCTGTCTGCAAGATCGGCGGGATTCCTTTTGTATATTGAGGTTGTAAGGTATACCTTATTTCAGGTAGCGGTCGAGGAAGCGGAAGAAAGTGCGCTGCCACAATATGGCATTCTGCGGCTTCAGTACCCAATGGTTTTCATCGGGGAAGACGAGCATCTCGGCTTCCAGACCATGCATTTTGGCTGCATTGAAAGCCATCATGCCCTGTGAGGCAAGGATGCGGTAGTCAAGTTCTCCCACGGTCACTAAAATAGGAGCGGTCCAGTTGTTGACGAACTTATGGGGCGAAGTTGCGAAAGTGCGCTGGGCGGTAGCGTTCTGTGCCTCCCAGGGAGCACCACCCATGTCGAAGTCGGCAAACCACATCTCCTCTGTCTCGAGATACTGGGCCTCCATGTTGAAGATGCCGGCATGAGCCACGAGGGCTGCGAAGCGGCCTTCATGGTGGCCTGCGAGCCAATACACGGAGAATCCGCCGTAGCTTGCGCCGATGGCGCCGATCTTCTTCTCATCCACCCAAGGCTGCGAAGCGATATAATCAGTGGCGGAGAAATAGTCGCGCATGTTCTGACCGCCGTAGTCGCCGGAAATCTGGCGGTTCCATTCCTCGCCGAATCCGGGAAGGCCGCGACGGTTGGGCGCTATCACAACATATCCGTTGGCTGCCATGATACGGAAGTTCCAGCGATAGCTCCAGAATTGGCTTACTGCCTGCTGCGGACCACCCTGGCAGTAGAGAATGGCAGGATACTTCTTGTTGGGGTCGAAATTCGGGGGAAGCACTACCCAGCAGGTCATTTCCTTGCCATCGGTGGTGGGTACGAGATGCTTCTGAACTGTCACCTCTGCAAGCTGCGACATTATGTCTTTGTTTATTTCTGTCAGACGGTCAACATTTGCAGCATCAGCCACGTAGATATCGTTAGGTTCAAGCATTGAGTGGCGCATGCAGGCGAGACGCTCGGAATCGCCGAGAGGTTGCACGCCGACATAATCATATTGGCCTTCAGCCACCACATCAATTTTTGCATCAGCCACATTCACCTTGAAGATTGGCATCACGCCGTCGGAATAGCCGCAGAAGAAAATCTGCTTGCCATCCTTGGCCCACGCCATTTGTTCCGGCCAGCGGTCCCAGCCTTCGGTGAGGTCGCGTGTAGTGCGGTTGCTCATGTCCATGAGCATCAGGCGCTTCTTGTCGCTCTCATATTTCGCGGTCTTCATCGAGAGGAATGCCAGGGTCTTGCCGTCGGGCGAGAATGCGGGATCGGTGTCATAGCCGGGCCATTCCTCGCCGGGAGTGAGGCATTCTGTCGCGCCGTTCTCCAGATTGTAGAGATAGATATCGCTGTCGGTCGAGAAAGCGTAGTCCTGACCTTTAAGCTTACGGCTTACGTAGACGAGCTGTTTGCTGTCGGGATGCCATGCGAAAGATTCGGCGCCTCCGAAAGGTTTCATCGGGCATTCGAAGGGTTCTCCTGCCATGATGTCTTTGCCGTCGGCGAGTGCTTTACCATCGAACTCCGCCACAAAAGGATGGGGAATCGCCTCCACCCATTCATCCCAGTGCTTATACATCAGGTCGTCTACGAGGCGTCCGCTGGTCTTGTCCAGACCGGCGAAAAGAGTGGAATCCTTTTGGTTAAAATCCTTGATATGAGTGGAATATACCACCTTCTTTGAATCAGGCGAGAAAAGGAAACAGTCGACACCGGTAGCCACCGAAGAATGACATATCACATCGGTTCCGTCGGGCTTCATAGAGAATATCTGAGGTTTCTCGGTTTCCTTGTCTTTAGCGATGTAGGCGAGACGTTCTCCATTGTCAATCCATTGGAGGTTTCCCTCGGACGAGGCCGTGTGTGTGAGCCTGGTCACTTCCTTGCTCTCGACATCCACACTGTAGATTTCGGAGTTTCCTTTGTTTTCCTTGATGTCTTCATACTTGATGGTGAAGGCTATTGTCTTTCCGTCGGGCGAAGGGGTAGCCCCGTTCACCTGGCCGAGCGACTCAAGCACTTCCGGAGTCATCATGCCGTCGACTACTGAGATCTCCGGTTTCTCGATGACCTTCTCGCCCGTTCCCTCCTGTTTGCACGATGTGCACAGACATAAAGGAACTACAAGGGCGCTCATTGCGAAACTTGCTTTGTTCATTTTCTTGATTTGTTTTTATGGTTGTGGTTGTATAGTTTTTCCAATAGGTCGGGGCGATGCAAACGCATCAGTTCCCTTCTGATCGATTCGCGCATCTCCGGTTTGTACCAGAAGAAAAACTGTCGTTGTGCCAATTTTTCCTTTTCGGTGCGTGCCGTGAAAACTTTCTCGCCGGTGTAGGGATGGATACCTGTATAGTAAATCTCAGTCGCCACAGTCATCGGAGTCGGAGTGAAGTCCTGCACTTGCTCGAGCTGGAAATTCAGGTTCTTGGTGATGCAGGCCAATTCCGCCATGTCTGTCTCCCTGCAGGCAGGGTGGGAAGATATGAAATAAGGAATCAGTTGCTGCCGCAGACCATATTTACGGTTTACGCGGTCGAATATGTCTTTGAATTCGTGGAATAGCGCAAACGATGGTTTCCTCATGCAGTCGAGCACTTTGGCTGATGTGTGTTCTGGAGCTACTTTCAGGCGCCCGCTCACATGGTTGGCGATAAGTTGCTCCAGATAGATTCGGTTTGCCTTGTCTGTTTCTTCCGATTTCGATTTCGCCATCGCGAGATCATAGCGCACACCGCTTCCGACAAATGATTTCTTCACTCCCGGAAGAGAATCCACACTCCGGTATATGTCGGTGAGAGGCGAGTGGTCGTTGTCAAGATTGGGGCACGGTTTCGGATGCAGACACGATGGTCGCACACATCTCTTGCACGCCTCCTTGTTTCTGCCTCCCATGCCATACATGTTGGCCGAAGGTCCTCCAAGATCAGAGATAAATCCCTTGAAGTCTTCCATCTCGGTAACCTTGCGCGCTTCTTTCATGATGGATTCCTTGCTTCTCGAGGCAATGAACTTACCCTGATGGGCCGATATGGTGCAGAAAGCGCACCCGCCGAAACACCCCCTATGCATGCAGATGGAATGTCTGATCATCTCATAGGCCGGAATTCTCTTGTCTTTATATCTCGGATGAGGCACCCGGGTGTAAGGTAGGTCGAAAGAGGCGTCGATCTCACCTGTCTGCAAAGGCGGCCACATGGGGTTGATGCGTATCATCTTGCCTTTTGCACCTTGATATAATATCTTGCCGCTCCATTTGTTGCTTTCTTCCTCTACATGGCGGAAATTGGCGGCCTGCAGGCGTTTGTCGCGCAAGCAGTCTTCGTAGCTTGCGAGCACGATGGCTTCTGACGCATCGGCGGCTCCGGCCTCTTTGGGGCTGCAAAAAAACACTGTCTGCGGTATGTCGTGCAAGTCTCCTATCTTCTCTCCGGCATTGAGTCGGTCGGCTATCATGGTGATGCTTTTCTCTCCCATGCCGTAGGAAATCATGTCCACGGGGGCGTCAAGGATAATCGACGGCCGCAGGCGGTCTTGCCAATAGTCATAGTGTGACACGCGGCGCAGCGATGCCTCTATGCCTCCTGCAATGATGGGGACATCGGGGTAAAGCCGCCGCAATATTTCACTGTAGACGATAGTGGGATAGTCGGGACGCATCCCATGTTTCCCACCCGGAGTATACGCATCGTCATGCCGTAGACGTCGGTTGGCTGTGTAGTGGTTCACCATCGAATCCATCGCACCGGCAGAAACGCCGAAAAAGAGTCGTGGCTTTCCCAATTTCTTGAAGTCGCGGAGGTCGTCGCGCCAGTTGGGCTGAGGCACGATAGCCACCTTGTAGCCGGCTGCCTGAAGCGTACGTCCGATTACAGCGGCGCCAAACGAAGGATGGTCTACGTAAGCGTCGCCGCTGAATATGATCACGTCGGCCTGTTGCCATCCGAGCATCTTCATCTCGTCGGCGGTAGTTGGTAAGAAATCTGTCTTCCTAAGCATTGGCATGTTCCTCTTTTTTTGCTTCCACAAGATTCCTGAGCGCCAGAAGTTCATCGCGCAGTCGTGCTGCTTCGATGAAGTCCATCGCTTTGGCCGCTTTGGTCATATCGGTCTGTACTTTTGCAATCCGGTCGTTGAGGTCTGTCACACTCATGTATTCCACTACAGGATCAGCCGCGATACCGTTGTCGTTGTATTCTTCCTCAATATAAGGCACCGGTTCCGGCTGCGCCTTGGCCATGCTTTGTTTGCCCGGTGTCTTGGAAGCGGATTTTGCCGCGACTGGTTTCTTTCCGGTGGGGTTATCCTCCTTGTCTCCTTTGTAAAGATCGATTAGGTCGGTGTTGGTTTCCTTTATTATAGGAGTGGGCGTGATGCCATGTTCCTGATTGTAGCGCTGCTGTTTCATGCGCCGGCGTTCGGTCTCGTCGATTGTCTTCTGCATTGAGTCGGTGATTTTGTCGGCATACATTATCACCATTCCGTTTACATTTCGTGCCGCGCGTCCTGCTGTCTGTGTCAGACTGCGGTGGTTGCGCAGGAATCCTTCCTTGTCGGCATCGAGTATTGCCACGAGCGACACTTCAGGAAGGTCAAGACCCTCCCTGAGCAGGTTTACGCCGATAAGCACATCGTAAATTCCTTCCCGCAGATCATTGAGAATCTGGATTCGTTCGAGTGTGTCGACATCGGAGTGTATATAGGCGCTCCTCACTCCATAATTGCGGAGATGGGCGTCGAGTTCTTCAGCCATACGCTTTGTCAGCGTGGTGACGAGCACACGTTCCTCTCGTTCCACCCTTACCTGGATTTCCTCAAGAAGGTCATCGATCTGGTTGATGGAAGGCCTTACTTCTATTTCCGGGTCGAGGAGTCCGGTGGGTCGGATGATCTGTTCGGTCACGATTCCCTCGCTCTTCACGAGTTCGTAGTCGCCGGGTGTGGCGCTGACATAGATTGTCTGGGGTGTGAGACTCTCGAACTCCTCGAATTTAAGCGGGCGGTTGTCGATGGCGGCTGGAAGCCTGAACCCGTATTCGACAAGGTTCAGTTTGCGTGCGAGGTCGCCTGCGTTCATGCCCCTCAGTTGAGGCAGGGTTACATGGCTCTCGTCGATGATGGTGAGGAAATCATCAGGGAAATAGTCGAGCAGACAGAAGGGGCGCATGCCCGGTTGCCGTCCGTCGAAATATCTTGAGTAGTTCTCAATTCCCGAACAGTGTCCGAGTTCCTTTATCATCTCGAGGTCATAGTTTACCCGCTCGGTGATGCGCTGCGCTTCAAGCATCCTTCCTTCTTTCCTGAAGAATTCCGCCTGCGTCCCGAGGTCAAGTGCGATTTGGTCAACGGCTCTTGCTGTCTGCTCTTTGTTGGCGACAAATATGTTGGCAGGATAGATATTGAAACCGTCAAGTTGCGAGAGCACGGTCCCCGTCTGCGGGTCAATGGTCTGGATGATCTCGATTTCATCTCCCCAGAAAACCACTCTCAGCTGGATTTCCTCAAACGAGAGTTTGATGTCGACAGTGTCGCCCTTCACTCGGAATTCACCGCTTCCGGGGTCCATCTCGGTACGGCTGTAGAGCGAGTCTACAAGCTGGCGCAAAAAGGCATTGCGCGAGATGTTCTGTCCTGTTTCAATCCTCACCACGCATTTTGAAAAATCATCCGGATTTCCCATACCATAGATACAGCTCACCGACGAAACCACAACCACATCGCGCCGCCCGCTCAGCAATGCTGCCACAGTGGAAAGACGCAGACGCTCTATCTGGTCGTTGATCATCAGGTCTTTCTCAATGTATTTGTCGCTTGCCGGTATGTAGGCTTCTGGCTGATAGTAGTCGTAGTAGCTCACGAAATACTGAACCGAATTTTCCGGAAAGAAATTTTTCATCTCGCCGTAAAGCTGGGCAGCAAGAGTCTTGTTGTGGCTCAGGATGAGAGTCGGCTTTTTGACTTGGGCTATCACATTGGCCATCGTGAAGGTCTTGCCGCTGCCGGTGACTCCGAGAAGCGTCTGCGACGGATGCCCGTCGTTCACTCCTTCCACCAGTTCGGCTATAGCCTCCGGTTGGTCGCCTGTCGGTTTGTATTTTGATGTTATCTTGAAATCCATGTTTCAGCAAGGTGAGGGTTGATTAATCCAACGGCGGCGACCGGATATCCGGTCGCCGCTTCAAATGGTATGTTGGCCGGGAATGCTACCGATACTTTGTGCCTGAAAAGGCCGGTATCAGTATTCCTGCCAGGATGTGATGCCGATGCTCGATTCCGGACGCGCCGCAAATGCCTTCACGAATGCAAGGGCAAGACGGGCGTTGGTGAGCAAGGGTATGTTGTGGTCGATAGCGTGGCGGCGTACGTGGTAGCCGTTGGTGAGTTCACGCTTGGTGTGATTCTTCGGTATGTTGATCACCAGATCCACCTTGTGGTCGTCGATGACGTCGAGCACCGATAGGCCTTCCTCATCGGGCCAGCATACCTGAGTGGCCTTCACGCCGTTTTCCGAAAGGTATGCGTATGTGCCGGGAGTGGCGTATACGGGTATGTTCATCGACTGGAGCAGACGGCATGCCTCAAGCATGTTGACCTTTGCCCTTGCATCGCCTGAGCTTACGAGAACTCCCTTGGTGGGGATATGGTGGCCTACAGATATCATGGCATTGAGAAGGGCCTCGTCAAAGTCTCGTCCGAGGCAACCTACCTCACCCGTCGACGACATGTCAACACCGAGCACCGGGTCGGCCTTGTGCAGACGCGCAAATGAGAACTGAGATGCCTTCACGCCGATGTAGTTGATGTCGAATGTGGATGTATCCACCACGTCGGGTACTTCACCCAGCATGATGCGGGTGGCTGTGTCGATGAAGTTTTTCTTCAACACCTTGCTGACGAAGGGGAACGAGCGCGAAGCGCGGAGATTGCATTCGATCACCTTCACATAGTTGTCTTTTGCAAGATACTGGATGTTGAACGGACCGGAGATATTGAGGGCTTCTGCTATCTGGGCGCTGATGCGCTTGATGCGGCGGGCAGTTGCCATATAGATACGCTGGGCAGGGAAGACCAGGGTGGCGTCGCCGGAGTGGACGCCTGCATATTCCACATGCTCGGAAATGGCATATTCCACAATCTTGCCGTTGCGGGCCACAGCGTCAAATTCTATTTCTTTGGTGTTTTGCAGGAATTCGGAAATCACCACAGGGAATTCTTTCGACACCTTGGTGGCCTGACCGAGGAATTCGTGCATCTGCTCATAGTCATAGCATACGTTCATCGCAGCTCCCGACAGCACATAGCTCGGGCGGATAAGCACCGGGAAGCCTACTTCCTCCACAAATTTGTGGATGTCTTCTTCCGTAGTGAGTTCCTTCCAGCGGGGCTGGTCGATACCGAGCTGGTCGAGCATAGCAGAGAACTTGTGACGGTTTTCCGCGCGGTCGATGGAGATGGGTGATGTTCCCAGCACCGGCACGTGGCTCCTGTAGAGTTTCATCGCGAGGTTATTCGGAATCTGGCCGCCGACGCTCACTATCACTCCGTAGGGGGTCTCGAGGTCGATGATGTCCATCACGCGCTCAAAACTGAGTTCATCGAAATAGAGGCGGTCGCACATATCATAATCGGTCGATACTGTTTCTGGATTATAATTGATCATGACGGCCTTATATCCGAGTTTGCGGCAGGTAGTGGCAGCATTGACCGAACACCAGTCGAATTCCACAGAGCTACCGATTCGGTAAGCACCCGAGCCAAGCACTATGATGTTGTTGCGCGCGTTAAATTCGTACGGTATCGCGTTTTCAGTGGCACCGTAGGTCACATATAAATAATTGGTGAGTTCAGGATATTCAGATGCGACAGTGTTGATGCGACGCACAAACGGAGTCACTTTCAGCTCCTTGCGGCGGTTGCGCACGCGAAGCATCTCTGTCTCCATGTTTCCCTTCGGATTTTCAACGAGTCTGACAATCTGGAAATCTGAAAAACCAAGGCGTTTGGCTTCCAGCATTGTCTCGCGGTCGATGTCGTTGACCGAATTGTATTTGTTGCTGAGGTTCTTTGCGAACTTCACAATGTTTTCAAGACGCAGGATAAACCACATGTCGATCTTGGTCAGTTCCGACACCTGTTCAGCTGTGTACCCTTCTTCAAGCGCCTGTGCAATGACGAAGATTCGGGAATCAGTAGGATGGGTGAGTGCGTGTTCTATATCGTCTACATGGAAATCGCTGTTGCCTACGAAGCCATGCATTCCCTGACCTATCATTCGCAGGCCTTTCTGAATGATTTCCTCAAACGATTTGCCTATCGACATGATTTCACCGACAGATTTCATCGAGCTGCCGATTTCGCGGTCGACACCGACAAATTTCGAGAGATCCCAACGCGGTATCTTCACGATCATATAGTCTACCGACGGTGCTTTGGCAGCAGAATTGTCTGTACCCGGTTCTCCGATCTGGTCGAGTGTGTAGCCGAGTGCAAGTTTGGCAGCCACGAATGCGAGAGGATACCCCGATGCTTTGGAAGCAAGCGCCGAAGAACGGCTCAGACGGGCATTGATCTCGATGATGCGGTAGTCGTTGGTTTCGGCGTTGAAGGCATACTGGATATTGCATTCGCCCACGATGCCGATGTGGCGCACTACCTTGGTGGCGATATCCTCAAGCATTTTAATCTGCTCAGGTTTGAGCGACACGATGGGGGCGACCACGATGCTCTCGCCGGTGTGGATACCCAGCGGGTCGAAGTTTTCCATCGGCACGACGGTGAAGCAAAGGTCGCTTGCGTCGCGTATCACTTCAAACTCTATCTCTTTCCATCCTTTCAGCGATTCCTCCACCAGAATCTGGCGGGAATAGGCGAGTGCGCTCTCGCAGTGCTTGCGGAATTCCTCATCGTTGTTGCATATTCCGGAGCCGAGGCCGCCGAGGGCGTAACCCGAACGAACCATCACCGGGTAGCCGATGCGGTGAGCCACTTCAAGCGCATCTTCAAGATTCTCCACTGCCTGCGAAACAGGTGTCTTTATATTGATCTCGTCGAGTTTCTTGACAAACAGGTCGCGGTCTTCAGTGATCATGATCGCCTCTACAGAGGTGCCGAGCACTTTCACTCCATATTTGTCAAGAGTGCCGTCGAGATAAAGCTGTGTGCCGCAGTTGAGCGCGGTTTGTCCGCCGAAGGCAAGCAGGATGCCGTCGGGGCGTTCCTTCTTTATGACTTCTTCTACAAATTTGGGAGTGATGGGTAAAAAATAGACACGATCCGCAACACCTTCTGATGTCTGGATTGTGGCTATGTTGGGATTGATCAACACCGATTCAATTCCCTCTTCGCGAAGCGCTTTCAGAGCCTGCGATCCTGAATAGTCAAATTCGCCCGCCTGCCCGATTTTGAGGGCTCCCGAGCCGAGTAGCAATACTTTTTTCATCTTGCGTAAGATCGAGTATGGAAATTTTTGGTAAAGTTAGCAATTATTGCCCATATATGCAAATATCGTCGTTTTTTTTAGTAAAAAAAGTGCTCGCAGACCATCCGTTTTGAAAATATCACCTTGGTTATACTCCTTAATTAAATTAATGAGATGTCGAGTGGATATTTGCATATTTAATGAATTTTGATTAACTTTGTAAATTGTATGAGAAGACTCTTGGCTGATTCCGGCTCCACTAAGACCGATTGGGTGGTGATTTCCCAAAACATATCGCCCTCGGTTGAGCCTGCGACTTATTCCGGTCGTGGGCTGAATCCTCACATTCTATCGGTTGAAGAGATTGAAGATGAGATGGATAGGGTAGCCTTACACCTCGGCCGGAATTTTGACGAGATTAGATTCTATGGCGCCGGCGTGGGTAATCCGCAGATGGTTGGCAAAATCAGCGATTGTCTTGCCAATGTGTTTGAATGCTCCGATGTTGTGGCCGACAGTGACATGGCAGGCGCGGCAAGGGCAGTGCTGGGGGCACGCCCTGGAATTGCCTGCATCATGGGAACCGGAAGCAATTCTTGCCATTACAATGGCTCCGTCATCGACAGAAAATCCGTTTCCTTGGGTTATATACTCGATGATTGCGGAGGTGGAGTGGCTTTCGGCCGAAGGTTGCTCAGCGATGTCTTCAAAGGTATAGCCCCAGATGCTGTCGCTGATGAGTTCTTTTCCTGCTACCGGCTCACGCCACCGCAAGTGGTCGACCGGTTATACTCGCAACCCGGAGCCAATAAATGGATTGCCGGCTTCATGCCCTTCATCGTGAGCCATATCAGCGATCCTTACATCTCGGCGATGGTGGGCGATGTGCTGGAAACTTTTCTCGAAAGAGAGTTTTGTTGCTATCCCGAATGGCAACTCAGGGAGGAGGGCATAGGTTTTGTTGGTTCGGTGGCTTTTCTGCTTGGCGATCATCTGCGTGATGCACTCGGCCGCCGAGGATGGATGTTGCGGGATATCGTGCGCCGGCCTCTCGACAGATTGATGACTGACAATTATAATTAAGACAACAATGAGAAAGATACGGATAGACTGGAAAATATTGGCAGCTGCCGCTGCTTTGGCAATATGGGCTCCTGCCCGGGCTCAGGATAATGCGTCGGCTGATCCTGTGATTGATAACGGCATTTTGTATGTCGAACCGCTTTTCGAATATCCTACAGCTCCGGAGGAACTTAAGGAATTTTCAGAAAAATGCGATTGGCTCGTCGAAAATTTCTGGTCGCCTCTCGATGTGAAGAATAAGGATGCAGTGGATCAGGTGAAGTTGAACCATGCTTTCAAGGTTTATGCCACAGCAGCCCAATATGCGTCGAAAGACAAAGTGAACGTGGCGCTCGACAAGTTAATGAAGAGCATTCAGAAAAATCCGACACTTCTGGTGCAGTTCACAAAGGCGGCCGAAGAAAATATCTATGGTCCGCGTGCGGAAGTCTGGATCGATGAACTTTACGTCAAGATACTACGCGGAGCGTTGTCATGCAAGAAGTTTCCCCAGTCGCGCCGGGCACGGTATGAAGAGCAGTTGAAGCAGTTGGAAAACACCCTGGTTGGTGGCACTCCCGCTATGTTTGAATTCAAACGTGCTAACGGCGATGACGCCCGTTATTTCCCGATGTCAACTCCTACTGTGATTATCTTCGGTGACCCGGATTGCGACGATTGCCGTATGTCGCGCCTGCGCATGGAGGCAAACGTCGCTTTCAGCAAGGCTGTTGCCGATGGACGCCTCAACGTGCTCTACATCATTCCAGATCCGGATGAGGGTTGGGAAAAGAAGCTCGAGGGGTATCCGAAAGCATGGACCATAGGCGCTTCCGACACCGTATCGGAAATCTACGACCTGCGCGACACTCCCGACATCTATCTCATCGATGCCGATGGGAAGATAGTCGGGAAGCATCTCGGCACGATGGCTGCCCTTCAGCAGTCGCTGCAACTCCTCAACTGACAGTCACAGCTTAAAAGTGAACTTTAATACAAGATCAACAAGATGAAGATGAACAGGAATTACAAGGTCTTTTCCTTGCCTAAACAGATATATATAAAGTCTACCGGGTATAGTTACACGCATCTCGGCAGGCTGTTTCTCCGGCTTTTCGTGGGCATAATGCTGCTGCAGTTCGGCATCAGGCAGATTCATGCCTTCGATGCTATGGCACAGACCTTCCCGGCGATATTTGGAATGAGTCCTGAACTCAGTCTCAACATTATGATATGTATCGAGATCATCTGCAGCTTGTTCATCATGATTGGATTCCTTACCAGGCTCATGATCATTCCTCCGTTCATAGCCATGATTGTAGCAGAGCATTATCTTCTCAGCAAGGTAGTCAATGTGGCACCTTATTTGATAAGCTGGGAGCAGCCCGGTTATCTGCCGGTGATGTTTCTTGGCATCTATATGTTTCTGCTTTTGGTCGGCCCGGGCAAGATATCAGTCGATTATTTCCTGTCGCTGCATCTGCTGCATTCGTCAGACCATAGCGAGGACGAACTTGAAGAAGTGTGATTTGTAAGTTGAACATCTATTACTTGTAGAACTGTGAAGATAGCGGTTTTGATATCGGGTGGTGTCGACAGCGCGGTGGCCGTCGACCGGTTATATAAGGAGGGGCATGAGCTTCACCTATTCTATATTCGCATCGGTATGGACAATGGCGAAGGCGATTGCTCTGCCGAGGAAGATATTGAGATGTGCACTCTCATAGCAAGAAAATATGGACTGCCATTCAAAGTGGTGTCGCTCCATGAAGAATACTGGGACTACGTGATGCAATATGCTCTTGATACAGTGAAGGCAGGCCTCACGCCACATCCCGACATGATGTGCAACAAGATTATAAAATTTGGCTTCTTCGAGCAGCGCTGGGGCCACGACTTCGACAAGACCGCTACCGGCCACTATGCCAAGGTAGTGGAGAAAGATGGATGGTATTGGCTCGCAACTGCACCTGATCCGGTGAAAGACCAGACCGATTTTCTGGCTCAGATCAGCTACGAACAACTTTCGCACATACTTTTCCCGCTCGGCGACATGACAAAGGAAGAGGTGCGCCATGCCGCACAGGAAGCTCACCTTCCGAATGCCGGACGAAAAGACAGCCAAGGCATCTGCTTTCTCGGCAAGATAGACTATGCCGATTTCCTTGAGAGGCATCTCGGCACCCGGCCCGGCCCCGTGATTGAGATCGAGACCGGTCGAAAGATTGGTGAACATAAAGGATATTGGTTCTACACGATAGGCCAGCGCAAAGGTCTCGGCCTTGGCGGCGGCCCATGGTTTGTGGTTAGAAAGAATATCCGCGACAATGCCATCTATGTAAGCCATGGCTACGACACCAAACTGCAATATGGCCGCATCATCCACATTCAGGAGATGCACTGGATCACACTGAATCCTTTCCATGCCGGCGAAGACATGGTGGAGGTTGCGTTCAAGACACGTCATACTCCCGAGTTCTCATTTGGCTCGCTAAGCGCGGAGAGCGACGGATATACCCTTCATTCAAGATCAGACATACAGGGAATAGCCCCCGGACAATATGCCATCATCTACACTCCGGACATGAAAATATGTCTCGGGTCGGGGATGATAACGCTGAAATCTAAAAAATGAGTTTTATGGAAAACGAATTGGTAAAGTTGCACGTGATTGGCATCACCTACAATCAGATTGAAAACGGCATGTACGCCATGGTGCTTGAGGAAGACGGCGGACATCTTCGTCTGCCCATCATCATAGGCTACAATGAGGCGCAGTCGATAGAATGCGTGCTTCAGAAGATTTCCACTCCGCGCCCCCTGACACATGAACTCACAGCCCGGATTCTTGATTCTTTCGGTGTCGGAATCGACAGGATTGTGATCAGGCAGTTGCCCAACGGCATATTCACTGCCGATATCGTTCTGGTTCGTGATGGCGAAACCCACTCGCTCGACGCCCGTTCCAGCGATGCCATAGCTCTTGCCATGCGGGCAGGCGCGCCGATCTTCACCACCCGTCAACTGCTCGACACTTGCGGTGTTTGCCGTGACTCATTCGCACCCTCCACAGGCCATTTCATTTCCAATCAGTCAATACCCGTGAGGCAGGCTACGCAAAGGATGCGGAAGCCCAACGACGGCTCTATCGATTCGCTTGCCGACGAACAGCTCATGACAATGATGCAGGAGGCCGTGGAAAATGAAGATTATGAGAAAGCTGATGAGATAAAGCAGGAGATTCAGCGCAGGAAGGCCTCCGCACAGGAGCATTGAAATTGTATCACACAACACTAAAGTTAAATCAACCATGAGCCGAAAAAACGACAGAATAGAGAATCTTATCGAGATTATCAAGAACAACAATGTGGGCAGTCAGGATGAATTGCTGAAGCTTCTCGCCGCACGCGGCATTTTTGTCACCCAGGCCACTTTGTCGCGCGACTTGAAAATGCTTAAGACCACCAAAGTGCCTCTTGAGCATGGCGAATATGCCTATATGCTTCCCGACGCCACTACCGCCAGGATCAAGTCGAAGACCAGTCATGTTGTAGACTACGCCCGTCATCTCGGAAAAGGGTTCCTGTCGCTCGAATTCTCAGGCAACATTGGTGTGATGCTGACAAGAAACGGATATGCTTCGGGCATTGCCTACGACATAGATATGCTTAATTCGCGTGAGATAATGGGCACCATCGCCGGTGCCAACACCGTCTTCATCGTGCTGCGCGAAGGCGTCAGCCATGAGCAGGCCCGGAAGGCACTCTCTCATATACTCCCCGTATAAATTTAATAATAATTCCCCATTTAAAGAATGATACGAGCTGGCATAGCAGGAGCCGACACGGCGATGTCGGGAGAACTTATAAGGATTCTCATCAATCATCCGGATGTGGAACTTATCAGCGCGTTCGCACCCGGCAAGGTAGGCCGGGAGGTGGCTTCTGTCCATCATGGACTCGCCGGTGAATGCAATATTGAGTTCTCTCCCGACATAAATCCTCAGCAACTTGACGTGATTTTCATTGATGCTCATTCCGAAGTGGCAGACCGCTTCAGGATGAACACCGACCGCTGGCCGGAACTCCGCATCATAGACATGTCGCATTGTCCTTCGCTCGATTTCGATGCTCTCGACATGGAATATGGTTTGCCCGAAATCAACCGCAAGCGCCTTGTGAGAGGATGTCGCAGGGCAGTGGTGCCTCGGTCTATTGCCGCGGCTGCCCTGATCGGTCTTTATCCTCTTGCAAAACACCTTCTTCTCAAAGGAGACATAACGGTGGAATACGCATGTCCGCCCGATATCGACACGGAGGAAAAAGCCAGCATGGCAAGGCACGAAATTCTCGAAGTGCTGCGCAAGACCCAGAATTCTTTCTCAGGAAATGTCCTTCTGGAGCATTCACATGAGGAAGTTTCCGAGCGTGGCCTTAAGGTTTCGATGCAGATTCCCTGCGGAATAGCCATCGATGAGCTTTTCAGGATTTATTCTGATCTTTACGACGACCACAACTTCACTTTCACTCTCCCCCGTGTTGTGCCGGGTCATGAGGTTGAGGGCACGCAGAAGACCCTGATCACGCTTCAGAAACCATCGCCCGACATGCTTTCAGTCACTGTGGTTGCCGACTGCCGCATGCGCGGCGGTGCCGGTGATGCGGTTCATATCATGAACCTCCTTTTCGGTCTGCAGGAAAAGACGGGGCTCTTCCTTAAAGTTCATAAATTCTAATCTTTCCGATCCATGAGCGTTAATAAAGTGATATTGATAGGAAACGTTGGGGGCGATCCCGAAGTGAGATATCCTGAAAAGGATTTCCCGGTGGCTTATTTCTCGTTGGCTACCAACGAGCTGAGGGGAAACACAGAGGTCACCGAATGGCACAACATTGTCATGATAGGCGAGCAGGCTGAATATGCCGGCCGCTATATCCGCAAGGGCATGAAACTCTATGTGGAGGGTCAGTTACGCACCCGGCAGTATGTCGATAAATTCAAAATCACCCGTAAGCGTACGGAGATATATACGCAACTTTTTGAAATTTTAGGCCGCCCGCAGCAGCCGTAGTTTGCAAACAATAAAACTTTTTTCACATGAGGAAGTGGAGAATAGAGGATTCCAGCGAACTCTACAACATACACGGCTGGGGACTTTCTTATTTCAGTATTAATGACAAGGGTCACGTGCAGGTCACCCCTAAGCAGGGTTACGCTCCTGTCGACATTCGCCAGGTGCTCGACGAGTTGAAACTTCGCGACATCTCGGCTCCGATGTTGTTGAGATTTCCCGATATCCTTGACGACAGGATTAGAAAAATCACAAGCTGCTTCAAGACTGCAAGCCAGGAATATAATTATGAAGGAGAAAACTATCTGGTGTATCCTATAAAGGTCAACCAGATGCGTCAGGTGGTGGAGGAGATTGTCAGCCACGGCAATAAATATAACATCGGCCTTGAGGCCGGCTCCAAGCCTGAACTACATGCCGTGCTCGCTGTCAACACTCACGAGAAGTCGCTTGTGGTCTGCAATGGCTATAAGGATGAAGACTACGTTGAGCTTGCCCTTCTTGCCCAGAAGATGGGACGCCGCATATATATTGTGGTTGAGAAACTAAATGAACTGCGTCTTATATTGAAAGTGGCTAAACGACTTAAGGTAGACCCTAACATCGGCATACGTATCAAACTCACATCTGCCGGCAGCGGCAAATGGGAGGAATCGGGCGGCGATGTCAGCAAGTTCGGACTCAACTCCAGCGAACTTCTCGAGGCACTCGAATTTCTGGAGAAAAACAAGATGACGGCCTGTCTGAAGCTGATTCATTTCCACATCGGCAGTCAGATCACCAAGATCCGCCGTATAAAGAATGCCCTGCGTGAGGCAATGCAATTCTATGTTCAGTTGTCCAAATCAGGTTTCGATATCGACTTTGTCGACATTGGCGGTGGTCTGGGCGTGGACTACGACGGAACCCGCTCATCTTCAGGCGAGAACTCCATGAACTATAGCATTCAGGAATATGCCAACGACGCAGTGTCGGCCCTCACCGATGTGTGTGTGAAGAACGGCCTCCGGCATCCCAACATCATCACAGAGTCGGGCCGGTCTATGACTGCCCACCACTCCGTGCTGATCATAGAGACGCTCGAGACAACACAGCTCCCTATCTGGAACGATAACGATGAACTTCCGGAGGATGCACATGAACTCACTCGTGAACTCTACAACATCTGGGATAAGATTGATTCCTCAAGGGTGTTTGAAGATTGGCACGATGCCCTTCAGATCCGTGAGGAAGCACTCGAACTGTTCAGTCTCGGATTGCTCGACCTCACCACAAGAGCTCAGATTGAGAAACTTTTCTGGAGCGTGGCACGCGATGTGCACGACATCACAAGGAGCATGAAGCATCCGCCGGAAGAGTTGCGCAAGGTGGCCCGCATGCTTCCTGAGAAATATTTCTGCAATTTCTCTCTGTTCCAGTCGCTTCCCGACACTTGGGCCATCGACCAGATGTTCCCCATCATGCCCATCAGCAGACTTGATGAAAAGCCATCTCACGAGTGCACCATACAGGACGTAACATGCGATTCCGACGGCAAGATCAACAGATTCGTGGCGCCTCAGGGCGTAAGCCATTCTCTTCCGGTTCATAACCTTAAAGCCGGCGATCCCTATTATATCGGCGTCTTCCTCGTAGGTGCATATCAGGAGATTCTTGGCGACCTCCATAATCTCTTCGGCGACACTGCCGCCGTACATATCACATGCGACAAGGATGGCTATGAGATTGAGCAGGTGATCGATGGCGAACCTGTGGCCGACGTTCTCGATTATGTGGAGTATAACCCCAAGAAGCTGGTACGCAACCTTGAGACGTGGGTATCGAAGTCGATGAAGGAAGGGCGCATCACAGCCGAAGAAGGACGCCAATTCCTCAACATCTACAAGTCGGGCCTTTACGGCATAACCTATCTGGAGAGATATTGAAAGAAGATGGGAAGATATTTCATGAGATTGGGCTACCGTGGCGCACCATTCCACGGGTGGCAAAGGCAGCCGAACGCACCGAGCGTGCAGCAAACCATAGAAGAAGCATTGTCTACGGTTTTGCGACGCGAGGTGCCGATAGTCGGGGCAGGACGCACCGATACAGGGGTGAATGCCCGCACCATGTACGCGCACTTCGATTTCGATGATGAGCTGCCCGATACCGGTCGCTTGCTCGTGTCGCTCAACCGCCTTGTAGGCCGCGACATAGCCATTCATGAAATCTTCCCCGTGGCCGAGGATGCTCATGCCCGGTTTGATGCCACGGGCCGCACGTATAAATATTTCGTTGCGTTTGAGAAGACTCCGTTCTTCTATCCTCTCTCATGGTTTTGCCCATCGCGCCTTGACATCGATATGATGAATGCCGCTGCTGAAAAGCTCTTGTCGACGGCAGACTTCACGTCATTCGCAAAACTGCATAGTGATGCCAAGACCAATATTTGCAAGGTGACGCATGCACGCTGGGATATGGAAAAACCAAATATGGCGGTCTTCACAATCTCAGCCGACCGGTTTCTCCGCAATATGGTGAGGGCTGTCGTGGGCACACTTGTCGATGTAGGCCGTGGCAAAATGAGTCTGGAGGAGTTTGATGATGTCATCCGGTCAAAAAACAGATGCTCAGCAGGCCAGTCTATGCCGGGAGAGGCTCTTTTCCTTTGGGATGTGGATTACGACTTTATTAATCTGAAAAAGTGATATGGAAGCAGAAGCAAGAATCAGGCAGTTGCGCGAAGAACTCAACCGTCATAATCATAACTACTACGTGTTGAACTCCCCGGAAATCAGCGACAAGGAGTTTGATATGCTCATGAAGCAACTCGAAAAACTTGAAGATGAGCACCCTGAATTTGCCGATCCTCTCTCACCTACACGGCGCGTCGGATCCGATCTTTCGAAGGGTTTCGAGCATGTGGCTCACGAGCGCCCGATGCTTTCGCTTGCCAACACTTATTCCATCGGTGAGGTCGATGAATGGTTCGAACGTGTCAGGAAAGGTCTCGGTGGTGAGGATTTTGAAATCACGGGAGAGATGAAATATGATGGCACATCAATTTCCATCACCTACGAGAATGGGCGTCTCGTGCGCGCTGTCACCCGCGGTGATGGCCTGCATGGCGATGATGTCACGGCCAACGTCAAGACAATCCGAAGCATACCGTTGGTGCTTCAGCCCGGCGACTGGCCCGATAGGTTTGAGATCAGGGGCGAGATCCTGATGCCCTGGAAAGTGTTTGAGCAGCTCAATAAGGAACGAGAGTATAATGAGGAACCGCTTTTTGCCAATCCGCGCAACGCGGCAAGCGGAACTCTGAAGACTCAGGATCCGCGTGAGGTGGCACGGCGCAATCTCGACGCCATATTCTATTATCTGCTTTCCGACGATCTTCCTGCCGACAATCATTTCGACAATATGGAGGCTGCCCGCCGTTGGGGCTTCAAAGTGTCGGGCGAAATGAAGATATTGCATTCTGAGGAAGACGTCAACGAATACATCGCTTATTGGGATGAGGCCAGAAAAACGCTCCCCGTGGCTACTGATGGACTGGTGTTCAAGGTTAATTCACTGCGCCAGCAACTCAATCTCGGCTTCACCGCGAAGTCGCCGCGCTGGGCTGTGGCTTTCAAGTTCAATCCGGAGAATGCCTGCACAAAGCTCAGGTTTGTAAGTTTCGAAACCGGCCGTATGGGCACGGTCACTCCGGTGGCGAACCTGGAACCGGTGCAGCTTTCCGGCACAATCGTGAAACGCGCATCGCTTCATAATGCCGACATAATGCGCGAACTCGACATTCATGAGCACGATTGGCTCTATGTGGAGAAAGGGGGCGAGATAATACCGAAGATAACGGGAGTAGACAAAGATAGGAGGGAACCGGGTGCGCAGGTGGTGCAATTTGTGTCGCACTGCCCGGTGTGTGGCACCCCGCTAGTAAAGAATGAGGGGGATGCGGCTTGGTTCTGTCCTAACAAATATGGATGCCGACCGCAGATTACCGGCCGAATAGAACATTTCTGCGCGCGTCGCATGATGAATATTGATGGAATAGGCGAGGAGACAGCCGAATTACTCTACGACCGCAACCTTGTGAAGACTCCGGCCGACCTATATGACCTTACGAAAGAACAACTTTCTATCCTGGAACGGTTCGGCGATAAAAGTGCTGAAAGAATACTCAAGGGTCTTGATGATTCGCGGAGTGTGCCTTTCGAGAGGGTGATATATGCGCTGTCCATCTCAAATGTAGGTGAGACCACAGCAAAGCGACTGGCAAAAAGCGTTGTGAGCATGGACCGCATGCGCTCCATGAGCGTGGAACAACTGCAGTCGATTCCTGACGTAGGCCCGGTTGTGGCTCAATGTATTTATGATTTCTTGCGCGATCCCGTCAATGTCGACACCATCGACCGCCTTGCATCAGCCGGCATCCAGATGCAGGTGAGCGAAGATAGTATTCAGCCGGCCGGCAATGCTTTGGAAGGAAAATCGATAGTGATATCCGGTACTTTCGCCCGCCACAGCCGTGACGAATATAAGGAAATCATTGAGCGCAATGGCGGCAAGAATGTCGGCAGCATATCGAAAAAGACCTCATTTGTGCTTGCCGGTGAAAACATGGGCCCCGCAAAACTTGAAAAATGCCAGGCTCTCGGCATACCCATCATCGACGAATCGGAATTCCTTAAGATTATTTCTCAAGAATAGGGAATATGTTTTGAAACTTATAGGGCCGGGCTGTGAGGATATACTTTAAACATATCCTCACAGCCCGGCCCGGTATTTGATGTTGCGATTTCCGGTTTTTATTTTTGCTTGTCCCAATAATAGGTGCGTTTGGGGTTTCTGGGAAACCAGCCACGGTGGACGCGTTCTTCCTGTTCTTTGATTTCTTTAATGCTCCAGAAACATGTGAAACTTAACACCCCGAGAAGTGTTGACCAGAAAATGTCATGCACAAAGAGAGATGCGGTCACTCCGATTATGCCGCCGATAAGAAACCACCATCGGCTTCCGGTGCCATAATAATACTCGCATTTTATGACAAGAGGATGAAACATGCCGATGATGAGGAAAGACAGAAGTCCGATAAGAAGACCTGTGAGATTATGCTGGATAATAAAATTCATCATTGTTATTGCTGTTTATAATTCTACGGATTCAATA
>JAUNFY010000094.1 GCA_030524805.1 Bacteroidales bacterium | reverse complement strand
ATGTGTTATTCAACATTTGGTCGGAATATGCTTTACCTGCATTTGTAGTTATATTCGATACCCAAGTGCAGTTTTTTCATGGAGGGAGATATGAATTTAGGTTTGCGGCTGCAAGTTAACAATTAAAAAGCATAAATACAAGAATCAATACCGGATAAATTTATGTTATACAACATATATAGACACTCAAAGCCGCTTTTAAAGGCGCTTGAAGAGAATGAACATCACGCGCTCGGTAAACGTTAGATATTTGAGATACAGCGTAAATCTGCAATCTCAATATTTTAACATTTATTGGCATAATATTTGCTGAGAATAAAACGGATTTATACTATGAGACACAAAAAGAAATTTAACTTCAATAGAAAAAACATACACGACATGGACAAAAATAAAGAAACCGAACAGATGGAGCAACAGCCCCTTGCTGAAGAAAACACTGATGAAAACGTTGTGGTCAACGATGATTTCGCCGGTGAGGCTGACGACACCCAGGCTGAGGAAGAGCTGAACACTCTCGAGAATCAGCTGGTGAAACTTCAGGAGGAAGTGGAGAAGGAGAAGAAGGAATATCTTTTCCTCGCCGCCGAATTCGACAACTACCGCAAGCGCACCCTCAAGGAAAAGGCCGAGATTATCAAAAACGGCGGTGAGAACGTGCTCAAAGGTCTGCTCCCGATTCTTGACGACTTCGAGCGCGGACTGAAGGCAGCCGAAAGCGACAGCAACGCCGAGTCGATTCTGGAAGGCATGAAGCTCATCTACACCAAACTCGTGAAATATATGGAGAGCATGGGAGTGAAGGAAATGGACTCTACCGGCAAACCTTTCGACGCCGATTTCCATGAAGCCATCGCCCAGGTTCCTGCCCCTGCCGACGACATGAAAGGTAAAGTGCTCGACACTGTGCAGAAAGGCTACATGATCAACGACAAGGTGCTCAGGCACGCGAAAGTGGCGGTAGCGCAGTAATTTTACCGGGTAATAAAAATCACACTTCATCATGGCAGAGAAAAGAGATTACTACGAAGTGCTGGGCGTAGCGAAAAACGCCACAGCCGACGAAATAAAGAAGGCCTACCGAAAGAAGGCCATCCAGTTCCACCCCGACAAGTATTCCGACAAGCCGGAATCGGAGCAGAAGGCAGCCGAAGAGAAATTCAAGGAAGCGGCTGAAGCCTACGACGTGTTGAGCGACGACAAGAAGCGTCAGCTCTACGATGCCTACGGCCACAACATGGGTCCGCAGGGATTCGGCGGCGGAGCAGGCGGTGGCAGCTACGGTGGCTTCGGCGGATTTGGCGGAGGATTCTCGATGGAAGACATCTTCGCCAACTTCGGCGACATTTTCGGCGACGCCTTCCAGGGAGCCGGCACCTACCGCAGCTATGGCGGCGGCGGACGCGCCCGCAAACCCGTGAACAAAGGCACCGACCTGAGAATCACCATCAAGGTCAACCTCAAGGATATCGCCAACGGAGTTGACAAGAAACTGAAGATTCCTAAATTTGTGGCCTGCGAGCACTGCAACGGCACGGGCGCCAAAGACGGAACATCGTTCCACACCTGCCAGCGATGCAACGGCACGGGCTACGTGACGCAGATGCGTCAGACATTCCTCGGCGCCCAGCAGGTGCAGTCGGTATGCCCCGAATGCAACGGCGAGGGTAAAGTCATCACCGAGGAATGCTCCTATTGCCATGGCACGGGAGTGGAAAAGAAAGAGACAATCGTCGAATTCCGCATCCCCGCAGGCGTGGAAAACGGACAGACACTCGTGCTCAAGGGTCAGGGCAACGCCCCGCGCCACGGCGGAGTGAACGGCGACCTGCTCATCGTGATACAGGAGGAGAAAAACTCCGAACTCATCCGCGACGGCCAGGACCTGATCTACAACCTGATGCTCGACTTCCCTACTGCCGCTCTCGGCGGCAGCGCGGAGATTCCGCTCATCGACGGCAAGGCGAGGGTGAAGATTGCCGCCGGCACACAGCCGGGCAAGGTGCTCCGACTGCGTGGGAAGGGCCTTCCCGCTTTCCAGAACGAGCACAACAAGGGCGACATCCTTGTCAACGTGATGGTATACGTGCCTGAAAACCTCAGCGACGCTGAAAAGAGCGCCATCGAAAGCCTGAAGGGCAGCAGCAACATCGAGCCTACGGAGTCTACCTCCAAGCGTATCTTCTCACGCCTGCGCCACATCTTCAACAAAGAGAACATGGGCGAGTGAGAACGCCCCGCAGATAACATAAGCGAAGAGCATCGTTTCGAATGAAACGATGCTCTTCGTTTTTATAGCCTGGGCGATTCTCAGTTTCCAATCACCACTTTCCTGCCGTTCACCACATAGATGCCGCGCGTAGGATTGAGGACCTTGCGGCCCATCAGGTCGTAGACCACGCGTTCGGAGCCGGCTTCCTCCACTACTTCCACCGCCACATTGAGGTCGTCGCCCGGTCCGGGATTCTCCACTCTTGCAATGGCGTCGAAACGGATAAGACCATCCTCAGTCTCCTCGATATTCTTTATGTCGAAGGCAAGGGGTTTGTTGCTCCAGCTGCAGAGCTTCGGCTTGGAATCAAACGTAAGCTCTGTATTGCCTGATGCTCCGGGATAAGGATCGCCTTCGCGGGTGCCCTCAGTCTTCCTGTTATCGGCCTCCACAAGGTCGACGCCCTGATGACTGCTTGTGTTGTTGACTGAGTTCATATCCCATTTCGTCTTGTTGTAGTCAACACGCCATACGAGCATACCGTGGTTGGGCAGATAAGTGTCGTTGCCCTTCTGCTGCCTGTTTTCGAAGAAATAAAACTCATCAGGCCGCTCGGTAGGCAACACGTATGCGATGTTGCTGTCGCTGAAATTCGGCAACTCCACCGTGCCCTCCTCAATGGGAATCATATCCACCCATCCGAGCGCGCACTTCTCGTAGGAGGAATAGTTGGGAGGGGTAAGGCGGTCGTTGTTGTAAGGGCCTTGGTCGAGCACGCTGTAGGGGCCGGGGGTGAAACCGCCCGTATAGGTGGTGACATAAAGGTCGGGCAGGCCCATCACATGGCTGAATTCATGCACGAAAGTGCCGATGCCGTCGGGGCGCTTGTAGCCGCTCGGATATTCGCATGTGCAAGCATAGTGGTCGAGCACCACGTCGTCGAAAACGTAGGTGGAATCCGGATTGGCTATCGAGATATCCCAACTGTGGGGCCACACGGCATTCGCGAGGTTGCTGTCGTGCTCTCCGCGTCCGGCATAGAAGATGAACACGTTGTCGATCTTGCCGTCGCCGTCGCGGTCATACTGGCTGAAGTCGACTTCCTCATCAAGAATCTCGAGTGCGTGGATAGCCATCTCGTGGGGTCGCATATCGTTGCCGAAGAAGTCGTTGGCACCGTAATAATTACGTTTGTTGGGCAGAACCACGGGGCCGTAAACGTCGAAATCGGGCATGAACAGACCACCGGAATTATCCACAAACCAGTCGCGGCACGAACCGAGGGATCCGAAATCGGAGAAACCTTCCTCGTTGAGCATACGGTTGAAATAGTCGTAATCGCCGTATGTGAAAGCTATATCCTCATATTCCACGAGCACCACAAGTCCCTTCTGCTCACCGAGGACGGGGAAAGTCGACTCGCATCGGCCGAAGTTCAAGGGCACTACCCTTCCGTCGGGCTGCTCTTCCCCTTCATCACCTCCACCGGTTTCGCCTTCATCGCCACCGGAAGCTCCTTCATCCAGATTTTCATTATCTCCGGGATTGCCCTCCGGAGTGTCGCCTTCGGCCTCATCACCTGAGCCTTCACCGGCCTCACCTTCGGCGAGACGGCGCATTTTTGAATTGAAAAGAGAGATGCGGGTGTCGCGGTTGGCGAGCACCATATCGCGCCATTGTTCAAGGCGCGAAGCAGGCTGGAGTGCTGAAGCCTCTGTAGCCGTGAGTGCCTTGGCAGTGACCTGACGTCCTGAAGCCACGGCACGTCCGAGCCGGTCGAATCCGGCATATTCCAGCCGTCCGCCGTTGTCTACCACAAGAAGTCCATCGGAAGTGTAGGCGAGATGACCATGTTCGTCGCCCACGAGAAGGAGCTCTATTTCAGTGCCGTCGGGCTGGGTATACACCACCTTGCCCGGCTTGGCAGGTATTGCCGCTGCCGAGATGCAGATGCCGGCAGCGAGCATTAAAAGCGTTGTTCGTTTCATATTTCGTTTTGAATGTTGTCTTATTGTTGTTTTGTCATTGACCGGAAATCGTTGTCCGGGTTGATGCAGTCGGGGTTTGTTGTTGCCCGGCATCGCCGCTATCCGGCTTAGGAGCCGGCCGCGCGCCTACCATTCGAAAGAGACTGTGCCTCCGAGCGAATTGAGGGTGCGGCTACGGTTGTAGTTATACCAATAGTTGCAGGTCAGCAACTGATACGTGATGCCGATGTTGACAGCCTGCTTGCCGCTCTGGCTCACCGGAATCCTGAGTCCGAGCGAGGGCTTGAGCATGAAATATTCCGAATTGGAGATATATCCGTTCTCCACGGCGAGATAATCCTTGCCGATGAGGAACGAACCGCCCGCCTTGATGTCGATGAAAAATGAAGTCGACGTGCGCGACCCGATATTGAAACGGAAATCGGTGAAGATCGGCACCATGGCGCCTCCGGTGCGGGTGTGGAGCACACCTCCGAAATCGCCATACTCGCGCGACGGATTGGAATAGACGTAGTCTACGCCAAGACCGGCTCCCATGAAAAACCAGTCGGCATATTGAAAACCGTGAACGGTGGATACGCCCGCGAAACTTGCCTTCAGGTCGCCGAAGCCGCCGGTGTATGACACATCGACATAACCCCTGTAGCTGAAGCCGCCCACGACGGCTGTCTGCAATATGTTGGCTGCCTGATTCACTATGCTCGTGTATTGCGCGTTGGCTACGGATGGCATCATCAACGCCATCAACGACAATAATAATGATATTCCGATCTTTTTCATACTATAAAAACAATCCACCACCGTAATGTATCACTCAAAACGACACGTATTTTCGTTTTTAACTAAAAAAATGTGACTAATATCAATTTTCAGAAAAAATCTCCTCGATTTTTTTCACGGCATGGTGATAGCTTGCCTTCAACGCGCCCACCGAAGTGCCGAGCACCTCGGAAATCTCCTCATACTTCATCTCGTCGAAATAGCGCATGTTGAATACCAGGCGCTGTTTCTCGGGAAGCTTCGCCACGGCCTTCAGAAGCTCGGCCTGAAGTTCATCACCATCGAAATACTCATCGGCCTCGATGTTGGCGAGCAGAAATGAATCGTCGTCGGAGTCAGATGCGATGTTGGCGCGTGTCTTCTCCTTGTTGATGAAATTGATCGACTCATTGATGGCTATCTTGAAAAGCCAGGTGGAGAGTTTGGCATCCCCCCTGAAATTCGGCAGATTGTTCCATGCTTTCAGAAACACGTTCTGAAGGATGTCGTCGGCATCCTCATGCCGCGCCACGAGTTTTCGTATCTGCCAATACACCGGCTCGCCATACATGCGCATCAGTGTGTCGAAGGCGGCACGTGCCGTCTTCGGATCGTGAAGTTGCTCTACGAGAAGAGCTTCGTCTATGGGAATTGCCGGATTTGCCATCTCAATCTTTTGCAGAGAAGCGGGCATTCACTTCTCCGCATACAAAATTAATACTTTTTATTCAATTTAACAAAAGTAGCCACGCCTGCAAATGTGAATAATCATTAAAATACCCAGAGAACTTCCTTCAATAATATTATTCAAATTTCGCAAACACAACTTGAAAGTATAAGAATTAGTTCGTTTTTCCGGACTATTGTTTCCTCCAAAGTGCAATTCAAAGTGCAAATTTTGCACTTTGAACCGTTTGATATTGCACTTTGGATTTTTGTTTTCAGAAGAGTCGCGCCTACAAGCATATCACGGTTGCGGAGTTCGTTATGCTCTCCAAGAATGACATTGCGGAGGAAAGCATCCACCCGTCAGCCGTCCCATCAGCCGCCGGGCATCTCCCCGTCAGCCGCCCGGTATATTTTTTCTGATAAAAAATGCAATTTCCGATTAAACCTTGCAGCTTCAGACTTGTCACATAATTAAACGCGGGCACGTCCACGCGCTACATTAATTATAAAGCATTAACCACAAGCATCTTATAAATTCGACATGAAAGAACCGAATATTCTCGAAAAAGCAGGCGGAAAAACGGGCTACACCGTCCCGCCGGGATATTTTGACAATGTCAGGAGCAAAATACTCGACAATCTGCCCGAGTATCCCGTCGTCGTGCAGGAAAAGCTGTCGGTATGGAAAAGGGTGCAGCCCTACATCTACATGGCGGCGATGTTTGCCGGCATCTGGTGCATGATGAAGATATTCCACACCATATCCTCCACCGACCTGAACTTCGACAATCCGCCTGAAGCCGTGGCCGTGGCCATCGCCAACACCGACCAATACAACAACTTCCGCTATGGGCGCGACGACAACACGCAGGCGTTCATGATTGAGGAGGAACTGAGCGACGGATACGTCTCCATCGAAGACTTCAAGGAAGATTTCCGAAATACCGATATCTGACAGAACATTTCATCACCCTGACAAGTTATCATATATATAACCCTTCATAAGCAACCATCACATACCCAACAACGCACTACAATGAAGAAATACTTATGTTTTCTCTTCGCGCTGATGATGTGCCTCACAGCAGCAGCCCAAAAACATGACCGCGCCAAAATGATGGAGGAAATCCAGAAATTCAAGATTGAGTTCCTGGCGCAGGAAATGAACCTTTCCGACAAGGAAAAGGCTGAGTTCACTCCTGTCTACAAGGAGTTTGATGATGAGATGCGCAAGTCGGGCGAGGAGGCTTTCCGTCTGGAGCGGCAGATTTGCAAGAAAAAAGACGCCACTGAGGAAGACTACGAGAAACTCGCCAAACTTCAGAAGAAATCGCGCGAGAATGCCGACGCCATAACTAAAAAATACGACAAGAAATTTGAAAAGTTTCTCAGCGCCAAGCAGATGTATCAGATGCGCAAGGCTGAAGACAAGTTCCTTGACAAGATGAAGGAGATGCGCAAAAAGCATAAGGAGAAGAATCGCAACGAGAAAAAGAATAAGAATAAAAAGGTGGTTCGCAAAACAAACGGCGCGAAGAAAACCAATTCTGACTGACATGTACAAAGCATTCTGACATGAACAATTCATTCACATATAAACTT
>JAUNFY010000093.1:7105-7319 GCA_030524805.1 Bacteroidales bacterium | reverse complement strand
AGTGGGACTGATGTGGGAATTCAAGTGAGCATACCCCTCTTTAACCATCACATTTAAAGCATGATACATGTCGCAGTTTTGTTGCAGCAAAAGTGCACTTTTTCTGCCCCGTAAACGGCACTTAAATAGCACCCTAAATGACATCTATGAGAAATCCTGAATGAACATGGGGAATCATTATTACACATGGATACACATGATTACACATGGGTAC
>JAUNFY010000093.1:0-7095 GCA_030524805.1 Bacteroidales bacterium | reverse complement strand
GGAAATCATGGATATTCATGGTCCTTGCGGGGGTCAGGGGCGGAGGAGGGTGTCGGCGATGCGGGAGGCGGCTGCGCGGGGTATGCTCCTCACCGTGAAGGAGCTGCCGGAGGTGGAGAACACTATCGACACGCGGCCTGAAAAGCGCGTGAACGGCGTCTGCCTTATCATGACAACCTCCACATTCTCATACTTCACATAGTTGCAGACATCGGCAAATCTGCCGTTTTCCACCACCATGTATGTCTGCCTCAGCGTGATACGGCTCCGGCGCATGGTGCAATATCCCTTCAGCAAAACCACCGGCAAGCAAACCGCCGGAATCATAGTCCAGAGGTATAACTGCCAATAGCACAAGGCTGCCGCCACTACCAGCAGCACCGTCACGCCTGGAAGGATGGAGTGCCAGAACACTCCCTGTCCCGACCTCGCGCTCAGCAGCGTGGCTTCATCTTCATAATCCTTTCCGAGCCACCATCTCAGCAATGACAGCGACGCCTCCGAACTGTAGATCCGGATGTTGTCTTCCTCCTTGTCGGCAGTAGCGAAAAGAGCCTGCCTGAGCGACATGGTGCACAGACGGAACCTACGCTCCAGGAAATTGCGTTTCACGCACACGGTGCACACCTTATCGTACGAAAAACGACTCGTCATGCGCGAAAAAAGTCCGCGGCTGAACGTGAGAAGATTGCCGTCGATGGTGGCTGTCATGTTGAAATAGAGCAGGAAAGCCTTCCCTACCCAGAGCAACATCACGATGATGTATGCCACTGCGAGCAACGCCAATACCAGCGCGGGCGAGAATGCCGACACGCCGGAATATTGCCCGGCGACGCCTCCCACATATTCCTCTATCTCCTCCAACTCCATCTTCCCGACAAAGTCGGAAATCTTGTCGAATACAGCCGCCAGCAACGCCGCCACTACCGCGAGCCCCTTGAGATGGTTCTGACAGAAAACGTCGGCAAGAAGATACTTGTTGCGGAAGTAGATGAATACCGAATTCGGCTGAACGGCGCCCCGGGAAGCGGCTCCGGAAGCGGACGCTGAAGAAGACGCTGAAGAGACGGATTGCTCTCCCTTTTCGATGTAGCGCAGGAGGCTCCGCCAGTCCGACTCGCTGAGTATCAGCTCTATTTCCTCACCCTTCGAGGCGAGAGTGTCGAACGCGATGCCGCGCAAACCGAGCATCTGATACACCAGCCCGCATTTAGTGCGCAAGGAATGGATGCTGTCGAGCGGTATCGTGGTGGTCTGCCGGCGCAACAGCCCGTGGCTGAACACCAGATTTCCACCGGCTACATAAAACCGCTTGGGAAGATACTGTGCGAGCGCTACGAGAAGGGAAACAGCCACGCATCCGGTCATATACGCCGAAACCAGAATCCACCATGAAACATCGGCCGAACCTGAATCGCCGGAATCGACAAACCGAATCAGGAGAAAAACCACAGTGGTTGCGAACACAGTTTTCAGACTCTTCAGGAGGATGATGAAAAATGCGCTCAGGCTCATCCTCCTGGGGCGGGAGAAATCAGTCATTGCGGGCGTTGATTTTTTCGGTGAGGAATGTCTTGATGCGGTCGGCATCCTCCTCCGTCAGTCCGGGGATGCGCACCGCCGCAAACTGCTGGGCACCGTTGACCACATCGAGCGAACAAAGCCCGAAAATCTGCGAAAGGGGGTTGCGGCTCACGCTTATCTGCTGTATCCTGGCGTAGGGCACGGTTGTGAGTTTCGGGAAGAAGATTCCGCTTCTGAAGCTCAGGTCGTGCTCCCTGAAGGCATATCCCTTGAAGCGCAGCGCCTTGGGCAGCACGCTCAGATTCACTATGGCCGCCACCGCCACGGCGCCCTCCGCAAGGAGAAACAGCCACGTGCGGCCAGTGAGGAGAAGCAGCGCTGCCAAAGCCGCCAACAACACATATATCAGCAATATGCCTGTCATGTAGGCCTGCCGGTAGCGGCTGTCGAGGGGCTTAAACTCCAGTTGCTCCACGGGAGTGGCCGGCATCGGATTTATCTGAAAATTTGTCATGTCTGTCATTGTGTAACGTTTTTTGGGATTACAATATCATGTCATCTCAAGCCTTGCACAATCATTTCGGCATGAAGCTTGCACAAACATTTAAGCGTGAGTTTTGCTCAAACATCTGACCGCAAGCCTTTCTCTCAACGGGAACCCTTCTCGTAGTAGCGGAGGATCTCGGTGCGGAGAATCTTCTCGTAGCGGGCCTGCAGGCGGTCGGCAAGGGCATTTACGTAGTCGGCCTTAGATTTCTCATATTCGGTGGCGTTTGCCCTTCCGTTGTCGTACTTCACCTTCATGGCGTCGAAAGCCGCCTTAGTCGACTCCACCGCCACTCCGGAGGTGAGCTCCTTGCGCTCCGCCGCCACAGCCTGGGCGTGGGCCGAGGTGATGGTCTTGTAGAGCGATTGCCGCGTGTTCTCCAGATTGAGGTCGGCATTCAACTGCTGCAGGCGTGCTCGCGCCACCGAATTGCGTGTGCTGAAGCCGTCGAAGATCGGCACATTGAGCGAGAATCCGAGCGATTTGGAGAAGTTGTGGCGCATCTGGGCGCCGAAATCCTCATTGAGGAAGCCCGACGTCTTATAGTAGTTCGTACCGAGTCCGGCGCTGAACGAGAGAGTGGGCAGATAGCCCGATTCCGACACCTTCACATTCTGCTCGGCGGCATCGCGCTGTATGTTGGCTGCGCGCAGGCTGTGGTTGTCGATGAGCATCGCGCTCCACACCCTGTCGACCGAGGGAATCTCCGCATCGGCGCTTTCGGGCAAGGGGGTGATGTCGAAACTGCCGTCGTTTTCCAGATTGAGCAGATTGGCAAGGTCGAGCATTGCTATGGTGCTGTCGTTGACAGCATTGACCACCGTAAGCTCGTCGCGGCTCACCTGCGCCTTAGCCTCATAGAGGTCGAGTTCCGGTATCTTGCCGGCAGCCAGCAATTCCTCACGTCGGCGCAGCTCATCCTGAGCCACCGAAAGGCTCATGCGCGCCACCTCGAGATTCTCCCTCGCATACAGGGCCTGCAGATACTGGGCTATGACGTTGACCGTCACGTTGTCTTTCACCGCCTCCGATTCCTCCACGAGGGCCCGCAGGGCAGTGTTTGAATATTTCACGCCTCTCACCACGCGCAGCCCCTGGAAGAGGGGAAGCGACAGCTGCGCCCCCACGGAGAAGGAACTTGTGTTGCGGTTGGCGTAGGTGTTGTCGGCCGTCAGTCCACGTCCGAAACTGAAACTTTCCGAGCCGTAGCCGCTGAGGCGCGGCAGCACCTGGTCTTTCTGCTCGCGCACGGCGAGCTCACCCTGACGCACCTCGAGCATGCGCTGGCGCACCTCGATGTTGTGGCCGAGGGCATAGTCGACACACCGGTCGAGATCCCACGCCTCGGCGCTGCATTCGGCCCCGGCGCACAAGGCAGCCGCCAGCAAGGCCGCTCTTCCAATCAACCGGCAGGTCATGGCTTATCGATTTTTTCGGCGCGCAACACGTCGGTTTTCTTTATTCCTTTCTTCACCTCCACATGGATGCCGTCGGAGAGACCGGTCTCGATGGCTCGGCGCTCATATTTCGGCTTCGGCACGGTATCGGTCTGCACATAGACGTAGGTGCTGTCTTTCTCAAACGTCACGATGCTCTCGGGCACTGCCAGCACCCCGGCCGCCTCGGAGAGGAGGATGCTTGCGTTGGCACTGTAGCCGGAGCGGAGCGCGGAGACGTCGTCGACCGTGATGGCGGCCTTTATCTCAAACGTATTGGCGCCGTTGTTCTCGGTGCCTTTGGGCGAGATGTATTCCAGCACTGCCGAAGGATGGATATCGGAAGCGGCGCCGATGGTGATATCCATCGTCATGCCCGGCTTCAGGAGCCCCACCTCCGTCTCGTCGACATTGCCCTTGAAGATGAGATTGGTCATGTCGGCGATGGTGGCCACGGTGGTGCCGTCGTTCATGGTGTTGGCCTGGATCACCGACGAACCCACCTTCACGGGGACGTCGAGCACAAGGCCGGTGATGGTGGCGCGGACAAGGGTGTTGCTCTCCTGCGAATTGAACTGCGACACACCCTCGCGGATGATGCGGTAGGAGTCCTTGGCATATTCGAGGTCGGTGCGGGCAGTCTTGAGCGCCTTCTCGGCATTCTCGAACTCCTCGCGCGAGATCACCTTCTTCTCGTAGAGGGCCTTGCTGCGTTCGAACTTGACAAGAGCGTCGTCTACCTCGATCTGAGCGGCATCGATGCGCGACTGCGCCGATGAAAGCTGCGAGGCCTCGGGGATGACCTTGATTCGGGCTATCACGTCGCCCTCCTGCACGAAATCGCCGGCCTCCACGTCGATCTGGCTAATGATGCCGGAAATCTGGGGCTTGATCTGAATCTCGTCACGCGGCTCGATCTTGCCGTTGAGCACGGTGGTCTTACGGATGTCGAGAATCTCGGGAGCGACCGTGGCATAATGCTCCTCCTTCGGTTGCGAATTCCGCCAGAGGAAATAGAAGGTGCCCAGCACGATGGCCGCCACCAGAATCCAAAGGAAAATCTTAAAGAACTTTTTCATATTCGGTTACATTTTTATATTCTATCATATATGCAGAGCGGCGACTACTTGTCGTTGATCGCCTCTATCGGTTTTATCTTCATGGCCTTGAAGGCCGGGATGGTGCCGGCTGCGGAGCCGAGCAGGAAAAACGTGGCCACTATGATGACGGCTGTGGAGAAGGAGAGCTCGAATCCGGCGTGTCCGAGCACCGGGTCGAAGGTCATGTAGTCGGCGATGCCGAGCACGAGGGCCCCGAAGCAGACTCCGAGGGTTCCGGCCACGAGGGTGAGCAAGATGCTCTCGCTGAGCACCTGCACCGTGATGTCGAGCGGTTTGGCGCCGATGGCGCGGCGTATGCCGAACTCCTGGGTGCGCTCCTTGACCACAATCCACATGATGTTGCCCACACCTATCACACCCGCCAGCAGCGAGCCGAAGCCCACGAAGAGAGCGAGCAGCGAGATGCCGAGGAAGAGATTGTCGATCATTTCGAACATCTCGGAAATGTCCACGAACGATATGGCGTTTTCATCGTCAGGGCTTATGGAATGCTGCGAAGCGAGGATGCGGCGTATGGCGGCCTCGTTGTCGGCCGGCGAATGCCCTGCGGGCGCGGTGTAGACGAAAAAGCCAACCGTGTTGCCCCGGTTGTAGGCTTTCTTCATGGTGGATGAAGGAATCACGAAACTGTCGTCGATCCTCGTGCCCAAGTTTGCATCGGAGAGTTGCGACGCCACACCCACCACCATGAAATAGATGCCGTCGAGATTTACGTGCTTTCCTATGGGGGAATCGCTTCCGAAAAGGGATGTGGCCATGTTCTTGCCTATCACCGCCACCTTGCGGGTCTGAGCCACGTCGGTGTCGTTGATGAATCGACCTTCCTGAATCACGGGAATCATGATCTTGCCGTAGTCGCCGTCGACTCCGGCTATTGATGAGGCCTTCGACTTGGAACCGTATGAGGCGGTGGCTATGCGGTTGTCGAGTTCGGAGCTGTATTCTATGGCGGGAGCGAGCTGCCTGATGAGCGCGACATCGCTGGTGGTCATATCCCAACCGGAGCCTTTGTTGAAGCCCTTGTAGGGGACGGTGCGGCGGTTGGCGTAGACGCCGCCGAGATTGGTGGAGAAGCCGGCGAAATTGCGCCGCATCATCCCTTCGAACCCGCGGGAGCCGCCGAAAAGCATGGCGAGCATGGCTGTGCCCCAGAAGATGCCGAAGGCGGTGAGGAAGGTCCTCGTCTTGTTTCGGGCGAGGGTGGCGCCTATCTCGCGCCAGTTTTCTATGTCGAAAAGTGATGTTTTCATTCGTCTCTCAGTGCTTCTACCGGTTTTACTTTAGTGGCCTTGATGGCGGGGAAAAGCCCTGCCAGACCGCCGGCCAGAATAAGGGCCACGGTCACCTCCACGGCTATCGAGATGTCGACAGTGGGGTTGGAGAAACCGGCCTGGCTTTCGAGCATCGGCTTCAGGAGCTCGAGCAGTCCCATACCGGCCACGATTCCGAAGTAGCCGAACATGGTGGTGATGGCCACGCTCTCGGCCAGTATCTGCACGATGATGCCGCGCGGCTTGGCACCGATGGCTCGCCGGATACCTATCTCGTGGACGCGCTCGCGCACCGACACAAACATGATGTTGCTGACGCCGACGATGCCGGTGAGGAACGTGAGGATGCCTATCAGCCAGACGGCGATGTTGAGATAGTTCATTCCCTGCGCCTGCGAGAGCATGTTGGCAAACTGATTCCAGAACCAGATGGCGTTCTCGTCGGCCGGGTCAAACTCATGGTTGCGGGCGAGGACGTCGCGCACCTGCGATTCCGCCTGCAGGGCCTCATCTTCGGTGGTGAGCCCGTCGACGCGCACCGTCATCTCATCGACATAGCCGTCGTTGCCGGTGATGGCCTTGTATGTGCGGTAGGGTATGAAGGAAGTGGAGCGCCAGCGGTGATCGTAGACCCCGACCACTTTCCATGCGAGGTCGAGAAGCTTCACCTCCTTGCCGAGGGCTGAGTCAGGATTGCCGAAAAGCATGTCGGCGTTCTTGCGGGCGAGCACAATGGAGCGGCGCAGGTCGGCGTTGTCCTTGTCGTTGATGAAGCGGCCCTTGATGTCGGTGATGCGCTGCGTGCGCGCCACGTCGGGAAACACGGCCTCGCAATCGCCCGACACATAGTCTTTCGGGCCGACGATGCTGCCACCCGACACTCCGGCGCTGACCGAGACGGCACCAGCTGCATCCACTTCCTTGAGGATGTCGGGCATATCCTTGTCGTTCATCCTCACCCAGCGGCCTTCCTTGTAGCCCTTGTAGGGGATGGAGGTGGTGCCGCTCCAGAGACGGATGGAGTTGGAGGAGTTGTCGGCGATCTGATTGTCGTAGTTGTTCACCACACCCCGTGCCACGCCGAGGAGCACTATAAGCATGAATATGCCCCATGCCACTGCGATGCCGGTGAGGATGGTGCGCAGCTTGTTGTTCTTTATCGTTTGCGAAATCTCGCGGAAGAGGTCAAACATATT
>JAUNFY010000092.1 GCA_030524805.1 Bacteroidales bacterium | reverse complement strand
CATAACCCCTAACCCCTAACCCTTATGTTTCGCCAAAAGGCGAAACCTAAGTTCCAATATAAGTTATAACAATTTCCACAACAACCCTGCCATCCGTTTTGGCAGGGTTGTTAAGAAATTGATAAAAAAATACATGATTTTTTCTCCAGACCCTCTTTTTGATATGATAAGAGGGCCGTTCAGCGGATATTGAACTTGGTCTTTGTCCGTATGTCGCCGGCCGATGCCCCCACGAGAGCCTCGAACACTCCGGGTTCAACCACCCATGCGTGTTTCTCGGCGTCGAAATAGCCAAGGTCGCTTCCCTTCACGGTGATGCTCACCTCTTTCGTCTCGCCCGGCGCCAGCTCTACCTTGCTGAAGCCTTTCAGCTCCTTCACGGGGCGGTCTACACTCGATTTCTTATCGGAGATGTAGAGCTGCACCACTTCCTTGCCGGTGCGGTCGCCCGTGTTGGTCACCGGTACGGTTATCGTGAATTCATCCTCCTTGCTTCCCTCGGCCTTGTCGATGCCGGCTTTGCCATACTCGAAAGTGGTGTAGCTCAGTCCGTGGCCGAAGGGGAAGGTGGGTTTCAGCTTGTTCTTGTCGGTGAAGCGGTAGCCTACGTAGATGCCTTCGTTGTAGGGCATGTCCCACACTTCGTTGCCAAGCGCGTCGATGCCCTTGTGACCCGGATATTCACCCAGTTTGTGGGCGCCGCACTGGTCGAGCGAGGCGTAGTAGGTGTAGGGGAGCTTGCCGCTCGGGTTGGCGTCGCCCAATAGTACCGATGCCAACGTGTTGCCGGTCTCATTGCCCAGATACCATGCCTGCAGTATGGAGTCCACATCCTTCGCCCAGGGCATTGCCACTCCCGTGCCGCTGATGTTGATCACCGCGATGTTGGGATTTGCTTTCGCAAGCGCCTCTATCAGCTCGTTCTGGCCGTAGGGCAGGTCGAGCGATTTCCGGTCGGTGTCCTCGCAGTCCTGATGGTTGCTCTTGTTGAGGCCGCCGAAGAAGAGCACCACGTCGGCTTCCCGCGCAGCCGCGAGAGCCTCCTGCAGAAGTTGCTCCGGAGTGCGGTTGTCGGTCAGGTCCTGACCTGTCACCACTCCGTTGTATTCTCCCGTCGGGTCGCCCACATATCCGCGGGCATACACTATCTCGGCCTTGTCGCCGATGCGTTTCTTCAGTCCTTCAAGCGGAGTGACTTCATATCGGGCCTTGAGCGACGACGAGCCGCCCCCCACTGTCATCATCTTTATCGCGTTTTCGCCTATCACCGCTATTTTCTTCGTTTTCGTCAGGTCGAGCGGCAGAAGGTTGTTGCGGTTTTGCAGCAGCACCACTCCTTCCTCTCCGATCTCGCGGCAGGCTGCCACGTGCTCGTCGGAGCCCATCGAGCCGAAGGGGCGGTTGCGGTCCATCACGGTGCGCATCGTGAGCCGGAGCACACGCCTCACCTTGTCGTTTAGTTCTGTCTCCGAGTAAGTGCCGTCTTCAATCCCTTTCAGATAGGGCTCGGCGAAGAAATAGTTGTCGTAGGCGTTGGAGGCGCCGTTGGTCAGGCCGTTGGTCCACGACCCGAATTCCATGTCGAGGCCACCCTTCACGGCCGACGGTGTGTCGTGCACTGCCCCCCAGTCCGACACCACCGCGCCGTCCCAGTCCCATTCACCCTTCAGGATGTCGTTCATCAGGATGGGGTTGTAGCTCGCATGCTCCCCTCTGAAGAGGTTGTAGCCTCCCATGAAGGTCCATGCGTCGCCCTCCTGAGCCGCGGCTCTGAAGCCGGGAAGGTAGATTTCGTAGAGGGTGCGGTCGTCTAATATCGGGTTGGACGTGTGACGGTTTATCTCATTGTTGTTGAGCGCGAAGTGCTTCACGCATGCCGCCACTCCGTTGCTCTGCACTCCCTTCACGTAGGGCACCACCATCTGCGATATCAGATAGGGGTCTTCGCCCATGTATTCGAAGTTGCGTCCGTTGAGCGGTGTGCGGTAGATGTTGATGCCGGGGCCGAGAAGCATGCTCTTGTTGCGGAACCGTGCTTCCTCGCCGAGGCTTTTTCCATAGAGCATCGCCATCTCCGGATTCCATGTCGCTGCCAACGCGGTCAGCGAGGGAAACGCCGTGCAGGAGTCGTTGGTCCATTTAGCCTGTTCCCATTCGTCCCAGAGCACTTCCGGGCGTACGCCCATCGGGCCGTCGGTGCACCATATCTCAGGAATGCCGAGCCGCGGCACTCCCGGCGCGCTGAATTTCGACTGCGCGTGGATGATGTTCACTTTCTCGCGCAGCGTCATGCGCTGCAGTGCATCCTCCACCCGCTCCTCGATCGGCTTCGTGTCGTCGAGATACACCGGCGTTGCCCCCAGTGCCGAGGCTGCCGTAAGCCCGAGTAGCGCGCTGTATAATACTTTTTTCATCATCGTTCTGTTTCTCATTTTATTCGGTTTCGCGGGCAGATTCCCGCCGTCACTTCATCTTAAGTTTCGCGGGCTACTTCCCGCAGTCATTCCTACCTGAGTTTCGCGGGAAGGTTTCCGCTGTCATTTCATCCCCATCGAGGCGATATATCCTTCCTGCGGGGTGCAGTTCTCAAATCGGCACTGCTCTATGAATTTGTCGAGCGCTGTCTGCGCCTTCGCCCTGTCGGGCTTCGCTTCCCTGATTTCGGCGAATGTGTGGTGGGGTCCTTCGGCGAATTTCACCACTTCTTCCCATTCCTCCGGCATCGTGATGCCCACCATGCAGCTGCTGTCGCGCTTCTTGTAGGGCCAGAACGTGTAGCCGATGTTGTTGTCCTTCATGGTCTGCGCGAAGGCTGCCTGCCATTCGTCGGTGTTGTGGCCGATCTCGCCCATATACATCGGCGCGTTCATTTGGTCGCGGAAGTCGATGTAGCTTCTGATGGCGTCGGGTGTCGGGTCGCCGCCGTAGCGGTGACAGGTATACATCACCTGCTCGCCGAAGTCAACCCCCTCGAGAGGCTTGAAGTTGCTGTTCCATTGCGGAGCGCCTATCAGGATGATATGGTTCGGGTCTACGCTTCTGATTGCTGCCACTCCTTTCTTGTAGACGTCCACGAGTTTCTTGTTGAGCGAGTCCTGCTCTGCCTCGAAGTAGGTGGCCACAGGCTCGTTGATCAGCTCATATCCCAAGATTGTAGGCTCGTTCTTGTAGCGGTCGGCGATGCCGGTCCATATCCGGGCGAATTGCTCCTGGCTTTTCGCGCTCTCCATCAGCCAGGGATAACCGTAGGAGTCGTCGATGTTGTCACCGGTCTGGCCGCCGGGGGCGTCGTGCATGTCGAGTATCAGGTAGAGGTCGTTGGCCTTGCACCAGCTCACCACGCTGTCGATTCTCGCGAATCCGTCCTGATCCGAGGTCAGCCCCATGTAGTCTTCGTCGGTGAAGAGCTTGTAGTGGAAGGGGAGGCGTATGGTGTTGGCGCCCGTCGACGCTATGTAGTCGATGTCGGCCTTCGTGATGTAGTTGTCTTTGAACTGCTGCCAGAATTCGGCTGCATTGTCGGGCCCTACAAGCTCGCTCAGTGTCTCGTTGATCTGGCGCGGGGCGTTCATGCGCGAGAAGCCGAACATGTAGCCTTCCGGATTAAGCCAGTTGCCGAGGTTGGTGCCCATGATGAAGAGTTTGCTGCCGTCGGGCTTCACCAGGTCGTGCCCTTTCACTTTCACGAAGTCGTCGCCTCCGGCCTGCTGCTCAGCGGCCTTGTCGGCGCAGCTCCAGAGACCGAGAGTGGCTGCCAGGGCTATCGCGCTTCCTTGAATTATGGTCTGTAGTCTTTTCATTTTGTAGTTTTCTGCGTTTTTCGTTGTTTCATGGTGTGGAAATTCCCGGCCCCCGATCGGGAGCCGGGAATTGTCGACAATTATCTATCTATTATTTGGAAACTTGCATCTTGATGCCCGACACTTTCACCTGTGCGCCTGCCGGAACTCCGGCATAGTCCATGCACACCTGGAGCTTCTCGGTGTCGATGCCCTTCTTGCCCTTGAAGAAGTAGAGGGTCGGGGTGCCGCCTTCCACGTTCACCTGGTCGAGAACGATGAAGGAGTTGTCGTCGGTGTCGGTGTCGTCGCCCAGCGAGTCGCCCTTCTGGATCTTCACTGTCACTCCCGCGATGTCTTCGGTCGAGTCGATGGTCATCACGAAGTCATACTGGTTCTCGGCCGATGTAGCCACGTTGGTCCATACGTGAACCTGTCCCTGCCACTGCGACGATCCCACTCCGGCCGGTGCCGTGAAGCTGTAGCCGTCGTTGTTGCCTTCGAAGGTGATTTCGGGCTGGTCGGCGAGAGGGCTCCAGCTGTCGTCGGCAAACCATGTGGTGTATTTCAGTATCTCCACTGCCTTGAACATGTTGTCGCCGTCTGCTATCTGCGGTGCGTCTACGGCGGCCGGTATCTTCGTGCCGTCGTCATACTGGTGCTCCTTGAATACGACGTTGCTTACCTTCACGTCGCAGTCGCCGAAGCCGCCGAAGTCAAACGCTACTCCAAGGGTGCCGTCGAAGCCCTCGAGGTCGGAGAACCATACGATCGATCCGTTGGCTCCCACTGTCACCTGGCTGCCCGTGTTCTCGAAGAAGGTGTTGTCGTCGCCCTGCTTCTGCAGTTTCACTGTCACTGAGCCGTCTTTCGGCACTTCCACGTTGCAGCTGAAGTCGTAGGTCACTCCGGCTTTCACCTCGATGTTGGTGGCCACATGCACCTGACCCTGCCACTGCGAGCCGCCCATGCCGGCGGGGGCGTGGAAACTGAAGCCGCCGGTGTCGTTCATCGTGATGTCGGGCGAGCCGATCTGGCCCCAGTTGTCGTCGGCAAACCATGTGGAGGCGATGCTCACCTCGGCCGATTTCCAGAGGTTGTGCTCGAAGCCGTATTTGAAGCCGGTGGTGGTCACGTCGCCCTCGGCCTTCGGAGCGATGATATACTGCCAGGAGATGCCGGCAAGGTCTTCCACCAGTGTGATGGAGTTGCGTGAGAAGTTGGCGATGCGGTATTTCGGGTTGTCGAATCCTGCCTCCGACGCTATGTAGGGGAAGAGCGTGTGGGCCGGAAGTGTCAGGTAGAGGCTGGCGCCTTCGGGCACGAGGGTGAACGAGGAGTTCATCGTGCTTGCAGCCACGCGGAAGTCGTTGTCGTTGTCCGGATTGTTCACGTCGAGTCCGGGAAGGGCCTGGACGCCCTTGTTCACGTAGACTGTGCCTGCCGAGCCCGGTTCGAAGGTGTAGCTGCCCTCGGTCTCCGAGCCGGTGTAGCCGAATATCATGCTGTTTTCATACACTCCTTCGGCTTCCTTGCAGCCGGGGCCGCCGTTCCACCATCCTGTCGGGTTGTCAGGGCCTTCGCCGCATCCCATGTGGCCGTCTTTAGTGCCGTCGATGGCCCATTCCTTGCTCTCGCCGTTGGTCAGGGCTGTCATGTAGGGTGCGAAGTCGAAGATGGTCTTCGGAATCACGATGGTGCCGTTCACGGCCCCTTCCGACACGCCGTTGGCGTTGCCAACTTTCATCGTCACCGGATAGTCGCCCATGATGGTGATGAGGTCGCGGTAGGTGAGGCTCGTGTTGGGACGTTCGCTGCCGTTGACGTACCAGATGGGATACACTCCCGTGGCTTTGTTGCCCTCTTTGGTCAGGATGTTCAGCTCCACGTTGTTGAGGTCGTCGACTGTGATGCCGATCGAGTAGTCGGAGGCTACAGGAATCCCTGACTGCGTTGGCTCGAAAATCGATTCTTCCGAGCAGGCGGTCATGGCAAGTATCGTGCCTGCCATGATGCCGTATCTGTATGCTTTGTTCAGTTTCATGTTGATCTTCTTAGTTTAGGAAATATGCATCGTTCTGCTTCAGCGTGCCCTGGCACTGGTCGATCTCATCCTGCGGGAAGGGGAGATACTTCTTGTTGTCGGTGTAGTTGCCCGTGCGGTCGTCGGGTATCTCGTTGCCGGCCACAAGGTAGTCCTTGGCCAGTCCGGTGCGGATGAGGTCCCAGTAGCGCTTGCCCTCGCCCAGGAATTCCCATGCGCGTTCCTGAATGATGTTGTCCTGTGTCGCTGCCACGCTCGGCACGTGGGCGCGCTCGCGCACCTTGTCGAGGTAAGCCTGTGCGTTGGGAGAGCCGAGTTCGGCGGCGTTCAGCAGCACTTCAGCGTAGCGGTAGAGGCGCAGGTTGTTGTTGTAGTTCAGCGGTGCGTCCGCTATCTGGCCGGCGTTGCCGCCGATTCTGCCTGCATATTTTGCCAGGAAGTAGCCGGTGTCCTGGAAGCCGGCCTTATAGCTGCCTGCCTCGGGCTGCCATATCGATGCGTCGCGGCGGGTGTCGGTGGCTGCGTAGGAGTCGTAGGTCGATTTGCGCACTGTGCCGAAGCCCCAGCCCGTGTTGTCGTGGATGCCGTCGCGGCTGTCGTAGCTGCGCGGAAGCACCATACAGGGCACTACCGTGCCGCCTGCCGTGCCGCCCCAGCTCCAGTTGCGGCTTGCAAGATAGTCGGAATAGTTGATTTCCCATACTGATTCCTCACACCATTCGCCGCTCACTTCCCAGATGGCTGCGAAGTCGTCCATCAGTTTGTATTTGTTGGAGTTGATGATCTCTTCCATGTAGCCGAGAGCGGTCTTCTTGCGCGCCTCGTCGTTCTGATACATCGCCATCTCGGTGTAGAGCATGTAGACGAAATGCTTCGTCACGCGGCCGAGTTCGGCGCTTTCGGTCACCTTCTCCGGAAGTTTGTCCTGGGCTATCACGTATTCCAGGTCTGCCATGATTTTCTCATACACCTGGTCGGCTGTCAGCTGAGGTGCCAGATAGCGTCCCTCGAGAGGCTCGGTGTAGTAGGCTATGTTGCCCCACCAGTGCCAGAGGTAGTTGTAGTAGAAGGCGCGCAGCGCGAGCACTTCCGATTCAAACCGTGCGCGGGCGGCAAGTTCGCTGTCGGTCGAGGGCTGCCAGTAGTCGAACATGTAGTGGAGCGAGTCGATGCAGCGCTTTACTCCCGAATAGGCGTTCGAATAGTTGGTGGAAAGCACTACGGTGGAGGTGGTGTTGAAGTTGAACACTGTCTTCCACTGGTTCATGTCGCCGGCGTCGGCGCCACCGGGGAAGCACTGGTCGGCGATCACTTCCGGATAGATGTTGATGCCGCAGTAGTTGTTGGCGTAGTCAAACCAGTGCAAGGGGTCGTAGGCTGCCACTACCGATTGCCAGATGTTGTCCTGATTGGTGTAATATTCCTCTACAGGATCCTGCGTATTGTTGGAGATGTCGAGCCAGTCGCTGCCGCAGGAGCTCAGCCCCGCGCCCATGATTGCCATCGAGCCCAACAGGATATATTTCGATATTTTCATTTTTTTTGTAATTATGTTTTAATTTTCAGCAAGGTCAGGTCTAATCGTTAAGGTCAGATTGTTCAAGCCATATCGGAAAGATTCATAAACTTAAACCTTAAGCCATA
>JAUNFY010000091.1 GCA_030524805.1 Bacteroidales bacterium | reverse complement strand
GAATCCGTGTGAAATCAATAAATGTTAAAATATCTTTCGGTTTGTTAAGACTTCCGACCCTCGCGAACCCTTTTTACCCACTCCGCGTTGTTTTCTTTCGGGGTGCCTTCATTTTTCTTTATGAAAAAAGCCCCGGAAGCCTCCTTTTCGGATGGGCTGCCGGGGCTTTGTGCGGTTATTTTCCTGTTTTTTTATGCAGGCAAAGCGGAATTAGCGGTAATCTTTGAGGATTTCGCGGAGGCGTTTGCGGGTAAAGAAGATGCGCGACTTCACTGTGCCGAGTGGCATGTTGAGCTTATCTGAGATCTCCTCATACTTATAACCGGCCACGTGCATCGAGAACGGCTTGCGGTAGTCGGGGGCAAATCCCGACAGGATAGCATATATCTCCTGCATGGCGTAGGTGGTCTCAGGTGTGCCTATGCCGGAGTCTTGCGATAAATTGAGGTGGAAACAATCTTCCGAAGAATCTATCACCGTGTTTTCACGCGTATTCTTACGGTAATTGTTGATGAAGATATTGCGCATGATCGTCAGCATCCAACCTTTGAAGTTGGCGTTTGCCACGAACTTATCCTCATTGTTGAGAGCTTTCAGAGTAGTATCCTGCACCAGATCCTCCGCCTCTTCCCTATTCTGGGTAAGCTTCAGAGCGAAGGAAAGCAGGTTTGGCTGCATTCCCAGTACAGAATCTTGAAAAGAAGTAGATTTATCCATTTACGAGTTAGATACCAAGTCGGCCGAAACCGACAAGAAGAAGATAGTAGTTATATTTGTTCAATCGTTTACGGGAGCAAAGTTAGGACTTTTTTTTGATACGGCAAAAAAAAATCGCAGTTTTTTAAAACAATTTTATTAAAAATTTGTTACAGGGTGTAAAAAGCGCGTCCCCGCATGGAGACGCGCTTTCCTTATTAATATATGTACTTTAAGTCAGCTTATCAATAGCCGGGATTCTGCCAAGCCTTCTTCTGCTCGTCGGAGAGGTTGGTGCCGTCGGGGTTCTGGAGGTTGTCGATGAAGTTCTGGGGAATCGGACGCACATAGTGCTTCGCGGGGTCGAACTGAGTGATATCCTTGTTGAGCTTAACGGCACGGGTCTCGATAGTCTTTGTGCGCGAGAGATGTTCCCAACGTGTGAACTCACCTACGAGCTCACGGGTGTGCTCGTTGAGGATGAAGTTGAGGGCACGTTCAAACTGCGAGCTGGCACCTATCTTCGCGAGGATAGCCTCGTCTTCAGCGGGAAGGTTATCCCATGTCCAGTTGGTCATCTCTGCCTCAGTGGAAGCGTATGTCACCTCAAGATCAGGATTCGACAGATAATAGGAGTTCATACCGAGGTTCCAGCCGTCGTTAGCCGCAACATTCACATCCTTTGCAGTGACATGCGAGCAAGTAGCAGCCGCCTGATAGCAACCGTCGACATAGTAGCTGCGGTTTTCACCCTGATGCCATGCACCACGGCGACGGAGCTCATTGATGTCTTCCTTAGCACCGGGATAGTCGTTGAGACGAACCTTGATTTCAGCACGGATCAGATAAGTCTCGCCGAGGCGCGCGAGGATGATGTCGCGCGAACCGTTGTCGCCCTGAAATGCGTTCAGGTATCCGCAGGTGTGCTTGCTGATGCCGGGGAACATATTCGCACCGTGAGCACCGGAGGCGCCGCTCTTTATGTCGCCGAACTGGTCGCCGACATAGTTGCCATTATGATAAAGGATCCATGCGTTGAGCACCGGAGCACCGGCCTCGCCGAAAGTAGACTCACCTGTGCGGGTCTGCTTGCGGGCTCCTTCAGGAAGACGACCCTTTTCATCCACGAAATTTGCATCAGTCTGGTAGCGCTTCGCACCGAACTTGAACTTGTCGTAAGCATGCTGATCCTTGTCGTTGATGATGAACACAACCGAAGGATCGCCGATTTTGGCAGCGGGAGCGCCTGTAGCCTCATCGCCTGCATATTCCACAGCCGTGCCGTAGACAGTGGCGAACGATTTCCAGAGGCGGGCGTCGTTGGCATTGTCGAATACGGAAAGAGTATATTCGGTCGGGCGGAAGCGCTGGAAGTCCTTGCCGCCAGTGATGCAGCCACGCATGCTGCCGAGAGTGCTGTTGGCGAAGTTGGAGAACTGGGGATTGAAGAATGCGCCGGGGTTGCGGGCGGCGGTGCGGCCACCGAAGTTGCCGTCCTGGCCTGCCACCATAAGAATCTCGTCGCTCTTCTCGATGTCGCAGTTCTCACCGGTCCAGTTGCCGTAGAGGTCGATGACATCTTTTTCAAGATGACGGGTGCTGATCACGTAGTTGGCAGCATTGAGAGCTTCCTCAAGATATTTTTTTCTCATATCTTCCGTACACCAGTCGGCATTGCGTTCCGAAGCGGCGAAAAGCAGGGCCTTCGCGAGGAAGTGGCCGGCTGTAGACTTGGTCCAGCTCATCGGCTTTCCTGCGAGGTTGTTGTTCTCGCCGTCGAAAAGTTCGTATGCCTTGCGGAAGTCGGCGATCACCTGCTCCCAGCACTGCTGCGGAGTGGTGAGTTCATAGTTCCTGACGATGCCGTCGGCAGGTTCGGTCTGGAGCACGGTGTGACCGAACTGAACGGTGAGGAAGTAGAAGTTGTAGCCGCGGAGGAAGTAAGCCTGCGCAAGGCAACTGTTGCGGAGAGCCTCATCTTCGATCATGTCGGCCGATGCAATGATGGTGTTGGCCGAGTTGATGCCGTAGAAAAGCTCATCCCAGATAGTGGCGTTTGTGCCCGTATTGCCATTGACCGTTACGAAAGTAGGGGCCATACGGTTATCGTATGTGAGCCACATTTCATTCGCGAAGTCCGTACCGATGGCGAACTCATCCGTACCGCCCATGGTCTGGTAGTAGCCCTGAGTCTCGTAGCCACCGAACCAACGGATATGACCGTAGAGGGAGAGAGTCAGCGACTGGATGCCCTCCGGCGTCTTGAAATAATCAGTAGAAAAGCCGGTGGTGTATTCCTCATCAAGGAAATCGCTCGAGCAGGATGTGAATCCCGCTGCTGAAGCCACGAGCAAGCCGGCTGCGATTGCTTTATTTAGTTTCATTTTATTTCTTCTAAAATTGAATTGAATGTGAAATTAGAATCCTACTTCAAGACCGAGAACCCAGCTGCGGTTGAAATAAGTCTGGCCTGTGTCGAGGTCGAAGCCTTTTACCGACTGAACGATATCAAACGGGTTGATAACCTGTCCGTAGACCTTGAGCGACTTGAAAGTAGCCTTCTGGATAAGTTCTCTCGGGAAGTTGTAGCCGATCGAGATGTTGCGCATGCGCACGAGGTTGGCCTTCTTGTAGCCGAGCTGACCTGCATACTGGTCGATACATCCGGTCTGTACGGAAGTAAGGATAGGTTTGATGTGCTCGGCATCTGTGTTGTCGGGAGTCCAGTAGTCGACATGGCTGCCGAGCTGGCCGTAACCGTTGAGGTATTCGGCGCGCTGCACCCAATAGTTGAAGCGGCCGTAGATCTGGAAGCTGAGTTCGATTCCCTTGTAGGTGAAGGTGTTGGTCCAGCCTGCGGTGACACGCGGACGTCTGTGGCCTACGATCACGCGGTCTTCATCATCCATCTTGTAGTCGCCGTTGAGGTCGTTGGGGCGGGCCATACCGGGAGAGAATGTAGTGCCGTTCTCAGCCCATTTTTCCATTTCTGCGCGGTCTTCGGGAGTGTCCTGCCAGAGGCGGTCGGAAGTGTAGTCATAGAACACGCCGAGCTGCTGACCGATGAACCATTTGTTGGCCACGTCGTCTTCCTCACCGTTGGCGAGCTTGTCGATGCGGTCTTTCTGCCATCCGAGGTTGAACGAAGTGTTCCATTCAAAGCCGCCTGCGATCACCGGAGTGGCGTTGATGGTGACTTCAAAACCCTTGTTGGATGTCTGGCCTACGTTGCCGTATGTGGAAGGATAACCTGTCACGGTCGGGATCGACATGTTGAGAAGCAGGTCGCGGGTCTTGGAGAAGTAAACTTCCAAGCTACCGTTGACACGGTTGTTGAGGAAACCGAAGTCAACACCTACGTTCCACTGTGTGGTCTTCTCCCAGCCCACCTGAGTGTTGGCCATTGTGAGAAGGTTCTTCACGAAAGCGGCGTCGTTGATGGTGTATGCCTTGTCGTAGCCGTCCATGGTCGGCACGTAGTACGACTGGATCTGGCCGAGAGTAGCGTAGGGAGCGATTGCGGAGTTACCGGTAGTACCGACACCGGCACGAAGTTTCAACTGCGACAGCCACTGCACATCGTTGAGGAACTCTTCCTGCTGGATGCGCCAGCCGAGCGACATAGAGGGGAAGAACGCCCACTTGCGGCCCTTCGAGAGCTGCGAGGCACCGTCCCAACGTCCGGATGCGGTGAGGAGGTAGCGGTCGTCGAAGCCGTAGTTCACGCGGATCATGTAAGATTCGAGCTGACGCTTGTTGAGACCTGTGCTCATGCCGGCGCCATTGTCCTTGTCGGTAACGTCGAGCGAACCCATCGCGTTCCATTTGTACATGTTCTGCTCCAGGCGGCTGAGAGTCATTGAAGCAGTCTCGTAGTTCCATTCCGAAGCGGTCTGGAGAAGAGTAAGGCCCACATTGTGATGATCAGCGAAAGTATTGTTGTAGGTGATCATGTTGTCGAGAGTCCAGGAGAAGTCACGACGCTGTTCCCAACGAGCCTGGTTGTTGCTGCCGTTAGAGAACTTGTAGGCGGATTCAGTGTCGATGAAGTCGCCGCGGCGGTGGTTGCGGTAGTCGGGGCCGAACGATATCTTGTATTCAAGGCCTTTGAGAGGAGCCCACATCTCTCCGAAGTGGAGCTGAGCGGAGAACGAGCCGAGGAAGCGGTAGGTCTCACGCTGCGATTCGTTGTGCAGCCATTCGTCCACGGGGTTGTAGGCGGTGTTGTCACCACCGGGATATTTGATGCGGTTGCCTTCTTCGTCGAACGGCATAGCCCAACGGTACTGAGCCTTGTAGAGTTCGTAGATGCCTGCCTTCGAGTTGGTGGAGGAAGGAGCGTAAGACGACGACATGCCGTAGTCCTGCTTCTCGCGCGATGCGTTCATCGACATCGAGATGGTCATCCACTTCACCGGAGTGATGTTGAGGCTCATGCGGGCGGTGAAACGGTTGTATTTCTGACCGTGCTGTGTGCCCTTGTTGTCAAGATAAGAGAACGAACCGAAACCGTTCATCTTCTCGGAACCGCCGGATGCGGATACGGTGTGCTCGTGGATGAAACCGGTCTGGAGAGCCTGGCCCACCCAGTCGTGGTCGTTGATGAGGTCGGGATTCCAAGTGCCGTTGGCCCAGCCTGCCATCACGTTGTTGTAGGCGGTCTTGTCGTCGATGGTGCCGAAGATGAGGGCATCATTCTCCATTGTGGGATTGCGGGGATCGCCATATTTTTCCGGGTCGGCGTTGTAGGCTGCCCAGCGGCGATAGATGATATAGTCTTCAGGGCTTACAGGATTGCTCTTGTCGACGAGGTTCTGCCAAGTCACCGAACCTGCATAATTGAGCGAGAACTGGCCCGACTTGCCCTGCTTCGTAGTGACGATAACGACACCGTTGGCACCGCGCGAACCGTAGATAGCTGTAGCGGATGCGTCCTTGAGGATGTCGATCGACTCTATGTCGCGGGGGTTGAGGGTCTCGATGCCGGAACCTGACATCAAGGGCACACCGTCAACCACATAAAGCGGTTCGTTGGAAGCGCCGAGCGAGCGTTCGCCACGGATACGGATTGTACCGATAGTACCGGGACGGTCGGAAGACGTGATGTCGACGCCGGCGGCCTTACCCTGTAGCGCTTCGAAAGCATTGTTGACGGGGCGCGACTGGAGTTCTTCCGAGCCGATGTGGCTCACAGCACCTGTCACGTCCGACTTTTTCTGTGTGCCGTAGCCGACAACCACGAGGTCGTCGAGCACATTCGAATCTTCGCGAAGAACTACATTGATTTCTGATTTACCTGCGACTTTCACTTCCTGAGTCACACAGCCAACATAGCTGAATACGAGAGTAGCGTTGTTGGCAACATTCTGGAGCCGGTAGGCTCCGTCGAAGTCGGTTGCAGCGCCGTTGGTGGTACCTTTGACAAGCACGGTCACGCCGATCATCGGTTCACCGGATTCATCAAGCACCTTACCCGACACGGACTTGCTCTGGGCGGCAGCGGCTAACGACACCATTGCCAGGAGAGCCACACACAGGAACCGGCGGCAAATGGCGGCGATTCCTGAACTTTCCATACGGTAGTTCATAATGATGTTAGATAATTAAGATAAATATTAGGTTATAAAGACATTAAGCTTTCTAAAGAGGGTCGCCGGGAGTTTTACGATTTTACCGCAGAGAGGTGGAAAGCCCCACCTCTCCACGATAAAACCTACTAATCCCATTCTTTAGTAGAGCACAAAATTAAATAAAAATTATTCAAATCTTTTAAGATTTATTAAGAATTACCCCCCCCATTTACGTTTTTTAACATAAATTCAAGTAAAATTACGCTGAATTAAGATTCATTAACAATAATTATTGAAGAATGGAGGGCGAACGACAGGATTTCGCCCGCGAAGCAGCACACGGGGTACCCTACGGACGCGTCCACGCTGAATTTCGCGCCCTCCGGCCGCCCCCGCCCTCTGCCCGGAATCATTATTCATCTCTTCTTCACAATTAAGGGCCGCCTCCTGCCCGGAATCATTCTTCATCTCTTCTTCGGGAATAGGCGAGAGCTCCCGTCGGGGATTATTTTTGATTTCGCTTTCGCTTTTTTTACACTCGATAGAGTGTTTTTTTAATAGTTTATCGTTTATATTCTTTACTCTTTTAATATGGGTAGTAATGTGTGCCTGATGTGGACCTGAAAGAGGACCTGATGTGGGACTGAAAGTTGCCTCCGGTTGTTCCTTAAAGAGGAAGTCACTGTCGGCAAGTATCACAGTGGTAGGGAGATAGCGGCGTGATTTTGTGGTCAGCAAACCGCGTTTTTCCAGACGTTTAAGCGACTCGCTGACGGTCTTTCGAGTGACATTCACCGCGACTTCAATCTGATGGAGGGTGATGGTGAAGGGGTTTTGCCAATGGCGTAAGTTGCATTGGTTGAGCAGATAGAGATAGACTGTCGAGTCGGTACGGCCGAACGGTTCGACAGCGTTCAGGCTCCAGAATCTGTTGATGAGATTTATGTATTTCATGTCGTAAAAATTGAAGTTTACGACACAAAATTAGACGATGCCCACTACACCACTCCCTTATCGCCATAATAATGTTGAATTTTGAATGGGGAATATTGAAAGGGGAAGGTAAGGGGACTGCCGCGGGATAAGGCCGGAGGCCTTATATTTTGTTAACCGGGGGGTGCTTGCCACCCCCGGTATCCCGCCGCAACAGTCAGCAACCCCGGCGGGGTTGCACACGGTGGAATTCATTGTTGGGGGTTAGGGGACTGACGGGGATAAGGCCGGAGGCCTTATATTTTGTTAACCGGGGGTGCTTGCCACCCCCGGTATCCCG
>JAUNFY010000090.1 GCA_030524805.1 Bacteroidales bacterium | reverse complement strand
TGGATTTTACTATTTTTTGATAAAATTGGCATATTAAATATCAGGATATTTGATTAACTTTGCGGTTAAGTGGCTCGAATAAGAGCCTGAGTGTTTTTTTGATAAAATTCAGACCATGAGACTTATTACCAGTGTGGCCACCCTGATGATGTGTGCCGCGACTATGACTGCCGGGCAGACCTACAGTGTGGCTTCGCCGGATGGAAAAATAAACGTTACGGTGACTGCCGGAAAAGACCTACGCTGGAGCGTGGACGCCGACGGAGTGGGCGTGCTGGCCCCGTCGGCCATGTCGATGACACTCGCCGACGGCGACGTGCTCGGAGCAAATGTGAAAGTGCGCAAGGCACAGGAGAAAAACATCAGGAGCTCGTTTAAGACCCCCTTCTACAAGAAAGCGGAGGTGAAGGACGACTACAACCAGCTGACACTCAGCTGCGCCGGAGGCTACGAGGTGCAGTTTCGCGTCTACGACGACGGAGCCGCCTACCGCTTCGTAAGCGACCGCAAGAAAGGGTTCACGGTGGAAGACGAACTGGCGGAGTTCAATTTCGCATCAGATCATCAGGCTTTCATACCTTATATCAACGACAACCGAGGCGGCGACAAATACAGCTACTCCTTTGAAAGCTACTACGACCGGCAACCGATATCGCAGATGTATGCCGACTCGCTGGCCATCACGCCCCTGCTCGTGGATCTCGGCGGCGGGATGCGGGCGGCCGTGATGGACAATGCGGTGGAAGATTACCCCGGAATGTTTCTGGTCAGGAACAGCGACCGGCCCCACAGCCTGAAGGGAGCATTCGCTCCGGAGATAACCGCCGGCCACTGGGGCGGCCACATGAAGCTCAACTATATCTCCGACAGCCGCGCCGCCCACATAGCGGAGGCCGGCGCGCGACAGGTCTTTCCGTGGCGCACGCTGCTGATAGCGCGCGACGACATGGATCTGCTCGACAACGACATGGCGCAGCGGCTCGCGCCGGAATGCCGCATTGAAGACACTTCCTGGATAAGGCCGGGGAAGGTGGCGTGGGACTGGTGGAACACCACCAATCTGAGCGGCGTGGACTTCAAGGCAGGCATGAACACCGACACCTACAAATATTTCATCGACTTCGCGGCTGCCAACGGGCTGGAATACATCATAATCGACTGCGGATGGAGCAGCGGGAAGGCCGACGACTGGAAAGAGGAGTCGCTGATGATATGCAATCCCGACATCGACCTGCCGGCTCTCATCGCACACGGCGACGAGAAGGGGGTAGGCGTCATCCTGTGGGCGAGCTGGGCTGCCTGCGACGCCGAGAAGGACACGGTGTTTCCCCACTACGCGAAGATGGGCGTGAAGGGTTTCAAGGTGGATTTCCTCGACCGCGACGACCAGAAGATGCTGCGCTCGATGGAGGAGATAGTGAAGTGCGCGGCCGACAACCGGCTGCTCATCGACCTTCACGGCATGAGGCCTACGGGAATACAGCGGAAATATCCCAACGTGGTGAACTTCGAAGGGGTGAAAGGGTTGGAAAACTGCAAGTGGGCTGCCATGGAGGGCGACCGCTCGGCGACGGATTTCTGCGAATATGACGTGACGATTCCCTACATCAGGATGCTTTCCGGACCGATGGACTACACCCCGGGAGCCATGACCAACAAGGCCCGCAACTATTTCCGGCCGGTCAACGACCACCCGATGAGCCAGGGAACGAGGGTGCACCAGATGGCGATGTATACCGTATATGAGGCGCCGCTGCAGATGCTGTCCGACAGCCCTACGGCTTACATGAAGAATCAGGAATGCACCGACTTCATGGCCGCCGTGCCGACCACTTTCGACGAGACAGTGCCGCTCGACGGCAAGGTGGGCGAATATGTAGCCGTGGCGCGCCGCAAGGGCGACACATGGTGGATTGGCGCCATGAACAACTGGGAGCCCCGCGAGCTGACGATAGATTTCTCTTTCCTGCCCGAGGGGCGGAAATACAAGGTGGTGGTGTTTCAGGATGGCATCAACAGCGACGTGGAGGCTACCGACTACAAGCGCCTCGAGCTTGAGGTGGACAGCGACACGCAGCTCCGCACCGTGATGGCGCCCGGCGGCGGATGGACCGCCCGCATACGGTAGGCTGTGAATATAGCGACAGTTTGTGTGAAAACAGCGACAGTTTGTGTGAATATCAAGGCAGAATGCGTGAATATCAAGGGCAAGCCCTTATTCACGCATTTTGCTCGATGCGGCTTTTCGCGCAGAGCGGATATGTGGCTACAACCGGCAGGATGCTCTCTTTCATCTTCTCGAACGACTCGCCGTAGAAATAGAGCACGGTCCATTCCCGTCCTTCCCATGAGCTATAAAGCGCGCCGAGACCGTCCATGGCAGCCAGCAGCCTGTCGATCAACTCATTGATATCGCTCGACGGATACACCTCGTCGGGCAGTTCGGTGCCATTGAGGTAAAGAGCCATGCCCTCAAGAGTGCCGACACTGATTTCCTCGCCCGTGTCCTGGCAGATGAGGGCCGAACCTTTCGCCACCCCGATTTGATTTATCATGTCTGCAAGGTCGCGCAGCCTGTCGTCAGAGGGGTTGAAGAGATCGATCTCGATGTCGCAAGACTCCACGCAACCTTTCTCCTCATTGAGCGCGGTGCCGCCGCCCGTTACCTCCCCGAGTTTCCTTTGCCCCATCACATTCTCGATGTGGTCTTCCAGACTATGCCTGTGCATTGGCTGCAGCGGCATGTTGATATGCAGCAGCAGATGCCTCCTGACTTTTTTCTTCTTGAATATCGAAAACATATCTTTCTATTTTTTATAAATAATAAATTCTTCTTAATCAATAGGCAATGCCGAATCAACCGGCATTGTCAATTCCCCTATTTTTCGCTCTCGCCTCTGTATTTTGACCATGCTTCACGAAACTCTTCTTCGGCGATGAATTCCCGATGCTTCCAGTTGGTTTCCCAGAATTTCGGACAGTCGGGAGAATCTCCTTCTGTTGCTTTTACAGTGCCATCAGAATAAACAATTATTTTCTGAATTACCGTCTCTCCTCTAAAATGGGAATAGACAATACTGTCTCCACTCTCTGTTTTTGTATAACTGTCTACATCCGGATGGGGAATTCTCTTTAACCTGTCATATGCACATATCTGATATTTATAATATCCGAATTGTATTCGGTTCACAATATCTACAAATGGCATAACGGCACCAAATTCCACCTTATCACGATATATTTCAGGAAGTTCTCCTTCATCTTGAATCGGTTCCTCATTCGTATACCACAAAACCCAATGTTCCATCGGATCGACGAAAGTCGTCTTCAGATCATCGAATGAGAATTTGGTACTTCTCGTAATTCCCCAAAGCACCTTTTCATGGGCGTCAGATATTATCGCCGACGGGCCTACCTTATACCATGCCTCGTGAAAAATACCGGCACGAAGGACTGTATGTGCATGAAACGCGACCTCATCCCGCACGATATCTTTAACAACAGGCTCATAATCCATCGGATAGCGGGTCTTGAAAACCCGAATCACGCTGCCATTCAACATTGACAGGTCATTACAGACATACTGAAAGTAGCATTTATATCTGCCGTCTATCTCAACGCAGAATACATTGCCGATCCTCACCACTACCCTTTTTGCCATAGCCTTATATTTGAAAGATTACAAAGTCACGTCTCCGAATTGTCGAAGGAATGCCATACCTTCTCAAATTCCTCTTTCGAAATAAATTCAATCGAACCAAGTTCTTTGTCATCATTTACTGTGCGGATGATATCTTCTTCTTCAAAATCAAGGATAGAGAATGGCTGGTCGCACATGTGCGAAGTTTCAGAAACGGGCTTTTCCTGTGAAAATTTTTCAACTTTGCCTTTATGTATGCAGATTTGTCGTTCCGCCCATTCTCCATGATAATGAGTATAGTCCAGCGCCTCAGATCCGTATACGACAAAACATCCCTTTACATATCGGTCTCGCAAAAGATCAAGCTCAGGTGCTGTTTCCCATATTCGTTCAAACTTATTTTCAGATATCGGGAAACATGTCCAATGATATTCCGCATATTTCCGATCATCCATATCATAGCAGCCCGACACAGGATTTTGGCGTGTCAACCTAACGACATCGCCATTGATTGTGTTCAATATTATAAGTCTTTGCGCCATCTCACCATCATAGTGATAGAAGAGCCTCATATAATCATCTTCCGACGCATAGTAACCTTCCATATATCTTTCACCCATATCAGAAATTATGTTTGAAAACACTTATGCCTCCACCCGTCAACCTGCCTTTCAAATCAAAACGGCATTTCTCCCCGGAGTAAGGCAAGGAGTCTTGTCATGATAACTGCGGATATTTTTGGCCAAAGATAATAAAAAAATTTGATAACCTGCAAATTTTACTGCTGAAAATTTGCAGGTTATCGTCATAATCTTTAAGGGCGATCGCATCGCCGGGGAGGCGGCATGCGGGAGCCGGAATAGCGCGAGGCGTCATTTGCCCATGAGATAGCGCGTCACTCCGACGTTGCGGAAGATGGCCTGCATCTTCCGGTCGGGATTCACGAGCACTGTCAGGCGCGGATAGGCGCGCGCTGTCGGTATGTCGTCGAAATGATCGGTAAGAAACGATTCGAGGCGGTAGTCGTTCTCATCGAGAAGCTGCCTAATGGCCTCGAGTTTGGCCAGCCCGCGGGTTTCCTCATAGTCTTTACGCGAGTCGGCGAAGGAAGTGGCCACGGCGCCATCCAGCCCGAGCTGCCGGCTCAGGGGGAGGGCATACTCCACGGGGGCGGCCGTGGCTATATAGCGCGCACACCCGGACCTCGAGGGCGACTCCACATATTGCATCACAGTGGCATTGACGCGTGCCGCCATGCCGCGTGCCAGCGCATCCCAGTCGTCGGGAGTGAAGTGGCGCACGGCAAGACGCGTGACGTGCCATTTCATATTGGCATGCCCCACCACCCGGAGCGCACGCCAGCCCATCCACCACATAGCGAGCAACGACGCGCCCGGAGCGCGCCTTTTAAGCAACATCAGCGGAAGCCGCCTCATGAAGAATTTCAGGGAATTGCCCCTGAGCAACGTGCCGTCCAAATCTACGAAAGTTGCCCCGCGACGGGGTTCTTGTAATCGTTCGACCATGGAAATCTTATTAGTGTATGGTTATGGTAAATATAATAGTCGGCATCCGCCACGGGACGCGAGGTAGTGACAGTGAGCACCGCCACCCTCACATCAGATGCCTCATTCACATCCTTTATCGCCGCGGCGGCAGCCCGCAGTGTCTCGCCGCTGTCGATGGCGTCGTCGATAAGCAGCACCCGGGGAGCAGCCACGGAGGTCAGCATCCCCGCCAGCGGAGCGGGAATCTCGACCTTGCGCTCCTCCTGGTGCCCGCGCGCCCGATGGCGCAGGGCGAGCAAGCGCGCTTCGGCCATGCGCAAAAGGTTGAGCACTCCGTAAGGCAGGCGCTTCAGGAAGGCGGCCACGGCGGGAGTCTTCCGCTTGGTGGAGCTGCGCTGAAGCCACACGTCGGTGCGCATTCGGAAGGCACCGGCCGGGAAATGCCGGCAGAAAGCGTCGCACACGAGCGAGCCGCCACGGCGTATGCCCACCACGGCGTCGTAACCGCCCGGAGGCATGTCGCGCGCCACCTGCTCCGCCAGCCGCGCGGCATGGCGGTCGAGCGCTTCCTGATCAAATGTGACTACTTTCATAGGCCAAGCATGATATACGACAACAAAGCCCCCGCCTTATTCTTGAGCCTGACGCGGGGATCGGCCAGTTCAGCGCGACGCGACCGTTTTATGACATCGATGCAGCGCCGCCGCTGCGCGGGATTGTCAACGCGGTGACGCCACATCTCGAGCAGCATGTTGAAGTGGGCGCTGAACCGCCGGTCCTCTGCAGCGCGCAACAGCGCGGGGTCGCCTCCGGCGAACGCCTCCACCATGCGGTCGGTGACGTCGAGCACATCGAGCCGGGAGGCCGACCATGTGTTGATGAAACTTCCGGGGGTATCGCGGTAGTAATACACCGTGTCGCTTACAAGGCACACGGTGTCGACACGCATGAAGGCCCGGTAGAAGAGGTCGAGGTCTTCATAGCGTCCGCTGCGGAAGCGCACCGCTCCCTCGCCCTCAAACACCCGGCGGCTGAAGAGCACGCCCCACGGATTGTTGAGTATCTTTTCCTGATAGAGGCCGATGAGGATGGCCTCGCGGCTGCCTACGGCCTCCCATCGGGCCGGGCGGTCGGGAAGGGTGCCCGGCATGGAGCGCGAGTAGCCTCCCACAGCTATTCCGGCGCCGGAGGACTGTGCCGCCTCGAGGAGGGTTTGCAGGCAGCGGGGCAGCATGATGTCGTCGGCATCCATGAAGGCTATCCACTCCCCCTTCGCCATCTCTATTCCGGCATTGCGGGCGGCCGACACCCCGCCGTTGGCCCTGTCGACCATCACAAAGCGGGAATCAAGCCGGCAAAACCGGCGGCAGATGTCGGGGGAGTCGTCGGTGGATCCGTCGTTGACAAGGATAGCCTCGAAGCGGGCATGGGTCTGCGCGCGGAGCGACTCAAGCGCCTCGCCAAGATAGCGCCCGGCATTCCATACGGGCACGACGACCGAAATCAAGACATCCGACATACCGGTGAATTTAGTGTTTCTTCTTGCAAAATTAACAAAATTTCTTGGAGCGACACGATTTTTTTTATTATTTTGCAATCTCCCTCTCCGTGCGGGAGAGGCACCAACCGACATAACCATCTACAAGAATAAAGAATATGGACAAATACCAGCAGGCAATCGCCGCCTCGAAAGTGACGGGCGACGACGAGGTTGTAAAAGCCGAAGTAAAGAAAATCATCGACGAGGCAGGCAAATACGCATCGAAGGAAACCTACGAGTTCCTGCTCCACTCGATCGACCTGACCACACTCGCCACTGAAGACAGCGTGCGCAGCGTGCAGGCCTTCACCGAGAAGGTGAACAGTTTCGACAACGACTATCCGCAGTATAAGAACGTGGCCGCCATCTGCGTCTACAGCAATTTCGCTGAAGTGGTGCGCAACACTCTCGACGTGCCGGGAGTGGACGTGGCCGTGGTGGCGGGATGCTTCCCGAGCGCGCAGACCTTCATCGAGGTGAAGGTGGCCGACGTGGCTATGGCCGTGATGAGCGGCGCCGACGAGGTAGACATCGTCTTCCCGGTGGGCATCTACAAAGACGGCGACTATGAGCGCGTATGCGACGAGATAGTGGAGATGAAACGCGCCGCCCGCGACGCCACCCTCAAGGTGATACTCGAATCGGGACTGCTGAAGACTGCCGAAGACATCAAGCGCGCCTCCATCCTCTCGCTCTACAGCGAAGCCGACTTCCTGAAGACCTCAACCGGCAAGATTTATCCCGGCGCGAGCCTCGAGGCTGCGTGGGTGATGTGTCAGTGCATCAAGGAATATCATGAGGCCACGGGCCGCAAGGTGGGCTTCAAGTGCTCGGGCGGCGTGCGCACCACCGAGGAAGCGCTTCAATATTTCGCCATCGTGAAGGAAGTGCTCGGCGACGAATGGCTCTGCCACGACCTCTTCCGCATCGGCGCCAGCTCGCTTGCCAACGCCGTGCTCTCGAGCCTCGAGGAAACCGAGGTGAAATACTTTTGAAAATGCACAATGCTTAATGC
>JAUNFY010000019.1 GCA_030524805.1 Bacteroidales bacterium | reverse complement strand
GGTGTATCATCTCATGAATTAGCGTATCTTTTAGAAACTCCTCAGACCAACCTTTCCTATAAGCCGAGATTCCGATTTCCGAGGTTTTCTTATCCGCTCTGAACCGTCCAAACGGCCTCTTGGCATTGATAAACTTAAAATCGGGCATAGACAGCCGCCCACCGAAATACATCTGATTGTATTCCGAGTGCATCCGCTTCAATTCCGATTTGGTAAGAGTGCTGTTTCCCAATTCTAATACAAATATTTGAGTTTGATACTTCTCTGAATTCCCCATCCATAATTCCCATCATACTCCTCCCATTTCCCCCAATCATATAGATATGCTTCTAAAAGATTCCCTTGCTTATCATAAACATATTCATACCTATGGTACTTGGGATTATCAGTATCAACCAAATACTTATTATGTTTCCCTATCCATTCTGTAATGCTTAGATACCTTTCAATACCAGCAGATACACCAATCCCGCCAAATCTTAAAAAATCCAATAATGACAAATTTGTATCATTTACTTTGCATTTATCAATCACATAATCTACTCTTTTCCGCAATACACATTCATCTCTTAATTCATATTCCCCGAAACAATGGTCAGATAAAAACACATAGGTATTTGTTATAGTGTTAGTATTCCACTCTCGTAGTGTCTTTTTACTTAAATGATATGAATTTGTGTTGGTGTCAAAGTTATATAAATAGTTCATTTCCCACTTTGATCCAACATCTTGACCCTTAATTGGAGTCTCAGTTATTCGCGTAATATGATTATTCCAATCAAATTCAAATTCATATTGATAGATATTCCAATCAGCTTCATAATCCTTAAATATCAATCGCTCATTATTTAACCGATACTCATTCTTTAAGCCATACTTTTCTGTCAAATTATTGTGGCCATAACATTTCACTCCGATTAGGCTACCCGTAGAATTGTATTCAAATTTAAGGTTACAATCTATACCATCTTTTAAACTGTAAAGTTTTACCTCACTCACCATTTTCAACCCATGCTCATTCACTCTTTGAGCAAACGAATATACGGAAGTTGAAATCATAAAAATGACTGCAAGTTTTAGGCTCTTAGATATTTGTCCCATATTATTTGAACTTAACAGAGTAACCATTGCCTTTATTGTTAGATTGCAAATTAAACTCTGACTTAGGTAAGGTAATTGTGTATATAACATCTCCTTTCGATAAAGACGGTGTTAGACAAGGAATTTTAATACCATACGAGCCGTCTGTTATAGGCACATGAATATCAAAACTATTGCCTTCTTTAATTCTATCCGCAACTGATACATTGTATCTAAACATTCGCTTGATAAAAGCGAGAATATTGTTATTGGAGCTTTCTTGTATGGAATTTACAAGACTCTTAATATGTAGACGATTTTCTTTTTCAGTCGATGCTATATCATATTTGTAATTGGAAGTAGGCGAACCTATATAATAAAGGCAAATATTACCGTGCTTATTCTCCAGTGATTGAAGTCTTTTCCAAAAATCTTTTGTCAGACGAACAGTATTGCTGTTGGCTATGACATTGATTTCGTAATTGGACAATTTGTCCATGACGATGAAATCAAACAAGGATTTGTCTGAACTTAATTTTGAGGCTGTTTCTATAAGTAGACTTGCGAGCGGTTCTTTCTTGTCAGCTTCGTCAAAAGCATCTTCTTTAGCCTTTTCTTTCGCTTCTTGTTCTCCAAGCAGTTTATTAACATCGCGCATAAGATAGTCAAGCGACTCTTTATACCAATTCAATAATTGGGTATAGTCAATTTCAAAAGCATAGAGACACAACGCTTCGTCTGACTTATTTAGAGAGGTCTCTTCATAAGCATGAGTAGCATAAACATCAACTGTGATGCATTTCAATCCACCGTCATTAGGAGTACTTGTCCAAAAAGTTCCAAAGGGCAAATTTACAACTTCATTGGTATAGGAGCTCTTCAAAAGCCAACTATCAGCGACATCAACATAAGCCGCGCCCATCCCTCCGTTAGTGCTACTACCCGTCATATCCAGGAATGGTTTAGAACCACGTTTAGAAACGACCTTAATTTGAGAAGTTTTAATCAATTCTTTCAATTGATCAAATGGCAGTATTGTACCACAACACTGAATTTTTCTACCCGAGGGATCATAAAAAGATATGGCTGTTGTTTCTCGATATTTTGAGGAATGTAAGCCTGGCAGAGTCCCTTCAATATAGAAGCTCTTTCCATCTTTAACTATAATTTTCGTCAATGTTTGATGAGAATCGCTACTTGGTCTTTCCCAACCGAGTGGCAGAGCATTCGGATGAAGATAGAAATATCTTACGTTTTTCAAATCTTCAAGCGCATAATGCGCCGCAGCCCAAAGTTTCCTTTTAGAAACCTCTTCCTCACGTGGCAGCCTATTAACCATTATATCTACATCGTTGGAACGTTCAATTTTCTCCAACTTAGTCTTTAATTCATCTGCAAGCTTCCACACGGTCTGCGAATATTCTTCGGCTGAAAGTGACTGCTGAGCGTTAGCAACACATGTAATGCCGATAAATATTGCTACAATTATAGCCTTATAAAGTATTAGACATTTCTTTTTCATGATTTCAGTTCTAAAATCCGATGAAATGGAACATTTCGGGATTAGGTTTATAATCAACGGGGGTAAAAGAGAGCCCGTCTGACGAGAGCGACAGCTGCATCCAGGTCGTATTTCCCGTCCTGCCGTGCTGTAAATAACCCCTTGAATTATAACTCAGATTTTCTTCTCCTTGAACGGGCAACAATGCCAATGTCGTATTGTCTCCGTTAAGAGTGAGAAGGATAGGCGCAGGACCGTAACCGTTCAACCACGGCAAACCTATTAAGGCTTTTTGCGGTTGGTCTTCACGAGTATCAACTTCAAATTTGCCAAGTCGCTTGCCGTCTGCATACGCAATAAATCCATCGGTCGCATTATACGACAATGTTAATGTCACATTCGTTTGACTGCATTTGAAACGCGGAGAATTCGAGAAGAACTTTCTTAATGTTTTAGCCGATTCAATTTTTGACGGTATTACAGCAGGTAAATCTACTGAACCATCAGCATTTAATTTCAGACTTGAAGGGTCGGTGGGTACGTATATTGACAGATGGTAATTATGGCCATGAAACATAGCACGTGAAATATCTTCAAGCTCTTTTCTTGTTGTATTAGGGTGTGAAAGATAATATTGACATATTATATTGAAACGATTTTTTTCATCTTGTGTATCATATCCCTTAAGCTCAGCTGCATATTTGCAGTATAATTTTAATTGGTCAAGAGGTATTCCAGTCGTTTCAGAAATTTGATTGGCCGTAACATCCATGTGGATGTTGTTGAGATACCAAAATAGTTCGCCCTCTATTGAAATCTCATCATAGTGATACAACTGACCTCCTTGTCTTATTCTGTCCTTTACTGACATATTTACATAAAGGTTAGCTAATTCATTCTGTTTCTGTACAGATTTCCCATATTCAGATAATGCAAAGGAATACACAGAATTCAAAGCTCCACCTGCAAAAGTCGGGGCTGCATCTACTTTTTTCAAATTATCTTCAGAAACCGCAGTAGCAGGAAGGTATATCTGAATACCTGCCGTCAGACCGTTCCGAAGGTTGGGATTGTACTTATAAAGAACTTCTTGACTGACCGAAAGAGTATTCGATAGAGTTGTCATAGTGTACCCTTTAGGCACTACGAAAAAGAAAACATCGTCTGAGTTGTAGGCCTTGATTGGGTGAATTGAGGCCAGCATGAATAGAAAGAAAACGACTCTCTTAATAAAATTATCCATGATTTTAGAGGTATTTGTTAGCGAAATTAGAATGACGTTATCTTGCACGGAATATGTCGCCTTCGTAGTTGATTGTACCGTTGGAGGCGTTGAGGTAAAGATATACCGCACTGCCTCCGCCAATAGGATTAACTACGATAGTGGCTGATGTTGAAGTGAAATTGCTGATGCGAGGTGCGCCCGATACGGTATAACCGTCAATTTTACAGCTATTATAGGTGAACGACATGCGGTGACTGCCTGAGTAGAACGTGCGGTCGGTGAGATAGCGCATTACATCGCTGTCTGTTCTGAAACTTCCGCTCCATGATGATGAGCTACCCTCTTTCGCAAGTCTTCTACCCATGAAAACCAAAGACTTTCCATCAATTTTATAGCGTTTGTAAGACCCCAAATACAGATAACCGTCTTCGATATGACATTCACCATCATATTTGGTATTTCTACCATCTACAAACGTAGCATTATTGCCGCTTATCGTGATAGTGTAATTTGATACTGAAATGCCATTGGGTCCATCAATATCAAGATGCCATACACCTTGAATCCACGCGGGAATTTGACTTTTAGCTTCTTCCTGCTCTTTCTTATGATTGAAGGATTTTAGGGCTTGCAATGCTTGTTCTTGCTTTGCATTGTTAGGTATAGTGGTACGACCCTCGCCATTACTCTTATGATAAGTTATATTGCGCGTTTCTGTTTTCTTTTCATATCTTACAGAGTTTTGGTAGGTATCAGTAATCTTCTCAATTACATCACGTTTTACCCAGTTGCCCATGCCGTCCACCTCATAATTGCAGTACGTATATGTGACTTGAGCATCGTATTCTTCCTCATTCTCTTGTGTAATGATAAAATCATTATCATAAGAATAGGTGGAATTAAAGCGTGTTTTAACTCTACCGTCTTTCCAACTTATATCCTCATATTCATAATCAGCATCACATTCCCAATATATTCGAGTAATGTATCCGTCTTTGTTCCTTATTACTCTTGGATGTTTCGTTCTGTCGGGACAAAACTTTTTATCGGACTCATTCCATTGAGGTTCATTAGTCCATTTACCGTTTTCATCGTAAGTATATGTGAGATATTCGTTATTATCACATACGCATTTCTTCACGTCCCCATGTAGGTCATTAAACGCCAAATCGGGAGTGATAAAATTTCGGCGAGCTATCGAATCTTGACGGATAGAATCAAGTCTGGCTGCTTCTGCGGCAGTGGAGTCATTTCGCTCTTTATCTTTTGAGGCAGAAGAAGAACAGCTACTTGTCGCGTAACCGACAAGCACCAATGCCAAAGGTAAACTAAGAAGTCGTTTCATACTTCAATTCCTTACCCCTTATGGCTCTGTCGGGTGTGGTGAGTGATTGGTATTCGTTAAGGCACATAAAAAAGGTGAGCCACTTTCAGAATCATCCTCATGTGCAGCCTCACCACAAGGCTCAATAAGCAGATAACACGAAATAGCAACTCACCGTAAGCTGTATATCGTGTTAGATGGATATGCAGATACGTGAGAAGCATTCTCGGCAATCTCTGACTTATTGATGTTTGCAAGGTGGTGATTTGCACATGTCAGAGGAAGCGAAAACCTTCCTATATATGTCTTGTCATTGGATAATGGCCGAAGCCACCTCACCAAAGACGCTGCAAATATAGCAAGAATTTTCTTATCACGCAAAGTTGAGTTGCTATTTCACCGCAAAATTAACTCAAAACATCAAAAATCGGGAAGCCGAATCCGATTTTAACTTTAGTCCAGAGTTGGAGCTATATAATTTTTTAAGTTAATCTGACACATGAAAAAGAGCGTATCAACACCTCCACAGAGATTAAATTGACACACTCCTGACATTGATACATTCTTACCTCAGAACGGCAAGTTATCATCGTCTATCGGAGAGAAGTCTTGCCCCTCTTGTTTCTGTTTGTCGTATTTCACGATATCGGGTTCTCCCCAACCGTTAATTCTAAATATCTCTCGCAAATCGGCGTTGGGGTCTTCCACTTCTTCCTTCGTATGTTGAGGTTGAGTTATGTTCTGTTTGTTATCCTTACCAAGCCATCCACAGTCATACTCGCGGTAGAACTCATCGTAAAATGAATTATACGGTAGTTTACTGATTTTACTCTTGAGGTACGTAATCTTACCCTCTTCGATTTTCTTATACCTCGTTCTTGTCTTCTCAGCTACCTTCTCAGATGGGGCAGTTGAGATTAGTTCATTGATTTGCTTTCGTATCAGCTTGAAGTCCGTCCATGTCGTTACGTTATACAACCTATCCATAAGATAATTCTCTCTCTGCTTATACCTGTCAAACTCATTAGACTTCGCCTCAACCTGCTTATACCCTTCAGAGAGTTTATTTTCTTTATTATCTGTATTCTCTATATTGTCCTCACATTGTTGAGGTTTGGGTGATGATATTGGAACAGTGACAGTATCGCTAATGGGTTCGTTATCTTGTTGCGTAAGATATGACGCTTGCCATCCCGTAGTTTTATAACCGTCTGTTTCAATTCTTAAATCGGGATGCTTGATACAATCTTCAAGACTGTACTGTTCCCAGTCTTTGAAACGCTCAACATTCAATCTGAATTTATTCGGCGTTTTGCTTTTGCCCTTTCCAACCGTCTGCACCTCGACCATTCCGACCCGATAAAACGTGCTAAGTGTTGCTCTCACCAAATTTTCACTTAGTCGGCTTTGCACTCTCAAATCTTCATTGGTGCGGAAAAACCATCCATCCTTATCCGCATAATAACTTGACAACTGTACCAGCGTCCACAACATACTCCTGCAATTCAAATCGCAGCAAGCCATCAAATTCATGGGAACAGCATTGAACTGATACCCAACTTCATCTTTTTTATTTCCCATTTTCAAATTATCGTGTTTCCCAGCACCTAAAATTTTTATTTCAATGAGTAGGATTTCGCCTTACCCCTCTTAGTTTTCAATGTCAACACCGACATCAATTCCAAACATACCGCAAATCAGCCAAACCACAAAATCACTTTTATATAAGTCCCCAAAATTTTCAGAATAGCCCACACCCAACCGATGGGTATAGCCCTCCTCCCTATATTATAGGAGGGAGTGGCGAGTTACGTAGCTCCTCCTACGTCACCCCTCCCCATGTAAATCAGTGACTTATCACTATAGCATACCCGAAAATCGCTACTGAAAGTTTTCCCTAAGAACAATGATAGAGTCAGCAACCCTTATAAATCCACTTATATGACTATTAATAAATCCCTTATCCTATTGTGGAGGACGCAAATATCACGTAACTTTGCAGAAAAAAGAATATGATTCAAGTAAAATTTTCTTCAAAAGGATTAGAGTGTGACCAGCATATAAGTGTTGGTACTTTTGCTCCCAATGGCAACGCCATTGTAAGAGCGGTGTGTGAAAAGAAGTGTTATCAAGAGGAGAGAGCGTTTGAAGATTCTATTTGTTCCCTTCTGTCAAGGATGTTGCCTGATGGCTATAAAGTGACTACTCATCATGTTGCCATCAATAGCAGCGCTGGCACTGATATGTCAGGTAAATACATTGAGCAGTTGGACTTTCAAGTATTTATAGAGAACGAGGATTGATTTGTAAAACTTACATTTCCCCTGCCAACTGAATGTATCTCCCAAGAACAATGATTTAGTGAAGTAATTAACTAACTTTGCGTTTTGGGAATATAGGTTTCCCTGGCTCGGGTATCCAGTGACGCATTTCCCACAATCGGTCGAGGTCGGCTAAAATCGGTTCTAATACGGCACGGTTGGGGGTACTGAATTGAGGATTCTTAGTGCGAGAGTCCTCTTTTCTTTTAATAATTACATTGAAACTTGCCCCAATAATTCACAACACATTCTTATGACCTGGAAAGAAGCTATTATTCTTGTATTAAAGAATAGTTACAGAAATAAAGAACTTGCCCCAATGCATTATCAGGACATAACAGATAAAATATTAAGTAGTAAACTAAAAAGGACAACAGGTTTGACACCGAAAATGACTGTAAGTGCGGTGTTAACGAAGAATCCCCGTCTTTTTAATGCAAAAGGAGACGGTTATTATGGGCTTTCGGAAGAAGGAAAACAATATGCGGACAATAGTCACATTCATCAATCATCGAATCAGGAGCAAGAAACTCAAGAAGAAGATTTATTAAATAATTCCATCGAAATCATCGAAAATGAAAAAGTAATTAAGCATTACGGCGTATTTTGGAATCGAGAGAATGTAGATTGGAATGGGTATCCATTTAAATTACTGGGTATCGATTCACAAGAAACAGGTCCGATTGATTTCCGAAGTATGAGAGGAGTATATCTATTGTATGATTTTAGAGAAGTTGTATATGTGGGTCAAGCAGTGGGCAATAGTTCCATAGCCGATAGATTAAAAGCTCATACTAAAGATCGCCACGCGAATCGATGGAATCGCTTTTCTTGGTTCGGAATAGATAAAGTAGACGGAACTTCTGGCAGAATTATTCCTTCTGAGGATAATTTAAGAATAGATTTAAACAATTTAGTAGATGCTTTAGAAGGCTTGTTAATAGAAGGCATTGAGCCAAGACAGAATCGTAGAGGTGGCGATAACTTTGGAAACGAGTACAATCAATATATCCCTGATAATTAATTGATATTTGCTGGTCTTGTTTTGGTATCAATACCCGGCACATTATACTTAAAATCTAATCATCCGCAAAGGCGGAAATCAAACGAAACTGATGGAAAACGAAGAGATTATGGTAGCCCTCATATCAAAGGGAGTAGACCGTGCCAGACTCGGCGAGGCGCTGGCCGTGTATGATGAAATCGCCGCGTGCGGCAGCCCTGTGCCGCAAAGAAGCCACTATGCCTTGGGCTGGATCATCTATTATGCGCTACATCAGGCCGATGAGTACGCCATAGAGCGGCGCCGGCGTCTGCTCGACCATTATCTGCGACTCACCACTCCGCGTCCCCACAAATTGCACTCCATGATACTGTGCGAGGCCATACGCCTGCGCGAGAATGTGGTGAAATCTGCCGGTTATGCAAGGAATGCCGCTACCGACTCCTCCACCGGATTCTCCATCATCCGTTTCCTGCCGATATGGAACCCTGCCAATCTCCGGCCCGGCGACTGGAACCGCCATGAACTGGATGGAAAGAAACTGAGTTCGACAGTAGAGAAACTCATCACCCTCTATGTGGGAGAAGCGGAGAAGACGGCCATATTCCCGTCGCCGGAATTCATGAATATCATCGACAATGCCCTCGGGCAATATCCCGACAGCAGCAGCCTGCTCAGCCAGAGGGCGTCGCTCCACGCCAAGGCCGGCGCCGACGGCGAAGCCATCGAATTGCTTAAGAAAGCGCTCCTGCTTGCTCCCGGCAAGTTCCATCTGTGGAGCCGGTTGGCCGCCCTCGTAGATAAAGATTCATCTCCGAGACTCAAACTGGCACTTCTGGCGCGGGGGCTCGCTTCGCCCGGGCAAGAAGATTTCAAGGGGCGCATACGCCTGGAACTCGCCGACGTCTGGCTGTCGCAATCCCGGTTTGCCCAGGCGGCATGGGAACTCGCCCAGGTGAAGCGGCTCTACGAATCGAAGCAGTGGCATCTTCCGCGGGCCTACGGCATATTGGCCGACAGGATTCCGCAGGGCACGGTGGCGGCTGACACTGCCGGCGCCTATTCCCGCGTCCTTTCCCTTGCCGACGACTTCATTTATTCCGCGCTGCCTGTGGTGAGGGCCAGAAAGAATTATCACAAGAATCCCGACACGGCGAATGCCAGACCGGGATGGAAGAAGCCATCCGGCCCGGCCTGGCGTGTGGCGGATGAGTCCGGGGTCAATTATTGGTTTCAGCCGCACCGCTTCGGAATATCACCCGACCTCCCGATGGGAACGGAGGTGGCCGTGCGCATCCTTAACGGGAAGATTGTGCATGCCGCACTCGTGTGAGTGCGGCTGCTTTCCTGAAAGGACGGCAGTTTTCGCGAGAGCGCCCATGGACTCTTGTTAGGGAAGCCGGCTTGTAAGGGAAGCCGGTCTTAATCCTGGATGAGCGCCTGGAAATAGCAGTCGGCGATTGCTGTCCATTCCTCCAGCGTGCCCTGTGTGGTGTAGCCTTTCACTTTGGTCGGGTCGCCCAGTTCGGAGTGTGCCGCGTCGGGAGAGAGTGTCACCACTGTCGGCGCCACCTCGGTGTCCCGGTCCCAGAAATCGCTGAATTTCACAGGCGCCCGATCCTCTTCAATCAGATATACGGTGCCCTCATAGTCGTAAAGGCCCATTATTTCCGCAACGCGGGTCTTGGAAGGATCCTTCTCGGAGTGGTGCACTATCTCCGGTTGATACTGGAATCCTGCCATGGCGGTGTTCCAGATTATGGCGCCAATGCCGCGGCTTTTCATGTCGGCGGCAATATCGCTCTTCGCTTTGTCGAAGAGCGCCTGCTCGGTTTTGTCTGTGTTTTTCATAGCATCAATAGGTAAAAGTGATTATGGCGGCATATCGGAGCGCGCCGCCTGCTATAGTTAGCAACAAACCATCCGCCCCGTTGGTTCAGCCCCTTGTCGCGGCCATTGCCGATAACCTTTTCGGCCGCCGCATTGTTATCAAGACAACTACTTATCTTACACACAATCATTACCGACATGAAGAAGATATACCTCTTGCTGACCCTTGTGATGGCGTTTGCCATCCCGGCCGGCATCTCGGCAGCGACCCCGCTTCCCGCCAGATTTTCGGGCACGATGATGCCCTACGATTTCAGCCGCGTGGCCGACAAGGCCGTATGGCCCGACTCGCTGCGCCCCGTCTATGTGGCCCACGTGGCGCGCCACGGCGCCCGCTACATGTCGTCCGACAAGAAATTGGAAAAACTCCGGAAGGCCATCTCCGAAAGCCGCGCCAAGGGAAGCCTCACACGGGCAGGCGAGAATTTCGAACGGTTGCTCGACTCCGTGGCATCCCTTTCCGATGGAAAATGGGGAGCCCTGTCGGAGGTGGGGCGCCGCGAGGAAGTAGGCATCGCTCGTAACCTCTATTCCCTCATGCCGTCGCTGTTTCGCCATGCGCGCCTCAATGCCATATCGAGCTATGTGCCGCGGGTGGTGATGACCATGTATGAGTTCTGCCACGAACTTACATGGCTTTCCCACGATGTGTCGGCCGTCACCGCCGAGGGAAAGGAATTCGACCCTCTCGTGAGATGCTTCGAGGCCGATTCCCTCTATGACGACTTCCGCCAGCACGATCTCTGGCGGCGCGGCCATGAAGACTATCTCGACTCAATGGCACCGGCTGCCCCTGCGATGCGACTCTTCGGCAAGAAATCGGGATTTTCCGACAAGAAACTGCGCACACTCACGATGGAGATCTACGACATTCTCCAGTCGCTGGCGGCCTTCGGGATGCCACCGGCCGATGATGAGTTCATGACTGAGAAAGAATATGAGAGCTGCTGGCGCCTCGACAACACAGAGCATTATCTGCGTAATGCCGACACTCCATGGTCGGACCTTGCCGGAAAGGCCTCGTCGCCGCTGCTGGCCAGAATCATCACGGATGCCGATGCCTCGCTCGGCGCAATGCTGCTCGGTCAGACATTGATGCGTGATGGGATGCACTCGGCGGCGATCGCACCGGAGCCCTACTCGGCCAATCTCTATTTCGGGCATGCCGAGACGCTGATGCCGCTCCTCTCGCTCATGCAGGTAGAGGGATGCCATTATGAGTCAACCGATCTGTCGTCGCTCGCCGACAGGTGGGTGGATTCCGACATCGTGCCGCTCGGGGCGCATCTCGATGTGATTCTTCTCGCATCCCCCTCCGGGAAGGTGATGGCGGCCCTTATGCTCAACGGCCGCTTCCTCCATCCGATGGGAGGCTCTGATTATGTGGTGTCGTGGGAGGCATACCGCGACTGGCTTCTTTCCCGTATCCGCGCGGTCTGACGGCGTCTGCCGACTCAATCGGTGCGCAAGGCCTAAAAATCAACGGCGATATTTCCGTTTTTCAAATTTTAGTGTTAAATTTGTAGACCCAAACAAGATATTGCAATGGAAGTAATTAATTTTGACGACACCCCTTCGATAATCAGCCAGTATATGCGCGAATTGCGCGATGTCACTATCCAGGGCGACCGCATGCGTTTCCGCACCAACCTCGACCGCATCGGGCAGCTCATGGCCTACGAGATTTCAAAGCGTATAGCCTACGAGGAAGTCACCATCCGCACTCCGCTTGGCGAATGCGTCTGCCGTCAGCCGGCCGACAAGATTGTGGTGGCCACAATCCTCCGGGCAGGCCTGCCTTTCCACCACGGTTTCCTCCAGATCTTCGACCGTGCGGAAAACGCTTTCGTGAGCGCCTACCGCAAATATCATGAGAAAGGCGACACTTTCGACGTGCTGGTAGAGTATATGGCATCTCCCTCGATGGCTGGCAAGACTCTCGTGCTTGTCGACCCGATGCTCGCCACCGGAACTTCGATGGAACTCGGCTACCGCGCATTGCTCCGCAAGGGCCAGCCGGCTAAGATTCATGTGGCTGCCGTCATCGCATCGCAGAAAAGCGTCGACTACGTGAAAAGCCATCTGCCTGAAGACCGCACCACAATCTGGTGTGGCGCTATCGATCCGGAAGTCAACTCCCACAGCTACATCGTGCCCGGACTCGGCGATGCCGGCGACCTGGCCTACGGCGAAAAGGAAGACAACGCATGAGGCTACTGACGCTCGACATAGTAAACTTCAAGAACATAGAGGAGGCTTCGCTTGAATTCTCCCCCGGTGTCAATTGCCTTCTCGGCATGAACGGAATGGGGAAGAGCAACTTGCTTGAAGCCATCCATTTCCTGTGCCTGGCGCGCCCAATGCACTCCATGCCCGAATCGGCCCTGCCGCGCCACGGGCAGGAGATGCTGATGGTGAAGGGGCGCTTCGAGATGGATGCCGGAAGCCTCGAAAACGTCAGCTGCGGCATAGTAAAGGGGAAGGGAAAGAGCCTGAAATGCAACGACAAGGAATATCAGCGCCTCTCGGAGCATATCGGCCGTTTCCCGGTGGTCACGGTCACTCCGGCCGACCATGCCCTCGTGAGCGGTGCAGCCGATGAGCGGCGCAAACTTGTCGACATGGTGATATCGCAGGCCGACAAGTCTTATCTGGCGCAGCTCATACGCTACAACCGCAGCCTCGAGAGCCGCAACCGCATGTTGCGTGCCGGCCTCACCGATCCGTTGCTCTTCGAGTCGGTGGAGTCGTCGATGGAGGAGGCCGCCAACGCCATCCATGCCACACGCCGGCAATGGGTGGCCGACATCCTTCCCGATTTCAAGGCGCGGTATTCCGAAATCTCCGGCGATGCCGAGACTGCTGGAATAAGATATTCAAGCGCGCTCAACGACACAAGCTTCCGCGAGCTGCTCGACAGAACCCGCCAGAAAGATGCCGCCCTCGGCTACACCTCGAAAGGAATACACCGCGACGACCTCCTGACCGGGCTCGGCGACTACTCGATGCGCCGTCTCGGCAGCCAGGGCCAGGTGAAGACCTTCACCATAGCCCTCCGCCTCGCCATCTTCGCCTATCTGAGGAAAATGTCGGGCATAACCCCGATTCTCCTTCTCGACGACATATTCGACAAACTGGATTCGAGCCGCGTGGGCCGCATCATGGAGATGGTGAGCGGTGGCGAGGGCTTCGGACAGATATTCATCACCGACACCAACCGCGAGCATCTCGACGAAATTCTCGGCAACATCCGCGGGGAAAGCCGGCTCTTCACTGTGGAGCAGGGGCGTTTCTCATTGCGTTAGCCGGCATCTGCAAAAGCGATATGGAAAGAAAAGATGTAGTCTCGATCGGCGACGTATTGCGCGAATGCCTTGAGCAGAGCCGCATGCACGACCGCCTCGACGAGGTGAGGGCATGCGACAATTTTCAGCTTGTGGTGGGCATCCAGCTTGCCGCACTTTGCCGCCGCCCCTCGATGAGGCAAGGCGTGATGACCATCGCCACCTCCAACGCCTCGCTGCGACAGGATCTCAACATGCGCCGGGGGAGGATAATGAAGGGCATCAACGATCTGATGGGGAAGGATGTGGTGAAACAGATAAAATTCATTTAGCATGCTCCGGCAGTTCCCCTGCAGGCTGTCGGGAAGCGTCGCTTGAAACTCAAATATACAAATAAAAATGAGCAAGATAAACGATATTCTCGAAAATCTCGACTATACTTCATTCCGCCATGCCACTCCGTTGCAGCTTCGCTTCAACGACATTGACGTGCTCGGCCATGTCAACAACAATTCGCAGCTCTCGCTCTTCGACGTGGGAAAGACGGAATTCTACAACGCGCTCCGCGGCCGCCTCGAAGATTGGAGCCGCGTGGAGGCAGTGATAGTCAACATCAACTGCACCTTCATGGAGCAGATCCGTTTCCCCGACCCGATCGAGGTGCGCACCCGCGTGAAGAAAATCGGCGAGAGAAGTTTCGTGCTTCAGCAGATTCTCCGCAACACCGACACCGGCGTGATCTGCTCCTTCTGCGAGTCGGTGCTCGTGAGCGTCGACATGGAGACGAGGGAGTCGAAACCTATTCCCGACAATATTCTTCAGGAACTCAGGAAGTGGTAATAGGAATTTTGGTGGGTTTGAGTGTTATAATTTATAGCAGCGGTTTATTCCGAACTGCCGCTTAAATAAAGTTAAGATTATGAATCAGATTGATATCCATATCCGCACGGAGCGGTTCCCGAAAGATTCGGTCGAGGCCGAAGTGCTCGCCAATGTGGCAACCACACGTCTGCAGACGGCCAGCCTCCTTGCCGATGAGAAATATATGGCGGCTCTTGAGCTGACCATCATGGCCTTGCAGCGCCTCAAGGATTTCCCCGACCATTCCGACGAGGAATTCGGAGCGGCTTTGGTAGCGCTCATTTTCGACCTGTCGGAAATACATTTCATGCTGCAGGACTACAAGCGCAGCGAGAAGGAGCTTGATTCCCTCTTCAAGGTGCTCGATCCGCTGCTTTCGAAGAATGCAGACCGGTTCGGACGTCTGCACATCCTTGCCATGGAACTCTCCACAAGGATTCTGCGCTCGCGCAAGAAGACCATCGACCTGCTCGCACGCCAGCAGCTAAACGTAGATGCCCTCACCGAAAAGGTGAACGCCGGCATCAGCAATGCCACTGAGCGCCTTGTGGATTCCCTATGCAACGTGGCCAAACTGCTTGCCTCCACCGGCAACTACCGCGAGGCAATGAAGTTCTACAAGGAGGCCATAGGCATATCCAAAAAGCGCTCGGGACGCGTCAACCGTAAGGAAATAAAGATGACTCTCGAGATGGCTGCCGTGATGATGAATGTCAAGGCCATGCGTCCCCGCGCCGAACGCTTGCTCGACGCCGTGCTTCCCCATGCCATCTCCCTGCAGGAGACCGAACTGGAGAAGGAGATTGAGATCCTGAAAGATATGATCCGCCTTCACGACAACATGAAGTCGTCGTGGCTCTCTTCCTTCAAGGTGATGAGCCGTAAGGCTTGAAAGTGTTGCCGTAAGGCTTGAAAGTTAATGTAGATACTGTCAGAAATGTCGACAATTTTGAATACTGAGGGATCTCTGCTCGAGATTCCCGAAATCAGGGATAAGGAAAACTTCAGGGTGGCTATCGTCACTGCCAACTGGAACCGTCAGGTCAACGACCGCCTGCTCGCCGGAGCACTCGATGTCTTCGACAAGGCAGGTCTCAAGGCGGAGCAGGTGGAGCAATACCGGGTGCCGGGAGCGGTGGAGCTGGTCTATGCCGCTGCCCGCATCATGAAGAGTCCGCGCCGCTACAACGCCATAATAGTGATCGGCACTGTCATAAGGGGCGATACACCCCATTTCGACTATGTCTGCTCGCAGGCCGCCGATGGAGTGTGCCAGCTCAACACCCAGGGTAGCACCCCGGTAATTTTCGGAGTGCTCACTGTCAACGAACTTCAGCAGGCCCTCGACAGGGCGGGCGGAAGCCTGGGCAACAAGGGTGCCGAAGCTGCTGTGGCCGCTATCGAGATGGGTTGCTTCCTCCGCTGATCTGCAGCTTTATAGGCAGGTCCTATAAATCATTTCTAAAAGCCTGCCGATTGTTAATTGTTTAAAATTAGGCGTTCAATTTATAGAACCCGCCTATAAATATTTAATGTCATGAAGAAGTTATTTGGACATATTTTGCTCATGGTCATGATAGTGGCCGTGGCTGCCGGTTGCTCGAAAAGCGGCAACGGCGATTCCGATGCCTTGCTGCGCACTATCCCGGCCGATGCATCGAGTGTGGCAATGCTCAATCTGCAGCAGGCCGTGAAGAGCGTGGGCGGAAAGACCGACGGGAAGACAATCGAGCTCCCCGCCGAGCTTCAGGAGGCTGTGGCCGGTAGCAACGCGCTGCGCGATAGCCATAAACGAATATTCAAGGATATCTGCAACGGCGAAACCGGAGTGTCCATGACTTCGATTGCGTTTTTCTCGGCCGCCAGGTCTTATTTCACCGGACTGCTCGACGATCCCGACAAGTTCGTGGCCTACGTGGAGCGTCTGAAGTCGGAGAACCGTGCCGACTCTCTCCCCGCGGTGAAGGCAGTGGAGCAGGACGGAATGAGGCAGATCGGCGACGTGGCGGTCATCGGCAATCAGTTCTGGATGTGCGTGCAGGGCACTCCCGACACAGATCAGCTGCGCTACTATCAGACTCTCAACGGCAACCAGTCGTATGCTTCGGCCGAGGCGGCTACGCTCCTGCTGCAGCAAGACAAGGTGCTCACATACGTGGCCGACGTGAAGCGCACCCTCGACCGCATGCCTGAGGCCGGCTACTCGCGGGTGGCCATGTCGATGATGTTCGACGATATAGCCTATCTCGCCGGAAGCGCAAGCATCAATGGCAAGGATGTGGTTTCCAATTCGGTGGTGCTTAATTCCAAGATGAAACCGGCCAAACTCCTCCTCCCGGCCGAGAAGATTGATGTGTCGGTGGTGAAGTCGCTCGATAAGAATGGCGACATTTTCCTTGCAGCCGGTCTCTCCGGAAAACTCACCAAGAAGATTGGAGATGCCATTACTTCAGCTTTCGGCCAGCAGCTTAGTGCAATCGCCACTCCGCTGGCGCAGATCGACGGCACTACGGCCGTATGTGCCGACGGCGCCCTCACCGGCCTCGAGGCTCGCGTGCAGACCACCGGCAAGGATTTCGCCGGCCTCTCGCAGCTGCTTCAGATGATTCCCGGCGCCGGAGTGACACGCGATGGCGATGTGCTCACCGTAAGGTACGGCCAGGCTATGGCCCCCGGCAGCATACCGGCAGCCGACGCGGCTGCGAAGTTCAAGGGTGCTTGGATGGCTTTGCTCGCTAACGATGTGCCGGGCAAAGGAATGAGCACATTGGTGCGTCTTGTGCCCGCCGACAATAGCCTGAAACTCGACATCGAGATGGAAAACGGTCTCGAGGCGCTCATGATAAGCCTGCTTAAATGACACGCAGAATCAACGAGATAGCACTCGACGATATCCTTCCAGAGGTCTTCGCCCATGAGAAGACGCCCCGCTCCGACGTGTGGCGCACGAAGCTGCAGCTGCGGCGCGGCGAGAAATACCTTGTGGAGTCAGCCAGCGGTGGCGGCAAGTCGAGCCTTGCCGCTTTCCTCACCGGATGCCGCCGCGACTATGAAGGCTCGATAGAGTTTAACGGCGAGAACATACGCTCGCTCGGAATCGCCGACTGGCAGGAGATTCGCCGCAGCCATATCGCTTTTCTTCCGCAGGAACTGGGTCTTTTTCCGGAGCTATCGGCTTTCGACAATATCATGCTCAAGGCCCGGCTGATGCCTTCGCCCGATGTGGCGAAAGCGGAGGAGTGGATGAAGCGCCTCAGCGTCGACGCGCGACGCGACTATCCCGCCGGCAAACTATCCATCGGGCAGCAGCAGAGGGTGGCTCTCATCAGGAGCCTTTGCCAGCCTTTCGACTTCATTTTGCTCGATGAGCCGGTGAGTCATCTTGACGAAGCCAACAACCGCATGGCGGCTGCCATCGTGGAGGAAGAGGCAGCACGGCAGGATGCCGGTATCATCGTCTTCTCCGTAGGCAATCCGCTTCTGATTGCAAATCCGGTTAAACTCTCACTTTGATGAATCTTATATCGAAACTTCTCAGAAAGAATACTTCGCGGGCGCGGATCGCAGGATTTGCGCTCTCTGATTTCATAGGCTTGCTCATAGTGGCCGGCGCCGTGATGTTTTATTTCGACTCGCGCGGCATTTTCGGCAACGACGACAGCGTGGTCAATTCCGACTTCCTCGTCATCAACAAAAAGGTGACATCGGCCAGCACCCTCGGCGACCGCGAGTCTACCCGGTTTTCGGCCAACGACATCGCGCGCCTGAAGGCTCAGCCATGGGTGAGACGTGTCGGTGAGTTCAGCAGCTCCGGTTTCCGCGTCTATGCTTCGGTCGATGCCGGCGGAAGGGGCATGGAGACGGCTCTCTTTTTCGAGTCGGTTCCTGACGGTTTTGTAGACGTGTCCGGTGCCGACTGGAACTATGCCGAGGGCGATGAGACCCTCCCGGTGATCATATCGAAAGATTATCTTGCCCTCTACAACTTCGGCTTTGCCGGGTCGGCAGGGCTTCCGCAACTTAGCGAACAGCTGATTTCCGGCATACCGCTCGACCTCTATATGCGCAGCGACGACGGCAGCCGCACCATGCGCATGAAGGGGAGGATAGCGGGATTCAGCAATCGCCTCAACACGGTGCTCGTGCCCGATGCCTTCATGCGTTATGCCAATTCTCGGCTCGGCTCAGGGACTCCGGAGGCCCCCTCGCGACTCATAGTCGACGTTTCTTCGCCGGGCGATGTGGCCATAGAGCGGTATCTTTCCGATAATGGTCTTGAGGTTGCCGGCGACAAGTCGGCGAGTCAGGCGGCCTATCTGCTCAAGGTGGTGCTTGCCATTGTGATAGCCGTGGGTGCCATCATCACCCTTCTGTCGTTTTTCGTGCTCATGCTTTCCATCTCGCTTCTCATGGAGAAGAACCGCGCCACTATGCATCGCCTCCTCATGCTCGGCACTCCGCTTGAGGCCATAGAGCGACCGTATCGGCTCATGATTGTGTGGGGCGGCATGGCGGCATGGTTGCTTTCCGCGGTGGCGCTCGTCGTCCTGCGTGTGCTCTATCAGCCTGCGCTCGAAGGCTTCGGAGTCGGCGCGCAAGGCATTCTGTATGCTCTACTTGTGGGCGGTGTGCTGACGGCTGTCATCATCGTGGCCAATATCTTTGCAGTCCGCTCTAAGGTGAAGGGAGCATGGGCCATGAAGATGGAATGAGGAATATGAACCGCACCGCAAGGATATACATAGCCGTGGCTGTTGCAGCTCTTGTCGCTGCGATGGCTGCGGTATATTACTTTTTCGACCCTTCTGAAGCCTCATGGATGCCGCGTTGCATCTGGAAGGTGCTCACCGGCACCGACTGTCCCGGATGCGGCTCCCAGCGCATGGCCCATGCACTGGTGCATGGCGACCTGGCAGCGGCATGGAAGGCCAACGCCTTTGCTTTCTGCATGCTCCCCGTAGTGGTCTTTCTCATCTGGCTTGAATTTTTCAGGGAGCGCCACCCATCCCTCTATCGCCGCGTCCATTCGCCGGCCGCCATCGCCATCCTCACCGCCGCCATCCTCGCCTGGTGGCTTCTCCGCAACCTCCTCTGACATCACCCTCTGCTATGTGATACCACCCCCGCTTGATTCCGGGCGGCCACCCTCATTGCACCCTCGGTAGAATTCCGGGGGTGCTGTCGTATGTCTTTTTTTTACAATTTTTTTTGGAAATTAGAAAATTTATATATATCTTTGCGATGTGGATATGATATCATAATAATATCATGCCGCGTTTCTATAATCAGTTTAACTTAAAACGGTAGTATCATGAGTGGAAATGAAATGGCTCGGCAAGGTAGCCGGGCTGAAGAGAACAAGGAATACGGATATGAAGGCTTCGTGCTCAATGGGTTTGCGATGCTCGCAATCGTGGCGCTGATTGTGCCGGCGTTGATGGTGGCGATGGTGGTTTGGGCTGTCGGCACCGACTCAGAGAACGTGCACGCGGCAGTTGGCATCTCATCTATGCTGTTGATTTTTGCAGAAATCATCATGTGCATCGGATTCTTCATGCAGCAGCCCAATCAGGCGAGAGTGATGATTTTCTTCGGGAAATACAAAGGTACATTCAAGAAAACCGGTTTCTTCTGGGTCAACCCTTTCATGAACCGCAAGAAAATATCGCTGCGTCTGCGCAACATGGATATCGAGCCGATAAAGGTCAACGATAAGATAGGCAACCCGGTGCTTATAGGCATGGTGCTGGTGTGGAAGATAAAGGACACCTACAAATGCGTGTTTGACGTAGATTCCCCGGCCGAACCCGTGGTGCCCGGAAAAATCAAGATAGAGACCGGCTCCGTGGCCGTGACCGATGCGCTCGACGCTTTCGTAAGGATCCAGAGCGACGCAGCCCTCCGCGAAGTGACAGGCCGTTACGCCTACGACGAAACCGACTCCGCATCCGACAGCGACATCACGTTGCGCAGCGGAGGCGAGGAAATCAATGATCTGCTCGAGAAGAAGATCAACGAGCGCCTGGCCATGGCCGGAATTGAGGTAGTGGAAGCACGTCTCAACTATCTTGCCTACGCCCCCGAAATCGCAGCCGTCATGCTCCGCCGTCAGCAGGCTACCGCCATTATCTCCGCAAGGGAAAAGATTGTGGAGGGAGCCGTGTCGATGGTGAAGATGGCTCTCGAACAGCTCAAGAGCGAAGGAGTGGTGGAACTCGACGACGAGCGCCGTGCCGCCATGGTGAGCAACCTCATGGTAGTGCTCTGTGCCGACGAACCGGCTCAGCCTGTGCTCAACACCGGATCACTTTATCAGTAAGAACAAAAACCGAGCGATGACATCATCGAAAACAAAAACCTTTCTTCTGCGTCTTGATGCCGACACCATGGCTTCGCTGGAGCGATGGGCTGCCGATGAGTTCCGCTCAGTGCAGGGGCAGCTGCAGTGGATCATCAACGACGCACTCATAAAGTCAGGCCGCAAGCAGTGACCTGCATCGTGCCCCTCTGCCCGGCATGCGGCAGCGGCAACATGAAACATGCTCAAAAACAGCTATCAAAAACAATATTATCATGAAGAATCTCAAGTATTTCTTAAGAGACGACATCTACTCCGAACTGATTTTCGGCGTTCTGGTACTGACCGGCCCTTTTATGGCGTTTGGCATCAACGAGCACCCCATCGTGTGGTATTTGTCGGCGGCAGTCGCCACATGTGCCCTCATCGGGCTTATCGCAAGGGTATGGTACTGCATCAGCAGGAAGACATCCCGCAAATCCTCGCGTCTCACCTTTACTTTTCTGGAGTTCCTGTTTCCGTATGCGATAGTGCTCTCAGCCTTGATCTACGACCCGACCGCGACCGGCGTGCAGGAAAGCCTATGGTTTGCCGCCCTCCTCTGTGCCCTAATCATAGCCGACTTCTTCATCCCCGAAAAAGAATAGGATGCACTCCACCCGCAATCCGAGGATTTAGCCGCAGGCAAAATCCTCGGATTGCCTTACCCGCGACAAATGTTCACATTTGTAACTCCGTCGCGGTGAAGTCGCCACTAAAGATTCCCATTAGGCATTCCTATTTGATTACGTAGCGTTGTATTGATTTGCAAGCTTCTGTAACCTCTGATATTATCTGTAGGCAGCGTTCTTTGCTCATCCTTATTTTTGTGCCTGCTGCTATGAAATCGGAGAGAGAGGGATTGCCTTTGCCGTTTACAGATGTGGCATGTTCTCCGTTGTATCCTTCCGAGCTGAGGGTGAGGTCGTAGGCTTGAGCCAGTCGCCAGTTCCATGTGCCGTTGGCACCGGGCAATATCACGAAACTGAAATTCTTGCAATGGTCATCCTTGTTGTCGGTGAGATAGTTGAACACCATGCGGCGATACATCTCCTCTATATCTTCCGGCAGTTGGGTCATGAAGCCCGTCAGGGCAAGCAGATTACTGTAGTCAAGCACCGGTTCGGAAAGTGAAATGCAAAGCAATCCTCCGGCGGTTGCCGTGTGTATGCGGTTGCCGTCGGCATCAATGTCGAATCTTCGGGAAGCAAAATATCTGCCATTCACAAGCTTGAAATCCGGAACGTTTATTCCGGCATTGCGGGCGGCTTCATTGTATTCAAATTCTCTCTTCCCCATATCTTTGGGGTCATAGATATGACGGAACTTCACCAGCCAATGGCCATCTGAGTCTGAGAAGATGGCTTTGGGTCGTGCGCCGCCGCTGTTACCGCTGTTGTATAGAAGCAATCCGGCATCGGAGTCCTGTTGCTCTTTCAGGACAGCCAACGCTTTCTCTTGCAATATGTCGAAATCTCCAATAATCTCTTCTGTGCCGACGGGGGTCATCGGGTCGTAGGTCAGTGCGCCCATGCCTGACTCTCCGACAATGCTCAAGCGGTCGAGTGCTGTGAGATTGCGGTCGTCGATACCTATATTAGCCAATGCCTTGTGGAGCATATAGCGACCATAGCCGTCGGGAAGACTGTCTTCAAAAATGCCGAAGTTGCCGGCAAACGGGGTGGGCTTGGCAATGAAAAGTCCGGGCTTCAATGGCAGTTCAAGTGGGGAAATACTGAAACCGGTGCGGAGCCATGTCTTGTCATACTCAAAAGCGCACAGCTTGTTGTCGGGGGTCAATGAGAGAATGCCAACCGGCTGGCCATGAAATCTTACATTCAGCAGTTCAATCTTTAGCATCTGTTTTCCGTTTTTGGTGAGCGGTCTTTCGTCCGGCATTCCTGCGGATGGCGGTCAATTCCTCCATAGTGGAATATTTAGGTCGGGAAAATATACCTTTTATTTCGGAGGTATAGCCCAATGCAACCGCCAATGAAATCAGGTTTTTCAATGAGATCAGTCCCTTTTGCTCGAAACGGCTCAGGTTGCTCAAAGGCACACCCGACTGGTTTGCCACCATCTCGCGCGTCAGATTCTTCTCGATTCTTCGCTTGCGGAAATCGTCGGCGATAGCTATGGCAATGTCCTCCCCGCTTTCAAGAGTGAAATTATCAATCATTGATAATATATTGGCAGTATCTTCTCTCATAGCCGCTATACTGGTTAAATATTAGTAGTATTATCTCAGGCTTATATTACTGCAAAGGTAATAAAAAAAAATGAGGCTGCCAATTTTCTTTCAGACATTTTGCCCCCGGCATGTATAGATTTTGTTTATATGATTTCATGGCATGACTTGTCTCGTTATGACAATGAATTGATATGGGCTATGTTTTATAGTCTTATCCATATACCGAGTGTTTCCCGACATGAACAGTTTTGGGCTATTGGCAAAATCAGCTGCCGGATTGACAAGGATGCCCCCCTGCATCTCCGCTACATCTCCCTCCTCCACTCAATATTGTAAAAAGTTGGAGGGATGGAAATTTTTTTGTAACTTTGCGGCGTGAAAGCTTCGGCTCTCTCCAAGTGGAAAAATTTGGCTGCTTGCAACCACTCAAAAAAATGCTAAAACTGCATGATTCCGGTGCCTCCCGATGCGGGGGCGGGAATAATGATGTATGGCATTTTGAGCGCAAGCCCAAGGTGCTTTTTTTGTGCGCCGCCATTCAGGAGAGTCTTCCGGCTGATAATTTGGAATATTAATAATATCAAATACTTATGTCGTATCTATTTACATCAGAATCGGTGTCGGAAGGACACCCCGATAAAATATCCGACCAGATCTCAGACGCTCTGCTCGATGAATTCCTCGCCCGCGACCCCCAGAGCCATACCGGCATCGAGACTCTCGTCACTACCGGTCAGGTGGTGGTGGCCGGTGAAGTCTCTTCGAAGGCTTATATCGACATCCACAACGTGGTCAGGAAACTGATCGACCACATCGGCTACAACCGCGGCGCCTATCGCTTCGACGGCGACAGCTGCGGCATCCTCAACGCCATCCACGAGCAAAGCCCCGACATCGCGCAGGGCGTGAACCGCGAGGTACCTGAAGAACAGGGTGCCGGCGACCAGGGCATGATGTTCGGCTACGCTGTGGATGAGACCGAAAACTACATGCCGCTCACTCTCGACCTTGCCCATCAGTTTGTCAGCGAGCTCGCCGACATTCGTCGCGAAGGGAAGCAGATGACCTATCTGCGCAAGGGAAAGGACGTGACCTATCTGCGCCCCGACTCGAAGAGCCAGGTGACAGTGGAATATGGCGACGACAACCGTCCGCTGCGCATCCACACACTGGTCATATCCACGCAGCACGATGAGTTTGTGGTCCCGGCCGACGATTCCGAAGAGGCTAAGAAAAAGGCGGAGAACGAGATGCTCGCCAAGATTAAGGAAGATGTCAGGAACGTGCTCATTCCGCGCGTGCTCGCCAAACTGCCCGAATCTACCCGCGCCCTCTTCGACGACCGCCTGATCCTTCATGTCAACCCCACAGGCAAGTTCGTGCTCGGCGGTCCTCATGCCGACACCGGCCTCACCGGACGCAAGATAATAGTCGACACCTACGGCGGACGCGGCGCCCACGGCGGCGGCGCTTTCTCCGGCAAAGACCCCTCCAAGGTAGACCGTAGCGCGGCCTACGCTTGCCGCCACATAGCGAAAAACCTCGTGGCTGCCGGCATCACCGAGGAGGCACTCGTGCAGGTGGCCTACGCCATCGGCGAGGCAAAGCCTGTAAGCCTCTGTGTCAACACGTTCGGACGCTCGAAGGTGAACCTCACCGACGCGCAGATCGCCGACGTGGTCAACAATCTTTTCGACATGCGCCCGCTCGCCATCGAGCGCCGCTTCAATCTCCGCATGCCGATTTATCTCGAGACCGCTGCCTACGGACATGTGGGCCGCACGCCCCGCAAGGTGGTGAAGACTTTCACTTCGCGCTATGAGGCCGACCCCATCAGCGTGGAGGTGGAGCTTTTCCCCTGGGAAAAACTCGATGCGGTAGAGCTTCTGAAGGAAGCCTTCGCGCCGGCAAAGCAGTGATTCAATCCCATTCTCTTTGAAATCGGGGGCGCTTCGCCCTCGTTGATGACAAAAAACTTGCATAATTTGCAAGTTTTTTGTACTTTTGCGAGTTGAAAGCGAATCACGCGGCTTCAGATGCCGCCAACACAACTTTTTCACGCTAATCGTATATCTATGGATATCTCTTATAAATGGCTTAAACGCTACATCGAATTCAGCGAGTCGCCCAAGGAGCTGGCGGCAGCATTCACATCGACAGGTCTTGAGTGCGACCAGATAGAAGAAGTGGAATCTGTCCGCGGTGGCCTCCGCGGGCTCAAAATCGGCAAGGTGCTCACTTGCGAGCCGCATCCCGATTCCGACCACATGCATGTCACTACTGTCGATGTCGGTGGCGACGCTCCCCTCCAGATTGTCTGCGGTGCTCCCAACGTGGCAGCCGGCCAGACTGTGGTTGTGGCCACTATCGGCACCGTGCTCTACGATGGCGACAAGGAATTCACCATCAAGAAGGGTAAGCTCCGCGGCGTGGAATCGCTCGGCATGATATGCGCCGAAGACGAGATTGGCCTCGGCAACGACCACAACGGCATCATGGTGCTTCCCGACGAAGTGTGCCCCGGCACTGAAGCCGCCGAATATTTCAACGTCGAGAGCGACTTCCGCCTCGAGGTGGAACTCACTCCCAACCGTGTGGACGCTGCCAGCCACTATGGCTGCGCCCGCGACCTCAAGGCTCTCCAGTGGCGCCGCATCCTCGAAGGCAATTCCGAAAGTGTGGAATTGCCCGAGATAAGCCTTCCCGACGTGTCGTCGTTCTCCGTCGACCGCAACGACGGCGCTGTCAGCATCGAAGTCGCCGACCGCGAAGGATGCCCGCGCTATAGCGGTATCACCATCCGCGGCGTCAAGGTGGGCGAATCGCCCGAATGGCTCCGCAATCTCCTCGTGGCAGCCGGCCAGCGCCCCATCAATTCAATAGTAGACATCACCAACTTCATACTCCTCGGCATCGGACAGCCGCTCCACTGCTTCGACCTCGCCAAAGTGGCAGGCGGCAAAATAGTGGTGCGCACCTGCGATGAGGGCACCAGATTCACCACTCTCGATGAGGTGGAACGCACCCTCTCCGACAAAGACCTCATGATCTGCGACGCCGAGAAGCCGATGTGTATCGCCGGCGTGTTCGGAGGTCTGGATTCGGGTGTGACCGAAGCCACTACCGATGTATTCATCGAAAGCGCATATTTCAATCCGACCCGCATCCGTCGCACAGCACGTCGTCACGGCCTCAGCACCGACGCCTCTTTCCGCTACGAACGCGGCACCGACCCCAACATCTGCGCCTACGCTGCGCGTCTTGCCGCTGTCCTGATCCGCGAGATTGCCGGAGGCGAGATCTGCGGCGACGTAGTGGATGTATATCCCGAGAAGGTCAATCCCGTGGAGATGGATTTCTCCATCAGCTATTGCTGCGGGCTGATCGGTAAGCAAATACCGAAATCGCTGATTGTCGGCATCCTGCGTGCCCTTGAATTCGGTGTGGAGTCCACTTCCGACGACGATGTGGTGCGCCTCAGCGTCCCCACCTATCGTGTCGACGTCACCCGTCCCTGCGACGTGGTGGAGGAAGTGCTCCGTATCTACGGCTACAACAATGTGGAGTTCGGCACCGAGATGCACGCCAACCTTTCGAAGCGCACGCCTGTAGATGAAGCCTACACTCTTCAGCAGGTAGTGAGCAACGACCTTTCCGGCCAGGGCTTCCGCGAGATTCTCAACAATTCGCTCACTGCCGTGAGATACTACGAAGGCAATGCCGACTTCCCCATCGACAATGCCGTGAAGGTGATGAATCCCCTCAGCCAGGACCTGGGCGTGATGCGTCAGACCCTCCTCTTAGGAGGCCTCGAGAGCATCGCCCACAACGTAAACCGCAAGGCAACCGACCTCCGTTTCTATGAGTTCGGAAACGTCTATTCGTTTGATGCCTCGAAAGAAAAGACCGACGAGAAACCACTCGCGCAATATTCCGAGCATGCCGAGCTTGCCCTCTGGATCACCGGCAACCTCAACGAAGCTTCCTGGAACAGGAAAGCCGAACCGGCCACTGTCTTCGATCTCAAGGCAATCGTCTTCAATATCCTTGCCAAGGCCGGAGTGGAGATGTCGGCGCTCAAGTTCACCCAGGGCAGCGATGCCACCTTCAGTGTGAAGCTCGACATAGCCCACCGCAGCGGAAAACCCCTCGGAGTGCTGGGCATTCTCTCGCGCAACACCCTGAAACTGGCCGATATCGACCACGAGGTGTGCTACGCGGCCCTCGACTGGGGATATCTCTGCAAGCTCTCGGCGAAATACACCACTCTCTTCTCCCCGATAGAGAAGACACTGCCGGTGCGCCGCGACCTCGCCTTGCTCATCGATGCCTCCACTTCCTTCGCCGACGTGGAACAGTGTGCACGCAAGGCCGGTGGAAAACTCCTCCGCGACGTTCGCCTCTTCGACGTGTATGAAGGCAAGAACCTCCCCGAAGGCAAAAAGTCATACGCCGTGGCATTCACCATCCAGGATCCTGAAGCCACGCTCAAAGACAAGCAGATCGACGGCGTGATGGACAAGATCATCAAGGCGCTCCAGAACACTCTCGGCGCGTCGCTGCGCTGATTCTCCGCCTGGTAGGTTCTGGTGTAATTAACTTAATGAATATAAACACATAAAAACATAAACATATAAACCTTAAATTCCGCCACAGCGGAATTTAAATTCAGATATCAATATGGGAAGAGCATTTGAATTCCGTAAGGCCCGCAAGCTCAAACGCTGGGGCAACATGTCAAGAACTTTCACTCGCATCGGCAAGGAAATCACCATCGCCGTAAAGGCCGGAGGTCCCGATCCTGACATGAACCCGCGCCTGCGTATGCTCATGCACAACGCCAAGGCTGCCAACATGCCTAAAGACACTATCGAACGTGCCATCAAGAAAGCAACCGACAAGGATGCTTCCGACTACAAGGAGATAGTATATGAAGGCTACGGCCCTCACGGCATCGCTATCGTGGTGGAGACCGCTACTGACAACAACCAGCGTACCGTGGCCAACGTGCGCAGCTATTTCACAAAGCATGGCGGCTCGCTCGGCACCCAGGGCTCGCTCTCGTTCCTCTTCGACCACAAGAGCGTGTTCCACGTGAAGCCCAACCCCGACACAAGCCTCGAAGACTTCGAGCTCGAACTCATGGACCTCGACGCCGAACTTGAGGCTGAAGACGAGGAATGGCTCGTATATGGCGCTTTCGACCAGTTCAACAATATCCAGAAATTCCTCGAAGGCGCAGGCATGGAAATCGTCAGCGCCGAGTTTGAGAGAATACCGACCGACTACAAGGAAGTCACTCCCGAACAGCGCGAAAGCATTGAAAAACTCCTCGAACGCTTCGAAGATGACGACGACGTGCAGAACGTCTTCCACAACATGAAGGAAGCCGACGAAGAATAACACCGGATCTGATGAATCATTTATTCAAATTGTTTTTGATAGCGGTGGCCGTGGTCACCGCTATTCCTTCTTTTGCCGTCACCCAGAAAGAAATGGAACAGGCAAGAGCGGTCGCTGCAAAGCATTATCTGAGGTATGCCAACAACGGCTCCGACTATCTCGACAACCTTAACCCGACTTCGGTGGCTGAGCTTTCGAAGTCGCTCAAGGCCAAGGAGCTGGAAAATATAAAGAGCTTCAATACAGTGGCTGTGCCCAAGGATTATGCTTCCTGGGATAAGGCTAAGCTCGTAGACTATTGGAGCAACACCTTCTTCAAGTCGCCCGGCCTCAATGCCGACGGCAAGAAGTGCCTCTCCATCCTCGCCAAGAATCTGGGCAAGATTCAGGTGGCGCCGGCCTCCGCAGCCGACAAGCCTGCTGAGAAACCGGCAGAAGATAAGGATGCGGCAGAGAAGCCGGCAGACAAACCTGCGGAAACCCAGCCGAAGGCAAATGAAGCCTCCGCGGCTGCCGCGCCTGCTTCGTCGGCTGCCCCTGCTGCCGAAACCGACCAGCTCCCCGCCGAGGTTCAGGCCCAGGCGGAGGTGAACGAAGTGCAGGAGGCTGTCGAAGATGAACGCCCCAAGAAAGACAGCGGCACCGGATGGTATGTAGCTATCCTTGTCGTTCTGATAGGTGTGGTTGTCTGGCTCGTGATGTATGCCCAGAAGAGCATGAAGGAGACAGGCCAGGTGGTGGCCGACCATCGCAACAGCGAGAAGGAGATACGCGAGGCGAAACGCGCTGCCAAAGAGGAAGTGAACAAGATGCGCGATCAGTATGCGGCTGCCGTTTCTGCCAAGAACGATGAGATAAAGCAGCTCCGCGAGCAGTGCGCCCGCCTTGAGGATGAATTGGAGCTCCTGCGCCGGCGCAGCGAGAATCCCGCTCCCGTTCAGCAAAGACCGCAGCCGGCTCCCGCCAAACCGGCACCGGCAAAACCTGCTCCCGCTCCGGCACCGGCACCTGCGCCTGCAAAGCCTGCCCCCGGACGTGGCCCGGCTCTCCCGCCGGTCGTGTTCCTCGGTTATGTCAACCAGCGCGGCTTGTTTGTCAAGGCTTCCCGTAGCCTCAATGCCGAGTCGTCGGTCTACAGGATGGATATCCCCGACGGCGCTCACGGCACTTTCAGGGTTGTGGCCGATCCTTCCATCCTCGACCGTCTGCTGTCCGACCCCGCGCTGTGGCTTGAGGGCGGTTGCGACATCGAGAATCCGGAAGATGCCGACATCGCGACAGAAATCGTCACCATCGCTCCCGGTCAGGCCCTTTTTGCCGACAATACCTGCCGCGTGGTGAAAAAGGCCAGCATCAAATTCATCTGATTCCCGATGAAACTCTCCGACATCTCCGACCGCTACGGCAAGGTGATTTTCCTCATCTGCTCAGTGCTCGCTGTAATCCTGTTTCTCATGATTTCCACCAATCTCGTGAAGCAGCTTTCGGCGCAGGAACGCGAGCGCATGAACATCTGGGCCTCAGCCACCGAGAAGATGGCGAAAGCCGACACCAATGCCGACTTCGAATTCCTGCTCAACATCATCGCCCAGAATAATTCTATCCCGGTGATGGTGACGGATGCGGAGAAAAACATACTTGAATATAGAAACTACAAGCTCCCCGACCGCATCGACGACGGGGAGCATGTAGCTTTTTCTGACCTTACCGAGAAAAACCGGAAGTTCCTCACCGACAAGCTGCGCAAGGCCACCGGCAGCCGCAGTCTTGACGAGGTGGTGCTCTCCAATCCACACTTCATCAAGGTGGAGGTATTCCCGGGAGTGAACCAATACATTTTCTATGAAGATTCAATCCTCCTGCGCCGCCTGAGCCTTTACCCCTACGTCGAGCTCTCGGTGATGCTCGTGCTCGTGCTGATCATCTACACCGCAGTGGTCTACACCAAGAAGGCCGAGCAGAACAGGGTGTGGGTAGGTCTATCGAAGGAGACGGCTCACCAGCTGGGCACTCCGATATCCTCGCTGATGGCCTGGACCGAATATCTCGAAGCCGCCGGCACCGACCGCGAGGTGACCACTGAAATCGACAAAGACGTGAAGCGCCTCTCGGTGATTGCCGACCGTTTCTCGAAAATCGGCTCACGCCCCGACCTTGAGCTCGAATATCTCAATCAGACCATCCTCTCGTCGCTCGAATACATGAGCAGCCGCATCTCCGGAAAGGTTTCGCTCAATTTCCATTTCGGCGACGACGACCATGGAGTGCTCATCTCGCGCAGCCTTTTCGAATGGGTGATGGAAAACCTCACTAAAAATGCCGTCGATGCCATGGCGGGGGCCGGCGAGATCCACATCTCCACCGGCAGGGAGAAATCAATGGTCTGGATAGAGTTTCGCGACACGGGCAAAGGCATCCCGCGCAAGAATTTCGCGAAGGTGTTCTCTCCGGGCTACACCACCAAACAGCGTGGCTGGGGCCTCGGGCTCACTCTCGTGAAGCGAATAGTGGAGGAATACCACAACGGCCGCATATTCGTCAAGGAGTCGGAGATAGGGCAGGGCACCACTTTCCGCATCGAACTCCCCGCTAAATTAAACTGATACCTGACATGGGAGCGTTTCCCATATCATTCTTTACAATACCATGAATCCGATTTTTATTGTAGGCTACATGGCCTCAGGCAAGACCACTTTCGGAAAGGCCCTCGCACGCACCGCGGGCCTGCGCCATATCGACCTCGACTTCTTTATAGAGCAGCGTTTCCATTGCTCGGTCAAAGACTTTTTCGCAAGCAAGGGTGAAGAGGAATTTCGCCGCATCGAGGGCAACATGCTCCGCGAGGTAGGGGAGTTCTCCGATGTGGTGATCTCATGCGGGGGCGGCACTCCCTGTTTCTCCGGCAATATGGACTATATGAACTCGCGTGGCATGACCGTTTGCCTCAAGGCATCCGACGATGTGATTGCCGACCGCATAATTCAGGCTGGCGACAAGCGTCCGCTCATGGCCGGCAAGTCGCGCGATGAGATTATGGCGGCCATAGGTGCCCACATGTCGGTGCGCCGTCCTTTCTACGATATGGCGAAGATCCATATCTCGGGCGACAGGCTCGAGTCTAAATCGCAGATAGCCTCTACGGTCGACTCTTTCATCAAGGCTTATATGCCCGGAATGTCAGCCGGATGATGCCGGTGGCGTCTGCAGCGCGGTTGTGCGCGGCTGACGATGGCGCCAAAGGCGACCTCTCCTGATTTCAGCAGTCTCTTCCGCTTTTTTAAGGGTATTTTGTTGTTGATTCGGATTTTTTTGTTAATTTTGCTTTCGCTGTCGGTCGTTGTGGCCGTCGGCTTTATTTAGCATTTTTTGTCATGATTGCAGAAAAAGAAACAAAAACCCTTGATATAGAACCGTTGCTTATGCCGGAAAACCTTATGTCAGATGCCGGCCGCTTGGACATAGCAATGCTCGCCAACTATGGCGACACCGATGAGACCCGTGTGCTGCTCACTCCGGAGGCCTGTGGCCTCATCACTTCTTCAGGCATGAAACTCGCCGTGGAGACAGGTGCCGGCATCGACATCTCGTTTGGCGACGAGGCTTATGCCGACTATGGCGCTCAGATAGTAGACCGCGAGGTCGCTCTCAAAGCCGACATCGTGCTTTCGTTCACTCCACTTCGCGCCGAAGACATCCGCCGTATGAAGCCCGGTGCCACTCTGCTCTGCATCATGGCGTCCGGCCTCATCGACAAGGAATCGATCAATACGCTTCTGGAGATGGGAATCACGATGGGATGCCTCGACAACATGTATAGCCACAACAGCACCCCGATTTTTGCCGACATCATAGATGAGATCGACGGACGTGCCGCCATCATGTACGCCCAGGAGCACCTTTCGTTCCTCGGCGGAGGCAAGGGTGTATTGCTCGCAAGCGTGGCAGGTATCAATCCCTGCGAGGTGCTCATCATTGGCGACGGCGTCGACGTCTATTCCGCCGCCAATGCGGCCTTGAGCATGGGCGCGCAGGTTACTGTGGTCAATAACGACGTGTCGATGCTCGCCGTGGCGCGCCGTGAATGCGGAGCGCAGGTGCAGACCATCATGATTCATCCGCGTGTGCTCTACAATAAGGTGAAGTCGGCCGACGTGATTCTCCTCGGCACCACCACACGCCCGTTTGAATTCCCCAAGAATCTTACCGCTGTGATGAAAGAGTCGGCCTACGTTCTCGACTTCAAGGAGTCGCGCCCCTCGGTGTCGGTGCCCCGCACTGTGGCTATGGCGCTCAGCAACGTCATGGTAAGTTTCATCGATGAGATCCGCCTCAAGGATAATTTCGAGCGAATGCTCGCCACCAACGAAGGCGTTCAGCAAGGCATCGTGACATACGGCGGTAAACTTGTGGATAAACTCGTAGGCAGCTACACCGGTCTCCCTTCAGCCGACATTTCGGTGATGCTTGCTGCAAGAAATTGATCTGTCTCCTGATATAGTTGCAGGCCATGAGGGTCATTCATGTGCTTTCTTCGGTCATGTGGTCGGGCGTCGAGAGATACACTCTCGACCTCTGCCGCCATTGCCGCGACACGGGCGACGATGTGCTCGTGGTCAGCCGCGATGCGCGGGCCGTCGACGATGTGTTCCGCCATCATTCCATCCCCGTGGCGTTCGCACCCCTCGGAGGATTCTTTGCTTACGAGGCCGTGAAGACCCTCTCGGCCATAATAGCGTCGTCTGACGCCCCGGCCCTGATACATTGCCACAATACCCGCGATGCCTTCACAGCCCTGATGGCCCGTAAGCTTACGGGGCGGCCCGGAATCCGCGTCGTGCTCACGCGCCACTATGTGAAGAAGGCCGGCCGTTCGCCGCTACATAAATTCGTGTATCGCAATGTCGACCATCTCATATTTGTGTCGGCGATTGCCAAGGAGGCTTTTTTCTCAAATTGGGGCGGTCGCCTGGCTCTGGAACCTTCCGACCCGCGCCTCCACGTGATCCACAACAGCCTGAACATCCCTGACCTGCCTCCCGTGCCTGAACCGGCAAAAGGCCCCGTCACCGCCATCTATCTCGGACGCCTCGCCCCCGACAAAGGGCTTGAGTGCATCATCGATGCCCTTGCGTTGCTCAAAGGCGAGAAACTCCGTCTGCGCCTCGTCGGCACCGGCAGGCCCGACTATGTGGATTCTTTGCGGGCTAAGGCGGTGGCAGCCGGAGTGATGAACATGATCGACTGGCCGCGCCATAAGGAGGAAGCACTCGATTTCATACGCAACTCACACTTCGGAGTGGCACCTTCGTCGGCACCCGAGGCATTCGGACTCAGCAATATAGAGTGTATGGCGCAGGGACGCCCCGTGATAGCGTCCGACAATGGAGCGCAGCCTGAATATATATCCGACGGAAAGGAAGGCATATTGGTGCCGCCCGGCAATCCCGACATCCTCGCCATTGAGATGAGAAGGCTCGCAACAGATGCGGAATTGCGCCGGAAACTTGGCGATGCAGCACGCCAAAGGTTTGTTTCACGGCTCGCATGGCCACGCTTCATCGAGAAAATGCAGCCCATCTACACAACTTCTTGATTAAAAATTTGCATATTCCAAAAAAAAAGATTAATTTTGCACTCGCAATTAGGGAATTCTTCCCCGTTACATTGCACTCGGGGTGTAGCACAGTTGGTTAGCGCGCTACGTTCGGGACGTAGAGGTCGGGCGTTCGAGTCGCCTCACCCCGACAATAACCACTCTAAAAGGGTTCAACTCAGCAAGTTGAACCCTTTGTCGGTTTTAAAGCGGGACAGAAGCGTGCCGCGACCGGTAAAAATATTGTGTTTCATCAGGCGTTATCCGAACCGAATAATGCCCCAAAAAACTTTTTCGTGGATAAATAGTCGCGTTTTGACGCAAATTTTACAATTTAAACAAATCCTATAAACAGTTCGCGAGACATACAAGTTTCCGTATAAAAAAACCGGCTTCAGAGAAGCCGGGGTGAGGATGAGATTGCGCAATTATTTTAAGTTATTATAAGGATGATGCAGCTTTACGTATTCTGTCCGCAGTGTCATTAAGTGCGTTTGCAAGCATTTTTGCCTCCTCCGGGGTAAAGCCACCTCCGGGAGTTCCATCGCTCTTGATTCCATCCATCTTATGGTAGAGCCATGATGAAGATTTGCCGAAATAGGTCCTTGCTACTTCTCTCCACGAGATTGCAAGAAGAATGTCTTCCAACCGCTTTTTTGCATCCGTGATTACCGGTGTTTTTTCAGTTTCCATATCAGTTTTCTTGTTTTTGTAAAATTAATTTTAAGTGGGTGTTCCATTACAGAACACCCGAGGATTATGGCAGATCGGTCAATTTGTCGAAGGCCTTTTGTGCGAGCCAATATTGGTTTGCGTATCCGTTGGGAAAAGCCTTTCGCAGATTCCGGATTATTTCAATCAATTCTGCTTCATCCTCATTTAAATCATATTGCATAAGCAGTAGAATTTAAATGTTTAACTTAAAATTAATTGCACTGCAAAGTTAATACTAATTTTCGTATTATACAAATTTTCGTACCGGAAAGTTTCATTCAATGTGAATTTTAACATTTGCAAAATAAAACTCCGGAAATTCCGCTGACTGGCGACTTAAAATACAGAAAATAAAGGGAAGAAAGTCTTCACTGTACACGCACTTATACATTCTATATATTGGCGCTACATGTTATGATGTTTGGGTAAGATTAGATTGACTATTACAACAATAAAAGAAGTAAATATCGGTTAAAAAGAAAAGAGTCGGGTGTAATACCGGATTTTAAGTTAACTCATAAGGTTAACTCTGTCCAACTTTTAAGGTTAACTCTGTCCAACTTTTTGGAGATGCTTCAACTTTTTGGTGGGCTTTCTCTTTATATAGTTAGATGCTTTCTTTCTTTACGCGGATAGGGTGGAGGGCGCTTTGCGGTTTTCTACACGTTCCCGGTCAATATTGTTATGAAGATGAATCTCAGATGGATTATATATATGGCGGTTGCGGCTGCTTTGCTGGGCGGTTGCTCCGGTAAGGAGGAGCCTCCGCAGCTGTATCAGGAGCTGAAAGCTGCCGACAAACTGGTGCTTGCCTCGATGTCGCTCACCAAAACCGCTCGGCTCGAGGATTCGCAATGGTATAAGATAGGCAAGAGAATCGCCGTCTATTCCTACGATTCCTATCTTGAGGCCTTTATCGACATGTCGCTGCTGAAGCCGGAAGACGTGGTTTTCGACGATGCTACCCGCACCGTGAGGCTCACGCTCCCCCCTGTGGAGGTGGAGCTCGCCGGCCGCGACATGCAGATGCGCAAGGTATATGAGAATATCGGGGTGTTCAGAAGCGATATCGACCCCAAGGAGAGGGCTGCCGTCAAAGAGCAGGCCAACCGATCGCTGAAAAAGGAACTGGAGGCCGATGGCGGGTTCCGGCGTCAGCTTGAGGAGACAGCCCGCAGAAAGGCGCGGAAGTATTTCGAGTCGTTGCTGGAGTCGCAGGGCTATACAGCCGTGGTAGACTTCCGTTCCGATTCGCAGCAGGATGTGAAATCTTCAAATCTATCGATGCCATGACCAAGACCATCATCAAACTATCCCTCACGCTTATCGCTGTCCTTGCGGTGGCGGCCGGTGCCATAGTGCTCTATTCCCGCTTCACTTCCCGCAAAAGCAATATCGAGGTGGAGAAGGTGCGCGTCAACGAGGTGACGGCGATGGTGCAGCTATGCACTATGGATATCTACAACGAGGTGCCGGTGCTCGACACCATCAATTCCAAAGTGATTTTCGCTGTCCAGAAGCAACGCGGAAGCATCTCGTTTGATATCGAGCATCTCGACATCGATGCCTCGGGCGATACCGTCAGGATTGTGCTTCCGCCCGAGATAGTGCAGCTTCGTGAGGCCACCGACGATAATTCATGGCAGGTGATCGACACAAAATATACCGGCATGCTCGGCCATATCCGTGTTCCCCGCATCTCAGTCAATGAGGAAAACCGTGTCAAGGCGAAACTGCAGAGAAATTCCATACGCCGTCTTTACGCCGACGGCACTGTGGCGCATGCCCGCGCAGAGGCTGTCAAGAACCTGGAGCAGATGATGGAGAAACTCTTCCGCCGTCCGGTGCAGGTAGTGGATCCGGGTCCCTCCGCCGAAACTCACTGACCTTCCCGCCCAGCATCATCTCATCCGTTTGTCAGCATAATCAATCCCTTATCACCATAATCATAGTTATTACCATAATCAATCATGAACCGTTCTGCTTCCCGTCGCGACAACATATTGTTCTATTGTCTGCTATTCATTGCCGCCCTCGCGCAGTGGATGCTGCTGAAGTCAGGCTTCGATATAAGTTACACTAATTTTGCCGGCACAGCTGTAAAGGCGGTGGGCGATGTCGCCCTGATGCTCGCTCTCTATTGGCTGCTTTCTCCCAAATGGCGATGGATTGCCGTGGCCGCTCTTTGGGCCGCTTCGATATGGAGTGTTGCCAATCTTGCCTATTTCCGTTTTTGGGGCGATCTGATACCGCCTGCGGCCATCACGATGGGTGGGAATGTCGACGGCAATCTCATGGAGTATGGCGCCTCGCTTCTGCGATGGACTGATATATGCTTTCTCATTATTCCGGCTTTGGCTACAGTGGCCTATCGGCTGCTGCGCGTCAGGCAGTTGCCCGCCCTCGCATGGCGCCGCAGATTTTTGCTTTTCTGCGCCTCGCTCGTGGTGGGCTTGGCCGGACAGGCTGCCTACCTGAAAACCACATTTGCATGGAACAATGCCGTCTCGCCACGCACTCTCGCGGTTGAGTTCCGCGACCATTTCTTCGGAGGCTACACCGGGCAGAAACGGCTCTACACCTACAATGGCCCCGCCTATTACGGCGTGCGCTACCTGTTCGATACCGTCGGACTGCTCACAAGCTCGGTAGATCTCGACCAATCGCAGCGGAGCGATATAGACGCCTTCATCGGCCGCTACCGGCGCCAGGGTAATCCTGATGATCTGGCGACGCTTGATTCGATAAATGTGGTCTACATCATCGTGGAATCGCTCAATGCCGAGATGCTCGGCACCCGGATTGGCGGCCTGCCCGTGATGCCGGTGCTCGATTCTCTCGCGCGCATCGGCGACACCGTGCTTTTCGATAATGTGGTGAGCCAGATCAAGGCTTCCAGCTCGTCCGACGGTCATCTGCTGCTCCTCACCGGTCTGCTTCCTCCCGACAAGGTGGCATATTCCATTTCGTATGGCAGTGTCAACAAGTTCCCCTCCCTCGCCGACGTGATGCCGCGCCATCACAAATATCTCCTGCTCGCCGATGAGGGGGTGTGCTGGAATGAAGGCAACACACTCCGCAATTTCGGGTTGGGCGACCCGTTGGTCATTGGCGACCGCAGCGACCGCTACGACCCCGCCATCCTCGGACGCGACGGAGCGATGTTCCGCCAGGCGGCCGACATCGTCAAGACTGCCCGGCAACCATTCTTCATGACCCTCATGACCATTTCGATGCACATTCCCTTCAAGGAAGAGGGTTGGGAAATGCCGCAGGCGGTAGCCGATGCTCCCGGTTTGAGCCGGATGGAAAAAGACTATGCAAACGTCTGCCATCATACCGACTTCTATATAGGGGAGTTCCTGAGGTCATTGCCCGCCAACACGCTGGTCTTTATTGCTTCCGACCATAGCCAGGGAGTGGCCTCGTCCGACGATTCCACACCGCCCGCCATGTTCATGGCCCTCAATACGCATCTCACCGCTACAGCGCCGCAGACGGGCCGCATATCAAGAACGGTCGGACAGGTGAATCTTTTCCCTGCCGCCCTCGACATCCTCGGCTGCAACGCCGGATATGCCGGGCTGGCTCCCTCGGCTTTCAATCCGGCGGTGGTGGGCTCGCGCGATGCCAACGGCAATATATATGGAGAAGCGTCGAAGGCGACTCTCGACACCCTCGACGCTGCTTTCCAAGTCTCCGACCTGATAATCCGCGGAGACTATTTCAATCAGTAGAATTTACATTTAAGTAAAACCCTGCATTCTCTCTGAAAACTTACCGCTTCGATAAATCTTACCGAAGCGGTAAAATTTTACTTCCTCACATAGATCTTGCGGTTGCCTGCGATGTAGATACCCGCTGTCAGGCCCTGCACGCGGCATGTCTCGCCATGTCGCACCTCGGCTATACGCACGAGGCGTCCCGTGGTGTCGAAGATTCTCACTCTCACGTCGATCGAGGAGACGATGCAGAGTTCGTTACCCTCGGTCCATACGTTGAAGCCTTGCGCTGCCGGTATCTCATCGGCGCTTGCGCCGTCGAACACCTTCATGTAGCGGGCACCGTTTTCGTTGAGTATATATGCCTCGAAAGGTTTCGCTCCGCGCTCTCCGGCCACAAACACGCTTCCCGGTTCATACAGGTTGCCATCGGCCATGTAGCTGTAGTCGTTGAGGGTCATCACGTCGTCCGATGCTTCCATCTCAGCGTAGTTTGCCTTAAGCTGGGAATTCCCGTTGGGGTCATAGTCATTAGGATATAAGTCTTTGTTGGATGCGGAGAAGGTCACCGTGCCGCTGATGCTGTAGCCTTCGAGATAGTTCTCGTTGTTGGGCATCGATATCAGATACGCGCGGTTTGCAAATATGTATGATGTCTGGCTCCAGATGTTCTGCTCATAGCTGTAGAGCCAGAAGTTGAGGACGTCGTCATCGCTCCAGTATCCGAATGGTTTCAGTTCCTTCTCGCCGAATCTTATGCTTTCCACCTCGAAGGGAATGCAGATTCCTTCCCAGCCCGCGCAGCCTCCGAGAGGAGTTGTCTTGTTGAAGTCGCGGGAATAGGATATCGCCACTGCGTGGAAGTTCTGGTTGTAGTAGAACGGATATCCATGCGTCAGCGAAACGTTGTCGGCGCGATATCCGCTGCCGTATTTTGCCAGCACGTTGCAGCTGCCCGCAGGCAAAAGGTCGGCGTTGGCCTTTTTCTCCACGAAGAGCATCATGTTGGGATTCGGAGTCTTGCTGTCGAGCAGATTTGCCGGCAGGGGCGAGTCGGCGAGGAATGTCACGCTCAACAGGCTGTTGCATCCGGAGAGCGTGTTCTTTCCGTAGTCGGTCAGCGTCGACGGCAAAGTCAGCGATATGAGTTGCATGTTCTGGAATGCGCCGTCGGGAAGCGTGGTGTTGGCGGTTTCCGTCAAGTCGAGATGTTTGAGCCCGGCCTTGCTGCGGATGTAGCCGAAGTCGCTGTTGTCGAGGGCAAAAGGTGCCCAGTTTTCATCGTAGGTTTTCACCGTCAGGTTGGCGGAGTTATTCTCGGGCTGCCATTCCATGGCTTTCGCTGCCAATCCCGGCTTGCGGAGCTGAACTGATTCTGAATCGCTGAAGTATTCAGGTTCATAATACACACGGTCGGATTCGCTGATGCCACTACGTTCGACCACAGCATAGAATTCAAACGGATTGATACTGTGGAGGGCGAATGGCTCTGTATATTTCTTCAACTTGCCGGAGTAGTTGTCGTAATAGTAGATGGTGGCTCCGGGTTCAGGACAGGACAGGGTCACAATGTGACCGTCGTAGTCTGACACTACGGGTGCTGCACATTTGGCTGTCAGTGAGAATTCCACTACCGGCGAATCGGTGAAGTTTTCTTTGTAAGAGTAAGCGTATACTGTGACATCCTGAGTGATTCCGAAAGGATTGCCGTCGAATACGATCGCCGACGGGTTGGTCTTCGGGTTGGAGCCGTCGAGGGTATATTTCGTTGCGGCTCCCTCCATTGAATTTGTAAAGATGTACTTGTTGTCGCCTACCTGTTCCAGTTCAGGCGCCGGAACGTAAAACCAGTTTACTTCATACGTACTCACTTCGGAGTCGCCTCCCCATTCGGTCCAGGCCATGGCTTTTACAGTCAGGTTCTGTTCGGTCTTGAAAGGAGATGAGTAGATATTGCTGTCGTGCGAGGGGGTTGATCCGTCGATAGTGTAATATATGGTGGCTACGGCGTCCGGGCAATCGATGGTTACAAAATTTGCCTCGGTGCCGATGTTAGGCATCTGCGTACGCGTGAAATAAAAGTTCCAGATGTTGACTCCGGAATCGTTCAGCCCTTCTTTGAAGGAATAGGCCATTATTGTGCAGTCTTTGGTAAGCCGGATAGGATTGCCGTCGTATGTGATGGCAGTCGCGCTTGTCTTCGGGTCGGACTCGTCGAGCGTATATCTGGTTGTCGTGCCTTCCATGCTGTTAGTTATCCTGACGCTGTTGAATTCCTGAGTAAATTCCGGCATCGGGGTTTCAAACAGGTTTACCTCATACGTATTCACTTCGGAGTCGCCACCCCATTCGGTCCAGGCCATGGCTTTCACGGTCACGTTGTGCCCGATCTTGAAAGGAGTGGTGTAGACATTGCTGTCGTGCGAGGGAATGGACCCGTCAAGGGTGTAGTATATCGTGGCTTCGGCATCCTGGCATTCCAAACTCACTATGTCAGACTCGAAATTGATGTTCGGCATCTGTGTACGCGTGAAATAAAAGTACCAGATGTTGACCGCGGAATCGTTCAGCCCTTCTTTGAAGGAATAGGCCATTATTGTGCAGTCTTTGGTGGGCCGGATAGGATTGCCGTCGTATGTGATGGCGGTCGCGCTTGTCTTCGGGTCGGAATCGTCGAGCGTATATCTGGTGGTAGTGCCCTCCATACTGTTCGTTATCCTTACGCTATTCAATTCCTGTGAGAATTCCGGCATCGGAACGCAAAACTCGCTTACTTCGGTTGTGCTCACTTCGGAGTCGCCGCCCCATTCGGTCCAGGCTATGGCTTTCACTGTCACGTTATGCTCGATCTTGAATGGGGAGGTGTAGAGATTGCTGTCGTGTGTGGGAGTGGTTCCATCGAGAGTGTAATATATCGTGGCTCCGGCATCCGGGCATTCCATACTTACTAAGCCTGCCGCTATATTGATATATGGCTCCTGAGTGTGTGTGAAAGAGAATAATAATGTATTAATACCGGAATCGTTCAGCCCTTCTTTGAAGGAATAGGCCAAGATGGTGCAGTCATGGGTGAGTCGGATAGGATTGCCGTCGTATGTGATGGCCGTAGCGCTTGTCTTCGGGTCGGACTCGTCGAGCGTATATCTGGTGGTAGTGCCCTCCATACTGTTCGTTATCCTGACGCTATTCAATTCCTGTGAAAATTCCGGCAACGGAGTTACAAACCATGTTACTTCATACGTGCTGACTTCGGAGTCACCGCCCCATTCGGTCCAGGCTATGGCTTTAACGTTGGCGTTGCGCTCGATCTTGAAGCGTCCGTTGTAGATATTGCTGTCGTGTGTGGGAGTGGATCCATCGAGAGTGTAATATATCGTGGCTCCGGCATCCTGACATTCCATACTTACAAAGTTTGCCTCGATACTGATGTATGGCACCTGGGTGCGCGTGAAATAGAATGTCCCTACGCTTATCTGAGAATTTTTCAGACCTTCCTTGGAGGAATACGCCATGATTGTGCAGTCGCCGGTCAGCAGTACGGGATTTCCGTCGTATGTGATGGCTGTCGCGCTTGTCCTCGGGTCGGTTTCGTCAAGCGTATATCTGGTGGTAGTGCCTTCCAGTCTGTTGGTTATGCTGACATAATTCAAGTCGTATGAAAATTCCGGCATCGGAGTTGCAAGATATTCTACGTTATAAACAGAAAGGTCTGAATCTCCACCTGCTGCGGTCCATGCAATGGCTTTGATTGTCAGATTCCGTGTGATTTTCAAGAAGCCGGAGTATTCGGTACTGGAATGGGTCGGGATGCTGCCGTCGAGTGTGTAATAGATTGTGGCGTCGGCATCACTGCATTCAATACTCATTGTCATCTGATCTGTGTCAGACGATATCACGTAGAATGTGGGTGCCATGGTCTTAGCCGGCTCATCCTGTGCAAATACATTCAGGAAGCCAGCTGCCAGCATAAGAAGTGTGATGAATATTTTGGTTTTCATGTGTCGGTCGGTTATTGTTGGGGAGGATTGTTGTCGCCCTGGTTGGGTTTGCGCGAGGGGGTGGTGAATTGGCACTCAGCGCTGTCGCTGTTGAATTCGGTACCGACTGTCATCACAGCCCGGTATGTGGTATTGGGCATGATGGGCATTCCGCTGAGCGGATAGCGCATCTCTTTGCCGTCAAATCCCATACTCCATATCCATGAGTTGAACACTTCTTTGTTGTTCTGGTCGTAGAGTGCTAATTTGCTCATCTGGTCGGGGATGTTGCAGTCGCAGAACATGTCGAGCACCACATCGAAGGCGAAATCGCCGGTCAGCTCGATTCTCATTGAGTTGATGACCACTCCGAAAGGCAAGTTTATCTCCCATCCTTCGGTCACTCCGGCCGATGTGGCTACGTAAGGGATGAGCTTGCTACCCTCTTCGCCCTTGTTCCAGCCGAAGACCAGCATGGTCTGTCCTACCGTGGAATACCCACCTTCGGGTCGGTTGGCCGAGACTCTCCTTAATTCCTCTGAATCACGCATCACTTTCACTCCGAGGTCGATCACTTCGGCATCTGCCTGATAGTCGAGTTGCACTTCCCAGTTCTGCCCTGAGATGTGGTTGAAGTAGCCGCTGCTCACGTAGCAGTAGTCGGGATTGTCGGGGTAGTCGGGATAGTCGTCATCATCGTCGTCTGATGATGAGCCCGGAAAGTTGCATCCGGCTGTGGCGAGCGCTATCCCGGTGGCCACAATGATTAGAAAAGCATTGAATAGTTTTTTCATCTTCATGTATTGTTGGTGAAAAAGCAAATATTGTTGTCTGTATGCAAAAGTCGTTGTCTATATTGATGTTGCAAATATAGTAAAAATATTTTGTTAATCGTAGATTTATGTTACTTAATTTTCGTAAGTTACTTGAAGCACATTTATGTTGTTTGATTCTTGTGGGCGCCTTAATCCAACTCTCCCGCAATCCAGCGGTCGATGATGCGGCGCGAGAGCGAGGGGGGAGAGGGGAGTTCCGGCAGGTTGTCGCGACTGAACCATCCGAGCGACGTCAGTTCCCCGTCGGCGGCATTCAGTTCTCCGCTCTTGTATTTAGCCGTGAACCCTATCATCATCTGCCCCGGAAAAGGCCAGCTCTGGCTTCCGGCATATTGTATGTCGGTCACTTCAAGCGATGTCTCTTCCATTATCTCGCGGGCCACGCACTGCTCGAGCGTCTCGCCCGTCTCCACAAATCCGGCCACGAGCGCATGCACTCCCGGGCGCTTGAAGTTTGCGGCGTGCACCAGCAGTGCCTCGTGCCCTCCGTCGCGGCTCACGAGCACCACAATGGCCGGCGACAGCGCAGGCCATATCTCACGCCCGCACGCGCCGCAGCGGAGCGAGATGGGCGTGCTGTCGGCCATCTTCCCGCCGCATACGCCGCAGAATCGGTTGGCAGCCCTGAAGTTGAGCAGTTCCTGCTGTTTGGCGGCCTGCTGCCATTTCTCGTCGCCCAGACGCTGCCACGATTCGCGCAGCTCCACCCATTCTGCACAGGCCTCATCAGTGGCGAAATCGTTGCCGCGCAGCGCCACGCGCCCGTTTCTTATTATGATTCCAGACATTTTCTTAGATTAAACCATTTATTCGAGACACTTATGATTCCGGACTTTCCAGTAGTTCGGTTATTGTCTTTCCCGTAGCGGGGTCGGTCCATTCCGGTGCCAGCTCGGCGAGAGGCTTCAGGAAAAATTCCCTTTTGGCCAGATGCCGGTGGGGAATGTCGAGGTTTTCCGAATGATAGGCTCCGCCGTCGGTGGCCATTATGTCGATGTCGATCTCGCGGTCGTTGTAGCTTCCGTCCCATCGGCGGTGGCTTCGGGGCGAAAGACGTTTCTCTATCTCCTGCAGCCGTGCCAGCACTTCCTCCGGCTCAAGGTCGCTCGTGATTGCCAGACCAATGTTGACAAAACGATTGGTGGAATCGAACCCCCACGGGTCCGACTCCACCTTATGGCTTGTCGCGTATGGTCCGAACTCCTCGCCGATCGCCTTCATGGCGCGGGTGAGATGCAGCAACCTGTTGCCGAGGTTGCTGCCGAGGTTCAGATAATATTTCATAACTTCTTCTTCACTTCCACTTCTTCGTAGCCTTCGATCAGGTCGCCTTCGCGGATGTCGTTGTAGCCCGCCACGGAGAGTCCGCAGTCGTAGCCGCTCACCACTTCCTTCACGTCGTCTTTGAAGCGCTTCAGCGAGCCGAGTTCGCCGGTGTAGACCACGATGCCGTCGCGTATCACGCGCACATGGCTGCGGCTCTTGATCTTGCCGTCGCGAACGATGGCGCCCGCGATCGTGCCCACTTTCGAGATGTGGTAGGTCTGGAGCACTTCGGCCGTGCCGGTGATCTCTTCCTTGATTTCCGGTGCGAGAAGGCCTTCCATAGCCTGCTTCACTTCCTCGATGGCCTTGTAGATCACCGAGTAGAGGCGTATCTCGACTCCTTCCTTCTCAGCTTCTTTCTTGGCTGCGCCCGAGGGACGCACCTGGAAGCCGATGATGATGGCGTCGGATGCGGCGGCCAGCGTCACATCGCTCTCCGAGATGGCGCCCACGCCCTTGTGGAGCACGTTGACCTGGATCTCCGGAGTGGAAAGCTTGATGAGCGAGTCGGAAAGTGCCTCGATGGAGCCATCCACGTCGCCCTTCACCACGAGGTTGAGCTCGTGGAAGTCGTTGAGGGCGCGGCGGCGGCCGAGTTCCTCGAGGCCGAGGCGCTTGGTGGTGCGCAGGCCGAGCTCACGCTGCAGCTGCTCGCGCTTCGATGCTATCTCGCGTGCCTCCTGCTCGGTCTCCATCACGTTGAAGGTGTCGCCGGCGGCAGGTGCTCCGTTGAGGCCGAGCACGAGCACGGGGGTGGAGGGGCCGGCCTCTTTCACGCGCTGGTTGCGTTCGTTGAACATTGCCTTGATCTTGCCATAGTGTGTTCCGGCAAGGATCACGTCGCCCACGCGCAGTGTGCCGTTCTGCACCATCACTGTCGCCACGTAGCCGCGACCCTTGTCGAGCGACGACTCGATGATCGAGCCGATGGCCCTGCGGTTGGGGTTGGCCTTGAGGTCGAGCATCTCGGCTTCGAGAAGCACTTTCTCCATGAGTTCGTCGACTCCGATGCCTTTCTTGGCGGAGATGTCCTGGCTCTGGTATTTGCCGCCCCAGTCTTCGATCAGATAGTTCATGCCCGCCAGCTGCTCCTTGATTTTGTCGGGGTTGGCCGTGGGCTTGTCGATCTTGTTGATGGCAAACACCATGGGCACGCCCGCTGCAGTGGCGTGGTTGATGGCCTCGATGGTCTGCGGCATCACGTCGTCGTCGGCTGCCACGATGATGATGGCAAGGTCGGTGATCTTCGCGCCGCGCGCACGCATCGCGGTGAAGGCCTCATGGCCCGGGGTGTCGAGGAAGGTGATGTGGCGTCCGTCGGCCAGCTTCACGTTGTAGGCGCCGATGTGCTGCGTGATGCCGCCGGCCTCGCCGGCTATCACGTTGGCGTTGCGGATATAGTCGAGAAGCGATGTCTTGCCGTGGTCTACGTGGCCCATCACGGTCACGATCGGCGGACGCGCCACGAGATCTTCTTCCGAGTCTTCTTCCGTGGCGATGGCGTTGGTCACTTCAGCGCTCACATATTCGGTGGTGAAGCCGAATTCCTCGGCCACAATGTTGATGGTCTCGGCGTCCAGACGCTGGTTGATCGACACCATCACGCCGAGGTTCATGCAGGTGGCGATGACGTTGTTGACGGGCACGTCCATCATCTGCGCAAGGTCGTTGGCTGTCACAAACTCGGTCAGCTTCAGTACCTTGCTTTCTGCGGCAGCCGCTGCTGCGGCAGCTTCCTCGCGGTTGTGGAATTCATCGCGCTTTTCCTTTCTCCACTTCACGGCCTTCTTGGTCGTCTTGTTGGTGAGGCGCGCGAGTGTTTCCTTCACCTGCTTCTGCACGTCTTCGGCGCTCACGCCCTGGTGCTGCTGTTGCTGGCGGTTCTTGTCGCCCCCCTTGGGCCCTTTGTTGCGGTTGCGTTCGCCACGGTTCTGGCCACCCTGCTGGTTGCCGCCCTGGCCGCCACCGTTGCCTTTGCCCTGCTTTTCGGGGCGCTGGTTGGTGCCGTGTGCAGCCACCTTGTCGATGTCTACCTTCTCTTTGCCGATGCGGTTGCGGCGACGGCGGTCGCCACTGCCTGCCTGTCCGTTGGCGGCGCCACCTTGGGCGCTGCGATTGCGTTCGCTGCGGCTCTTTTTCTTAGGCCGCGTGTTCTGGTTGAGGGTGTCGAGGTCGATCGTGCCCAGGACCTTGATCTTGGGGCCTTCGGCGTTGCTCTTCACGCGGTATACGCCGTTCACTTCCTCTACCTCCACCTCGGGAGTTTTCTTGCCCTCTTTCTTGGGCAGGGGCTTTTGCTCGGGCTTGGATTCCTGCTTTTCAGCCGGTTCGGGCTTGGGTTCCTGTTTCGGTTCCTGCTTGGGCTCGGGCTTTGGTTCCGGCTTAGGTT
>JAUNFY010000018.1 GCA_030524805.1 Bacteroidales bacterium | reverse complement strand
CAAAATGGCTTGAAAAGTGTATTTTTCGAGGGCTAAAAGAGATTGAAAAGTGTAAACCGGCCAGGATTGCCCGCTTTTTACGCTGAGGCCGGGGGTGTCTGCCACCCTCGGCCTCAGTGGGTTTTATTCTCGGTAGTAGACTCTTTTTACGCGGGGCGAGACGGAGGTGAGGATTTCGTAGGGGATGGTGTCGAGCAGGTCGGAGAGACGATATACGGGGGCGGAGGGGCCGAAAATCTCCACGACATCGCCTTCACGGCAGTCGATGCTGGTGACGTCGATCATGCAGGCATCCATGCAGATGTTGCCGGCCGTAGGCGCATCCTGCCCGTTGACCTTCACCGTGATGTTGCCACGGCCGAAATGACGGTTCATGCCGTCGGCATATCCGATGGGAATGGTGGCGATGCGCGAGTCGCGCTCCAGAACGGTGCGGCGGGCATAGCCGATGCTCTCCCCTTTCTTCCATTCACGGATGGCGATGATGACGGTGCGCAATGTGCTGACAGTGGCCAACGGCGGCTCCACTTCGGGGGGAAGGGTGTTGACGCCGTAGAGGCCGATGCCGAGACGCGCCATATCGTAGTGATACTCAGGGAAACGCAGTATCCCGGCCGAATTAAGCACATGGCGCAAGAAGGGACGCTGAATGTGGGAGAGCATGAAGTTGGTGAAGCGGTCGAAACGCTCCAGCTGCATGCGGGTGTAATCGTCCATGTCGACGCAATCGGCAGTGGCCAGATGGCTGAAAGCCGTGGCTATGCGCACAGCGCCCGTTGATGCGAGAAGGCGCATCAGTTCAGGCAGTTCCTCCTCCACGAAGCCCATGCGGTGCATGCCGGTGTCGAGCTTGATGTGCACCGGATAATCTTCCACTCCATACTTCTCCGCTTCCCTTATGACATCGCGAAGCATCGGCATGGAGAACACCTCCGGCTCGAGCCTGTGGGTAAACATCTCGCGATAATTGAGCACCTTCGGATTCATCACCATGATGGGCATGGTGATGCCACGGCTACGGAGGTCGATACCCTCGTCGAGCACGGCTACCGCCAGATAGGCGGCCCCGGCATCCTGAAGCGTGCGGGCTATCTCATAGCTGCCCGCACCATAGCCGGAAGCTTTGACCATGGCCACGATTCCGGTGCCGGCCGGAAGCCGGGACCTGAAGAAATTGTAGTTGCGCACCACGGCGTCGAGGTTTACCTCAAGCACCGTCTCATGCGTGCGTGCCTCAAGCATCCGGGCCACGCTGCCGAAATCATATTCCGGCGCCCCTTTCACAAGGATGGTCTCGTTGCGGAAATCAGACGTGCTCAGCGATGCGAGCAGTGAGTCGGTGTCGTCGAAAAATGCAGCCGAATCCACTGCTTCCGAAAGGATTGCCGACGCGTTCCCGAGCCGTTTACCGACAGCTATCAGCCTCGACACTCCTGCCCCACGTAGCATGGCAGCCATCGCCGCCACTGCGTCGCCGTCGTTGTCGGCTTCATGAAGAAGGTCGCTTACTATTACAGTCTTCGCGCTACGGGCCGGGACTCGGCGGTTGATGAAGTCGAGTGCCGGAGCGAGCGACGACTGGTCGGACGTATAGGAGTCGAAAACTATCATGCAGTTGTTCACACCCTCGCTCACATTGAGGCGCGTGCCGATGCGGTGAAGTTTTCCGGCCGCCCCGATGGCTTGCGCCTCCGGCATTCCGAGCGCCATGGCTGTGGAAATGGCATTGCCGAGATTCTCGATATCAGCACCGGTCACAGCCTCGCGGCGGAATTCATCGCTGAATATCCCGGCATCCATATCGGCTGCGTGCCAGCCTATGAGCCGTTTGCCCGCGCATTGCCGCATTACCTCCGCTTCCAGCGACACGTCGTCGGCGCAATACACCACTGTCTTCACCGATGGCGCAGCCGCCAGACTCACCTTTTCGCTCACTTTCTCCTCGCGCGATGCGAATCCGCGGTCGTGGTCTTCCCCTATGTTGGTTATCACCACAGTGTCGGGCTCTATGCAGGCGGCAAGCGCGGCCATCTCTCCGCTGTGGGAGATGCCGGCCTCGATTATGGCCACATCGCTGCCCGGGCGTATGGCCCAGAGGCTCAGTGGAACCCCGATCTGGGAATTGTAGCTGCGCGGCGAACGGCTCACGTTGAGCGTTGGCGAGAGCATGCTGAAGAGCCATTCCTTGAGTGTGGTCTTGCCACGCGATCCCGTTATCGCCACTATGCGCCGCGCATTCGCCCGGCAGGCGTGCCCCGCCTTCTGGAGGCTTTTCAGCGTGTCGGCAGCGACAAGCCACGAAGCCTCGGGCATCTCGGCCGGTGCGTCGGCAGGAACATGGTCGACGGCAAACGACCTCACGCCGCGGGCGTAGAGGTCATTTACGTATCGGTGTCCGTCGTTGCTTTCACCTTTGAGTGCGAAAAAAAGTGTCCGTTCCGGCTCGGTCAGACTGCGGGAGTCGGTCAGAAGTATGTCAATCGCACGATTTTTACCAATCAGTTTGCAGTCGGCTGCGGCTGCCAGTTGTTTCAGTTCAATTTTCATAGTTGATCACGTGAACAACGAGGTCACGAGTATGATGACAATTACAATCGGCGTCACCCACTTGAGAAGGAATATCACCGGGGCGACAAAATATCCTTTTAGTTTTCCTCCGTTGGTCAGCTGCTCCCTTATCAGGTTTTTCGGCGCGAACCATCCGAGGAAGACCGACATTATCAGGGCTCCCAAAGGCATTATCACATCGGCCGTAAGCGCGTCGCATCCGCTGAAGATGGTGAAGCCGAAGAGTGTCATGTCGGAGAGCACACCGTTGCTGAGCGACGACAGGGCGCCGAGCACCATGAGAGGAAGCATCACAATCACAGTGGCCATCTTGCGCTTCATGCCGTAATGGTCGCAGAAATAGGCTATCGACACTTCCGAGATGGAGATGCTGCTCGTGATGGCGGCCACTGCAAGGAGCGTGAAGAACAGTATCGACCACAGCTGCGGACACCACATCCGGTTGAATATCTCAGGGAAGGTTACAAACACAAGGGTGCTCCCCTTGAACGACTCCCCTTCCAGACCGAACGACATCACGCCGGGGAAGATGATCATACCCACGAGAATGGCTACGAAGATGCCTATTCCCGACACTGTGACGGCCGTCTGCATCAGGTTGGTGTCTTTCTTGAAATAGCTTGCGTAAGTGATCATGGTGCCCATGCCGAGGCTGAGCGAGAAGAAAGCCTGCCCGAGGGCGCTGATCCAGACCTTGGGCGTGATCTTTGAGAAATCGGGGTTGAAGAAATAGGCCAGGCCTTCCGATGCCTTAGGCAGCGTCATGGCCGAGATGCACAGCACGATGAGAATCACGAAGAGCATGGGCATCATGATGTTGCTCGCCTTCTCTATTCCCTTCTGCACTCCCATCGAGAGGATGAGCCCGCAGACCGCAATGTTGATCCATGTCCATATCATCGGAGGCCACACCCCCGACACATATTCATCCATCCGCTGAAGAAACTGCACATTGCTACCTTCCTCCACTCCCTCGAGCGGACGGAAGAGTTCGCCCGTTATCGACTGGTAGAGGTATTCCATGGTCCAGCCCGACACCACCATGTAGAATGTGAGGATGAGGTAGCTGCACACCACTCCGAAGAGGCCGGCAACCCACCAGGGCTTGTCGGGACTTAGTTTTTTGTAACTGTTGATTGCGTCGCTGCGTCCGGCGCGTCCGATCACGAACTCTCCCAACATCACGGGGATGCCGAAAAAGAGTACACACACCACATATATCAGCAGGAATGCCGCTCCGCCATTGGCCTGTGTCTCGGCCGGGAAACGCCAGATATTGCCGAGGCCTACCGCGCTTCCCACTGTGGCTGCTATGATTCCGAGCTTGCTGCTGAATTCAGAATTGTTTGCCATAATATCGTCAACGCAAGTCTCGCAAGGCGAAACTTGCGGGTTAAGGGTTAAGGTTTAGGGGTTAGGTATTGTGAGTTAAAAAAAAATGAGGATTGAGGTTATGTTTTAAAGTCGGGGACGCACTGTGGTGCGTCCCCTTTATCATTCTTTTCTTATTCCGCAGGGTCGGCCAGAGTATCGTCGGGCACGGGCTGCGGCATGTCGCCGGTAGCGGCCTCGAGTTTCTTCATCTGTGAGAATATGAAGGCTGCCGAGAGCAGACACAATGCGATGAGGATGGTCCAGATGGTCCATACGGGGATCTTGCCCCAGAGGAGCATCGGGATCGATACCAGATAGTTGCCTACGGCAGTGGCGGCAAACCATCCGCCCATCATGGCGCCCTTCAGCTTCGGAGGAGCCACCTTGCTGACAAACGATATGCCCATCGGCGAGAGCAGAAGCTCAGCGAATGTCAGAAGCAGATAGGTGGAGATGAGCCAGTTGGTGGATACCTCACCGTTGGTGCCTACAAGCGAGAGCGATCCGAACACCATCACGAGATATGCCACTCCGGCGGTGATCATGCCGTAGCCGATCTTGCGCGGTGCAGAGGGTTCCTTGCCTTTGCGGTTGAGCCAGCCGAAGAGGGCCAGGGAGAAGGGAGTGAGGGCAACCACGAAGAAGGGGTTGAACTGCTGGTAGGCGGCGGGGTCGATGTCGGTGAGTTCGGCAGGCATGCCGTTGTAGAGCCAGATCACGATGCCGGCGCAGACTGCGAGGATGACACCGCTGATTAGTTTGCCTTTGCTTGTCTTTGACTGTATCAATGAGAAAAGGGCATACACGCCTGCGGCTATCGCTGCGAGTGCGCCGAGGTTGAAGCCGATGCGGGTCCATGAGCCCGACACTGAGGCGGTGCAGCTCTTGGCAAATTCGGTGAGAGTCTGTCCGTTCTGGTGGAATACCATCCAGAAGAAGATCACCACTGCGAAGACGAGGAAGAGAGCCACCACGCGCTGCTTGGTCTGCTCCGGAGTGAGTTCCGGCTCATTGCTTGCAACCGGTGCTTTCTTGCCGTCAGCGGCTTTCGGGGCGTCGGTGATGATATGCTTGTAGGTGCGGCGTCCGAGAGTGTAGATGAGGAAGCTGACGATGAGGGAGGCACATGCCAGCGAGAAAGCGTAGGTGCAACCGGTGGAGAAAGCCGATATGTAGCCGCCGGCAAACTCGGTCAGCGAGCCGAACTGCACGGTGCAGCTGTCGGCGAAAGTCTGGAGATATCCGGTGAGCCATGTGGCGAGGTCGGAACCCTGCTCCATGCCGTTCTTCACGGCGAAGTCGGTCATGCTCTTGAGTGTCTCCTGATCGGTCGGCATGTTGGTGAAGCCGTTGGTGTCAAGACACCAGTTGCTTACCGTCGCCGCCATAGGGTTGTTGGAGAGGTATCCGGCGTTCTTGAGCGCGAGGTTCTTGAGCGCGATGGCCGCGCCGGGCGCGAACATCGAGCCGAGGTTGATGGCCATGTAGAAGAGCGAGAAAGCGGCGTCGCGCTTATCGCCATATTTGCTGTTGTTGTAGAGGTCGCCCACCATCACCTGAAGGTTGCCTTTGAAGAGTCCGGTGCCGGTGGCTATCAGCAGAAGGGCTGCCAGCAGCACGAGGAAGGAGGTGTTGCTGCGCACCGGAGTCGGAGCCGACATCAGGGCGTAGCCGACAAACATCACGGCTATGCCGGCGAGCACGCATTTGTTGAAGCTCCATCGGTCGGCGAGCCAACCGCCGAGGACGGGCATGAAATACACGAGAGCCAGGAAGATTGAGAAAATCTGGCCGGTCCAGGTGGCGTCGAAGCCGAATTTGGCCTGGAGGAAGAACAGGAAAATGGCAAGCATCGTGTAGTAACCGAATCGTTCGCCCGTGTTCGCGAGAGCGAGCACATAGAGTCCTGCAGGTTGGTTCTTGAACATAACTCAGTGGATTTTTATTAGGGGTTATTATTGTTGTCTATTGAAGGATTCATCATCGCCCATGATTTCCATGAATATCCATGATTTCCCATGTTTATTCATGATTTCCAAGGATAATCCGGGCCGCCTCAGCCGCCGATCAGCTTGAAGGCTGTGGCATAGTTGCGTATCTGGCGCACCATCGCCACGAGGCCGTTGCTACGCGTCGGCGAGAGGTGCTCGCTGAGGCCGATGCGGTCGATGAAATAGAGGTCGGCTCCCAAAATCTCATCGGGAGTGCGGTCGGAGAGCACCCGGATGAGGAGCGCCACGATACCTTTCACTATCAGGGCATCGGAATCAGCCTCGAAATGGATCTTGCCGTCGGGCATGTCGCGCGCATCAATCCATACGCGGCTCTGGCAACCTTCTATGAGGTTGGCAGGAGTCTTCAGGTCGTCGGGAATAGGCGGCAACGTATTTCCCAGGTCGATGATGTAGGCATACCGGTCGAGCCAGTCGTCCATGCCTTCCATCTCTTCTATTATCTCGTCTTGAACTTCGTTGATAGTCATAATCTTATACTTAATATTGCAAAATTTACGCGCCGACACTCACCACAAAAGCCGGCCGAAAGGCGCGTCGCAAACCTTAGCGATGCAAATTTAACAATAAAAATCCAATAAGACAACTACTATTCAGATTTTTTCGGGGCGTCGGAGTGAATATACGAGGTCGCGGATGTAGGCGGCAGCCCTCACGTGGGGTAGTTTGCGGGCCCTGAGGTCGCGGATTTTCACGGGGCGCCCTATGATGACCTTGAACTTCCGGCCGCGGGCGGCGCACAGTTCGGCCGGAAGCGTGGCCTGCTCCAGATTGACCTTGATACCCAATTTCTTGCGCCAACGCGCGAAACGATAGAAACGCTTGCGGTTGAGCGCGACAAACCTTACCGGGACGATGTCGCGGTCGTATTCAAACGCTTTCACCACAAACGCTTTCTGCCACGTGAGGTCTTCGACGCAGCCATTATCCTGAAGGCGCGACACGAGGCCGGCCGGAAACACCACCATATTGCGGTCGGAGGCATACTCACGGTTGATGATATCCACCGACTCACGGGCCTGGCTGCCGTATTTGTTGATAGGAATGAACACCGGGCTCAACGGCGCCACGTTCATCAGCAGGTCGTTGACCATAAACCGGATGTTCTCATCGCGGTAATGGCTGCCCAGAACGTCGATGAGCGCTATTCCGTCGAGGCCGCCGAGGGGATGGTTGCAGGCAAAGACCGTGCGGTGGCCGGCCGGGGGAAGATTCTCCTTTCCCTCCACCTCCACCTCGATGCCGAGATGCTGCAGCAGCTTGTGGGCGAACTCGCTGCCCTCCGAAGGGAAACCCCGGCGCAGCATCTCGTTGAGTTCGTCCTGATGTATCATGGCGGCGAGGCCCTTGTAGAGGAAATTGGGCACAAAACGCTCTTTCGACCTTGGGATGCGGCCTTTCAGGATGCTTTCGATGTCGAGTTGCAGAAGCGTCTGTGAACTCATTTTCCGGTACCTTTCTTCGCGCCTCGCCAGGCATTCTTGCCGTCGCCTTCCGAGAGCGACTGCTCCTCGTCCCAGAATTCGTCGGCCCATTCCTCATCGGTCTCCGGCATCCAGTCTTCATCCTCATCGTCGTCTTGCTGGAAGATGAATTCATCTTCTTCCTCCACCCTGTGATGGCGGTCGAGATTGCGGTGGGTGATGGTGGAGACGGCAAGATTCTCTTCAGAATTGATCTCTCTCCACAAGAGGTCCTTCAGCTCGGTGAGGCCCTGACCGGTGACAGCGGAGATGAACACCGAGGGCACCCCTTCGGGCAGTTCAGCCTGAAGAGCCTCGCGCAACTCGTCGTCGAGCATGTCGCTCTTCGAGATGGCGAGCACACGGCTTTTATCCGCCAGCTCGGGATTGAACTGCTTGAGCTCGTTGAGCAGAATCTCGTAGTCTTTCCTGATATCCTGCGAGTCAGCCGGAATCATGAAGAGGAGCACGGCGTTGCGCTCGATGTGGCGCAGGAAACGGAGTCCGAGGCCCTTACCTTCGCTGGCACCCTCTATGATACCCGGGATGTCGGCCATGACGAAGCTCTGTCCGTCGCGATAGCTGACGATGCCGAGGCTCGGCTCCATGGTGGTGAAGGGATAGTCGGCTATCTTCGGCTTTGCGGCCGAGATGGCGGAGAGAAGTGTCGACTTTCCGGCATTCGGGAAACCGACAAGACCCACGTCGCCGAGCAGTTTCAACTCAAGCACCACTTCCTTCTCGATGGCAGGCTGTCCGGGCTGGGCATAACGGGGAGCGCGGTTGGTGGATGTGGCGAAGTGCACGTTGCCACGGCCACCCTTGCCGCCCCTCAGCAGCTTGATTTCCTCGCCGTCGCGGGTGATTTCGCACAGGTATTCTCCCGTCTGCGCATCAAACACGGTGGTGCCTACCGGCACTTCAATGATGCGGTCTTCGCCGTCCTTGCCGGTGCTGCGGTTCTCGCCGCCGCTCTGTCCGTCGGTAGCGAAGATATGCCGCTGGTAGCGCAGGTCGAGGAGGGTCCACTTATGTCGGTTGCCACGCAGGATTATATGGCCGCCGCGACCGCCGTCGCCGCCGTCGGGGCCTCCCTTAGGGATATATTTGGCACGATGATAGTGCCGGCTTCCGGCACCTCCTTTGCCCGAGCGGCAAAGAATCTTGACGTAGTCTATGAAATTTGATTCGGCCATGGATTGATTCAATTTTTGGGGTTAGAAAAAGAGGAGGACGAGTCAGAACTCGATGGTGCGCATTATTTCGTTGGCGTAGCGGAAGTCGTCGGGGCTGCCGATGTCGATCCATGTGCCTTCGATAGCGAAATGCGACACTTTTTGCCCGCCGGCGATCAGCGACTCCACGAAGTCGGGAGCATCAAGATATTCTCCCTTTGCAATGCCCTCGAGAGCACGTCGCTCCGATATATAAACGCCTGCGTTGGCAAAATGATTGAAAGTGGGCTTTTCTTCCAGGCCCGTCACCCGGTCGCCGTCGGTGCGGAGGATAGCGAAAGGCACCGACACCGTATAGGGCACTGTGGCTATGGTGAGCGCGGCCTCAGCATCCACATGGTGGCGCCAGAGGCGTTCGAAGTCGATGTTGGTGAGCAGGTCGGAGTTCATCACTATCACCTGCTCGCTCGCGAGGTCGTCGATGAGCGCCACGCTCCCCATGGTGCCGAGACGGCGCGGCTCCTCTATGCAGACCACCCGTCCTTCCCATTTCGGGTCGTCGAAATGACGGATTATCTGCTCCTTGAGATAGTTGACCGTGACATAAACCCGGCGCACTCCATGCCTGAGCAGCGACTCCACATTATAGTCGATGATCGGTTTGCCCCCCACTTCAAGCAGAGGTTTCGGAGTCTGGAGCGTGAGCGGGCGCAAGCGTTCGCCGCGGCCCCCTGCCATGAGCACTGCATCTACCGGAATGGCAGCCTTTATCTTGCGGAGGTCGACAATGTCGGTGAGCACGCCGTCGGCCGACAGCACCGGGAGCAGGTTGATTTTCCTGCGGCGGGCCTCGGCCACCGTGGCATAGCGCTCGCGGGGCGAGGCGTCGGCAGCGAGCGACGTGTATCGGCGGAAAGCGATGTCGCGCGTGAGGTCGTCGGTGGAATGCCCGGCAATCAGGGCACGCCGTATATCGCCGTCGGTGACACTTCCTGTAAGGCGTCCTGCCTCATCCACCGCAAAGAGGGTCATGGCGTCGCCACTGAGGCCGTTGAGCGCCACGAGAGTCTCGCGGATGGTGAAGCTGTCGCTCACCGTATGCTTTGCGAGCATTTCGTTCATTTCTCCTCGGGTATTAGGGGCGCGTCGACGGGAGTGCCGTCATACATCGCCTCGATTTCCTTGGCATAATGTTTCGCCACTACCGAGCGGCGCACCTTCATGGTGTTGGTCACCTCGCCATGCGCGAGCGAGAAATGGTTGGGCAGAAGCGTTATCTTCTTTATCTGTTCATACTTGGCCAGATCTTTCTGAAGCTCATCTATCTCCGACATCAGCATCCCCAGCACCCGCTCGTCGGCAAGGAAGGCCTTGAGGTCGGACGAATCAACATTGTTGAGCACGCCCCAGGCTTTCAGTTGCTCGAGGTTGGGCACGATAAGGGCGGTGACGTATTTGCGTTTGTCGCCGATCACTGCGATCTCGTCGATGAATTTGTTTTCGGCCAGACGGCTCTCGAGGAGCTGCGGCGCAATGTATTTGCCGTTGGAGGTCTTGAAAAGATCCTTCACGCGCTCGGTGAGCACAAGCGAGCCGCCTTCGGTGAAATATCCGGCGTCGCCCGTGCGGAACCATCCGTCTTTGGTGAAGGCCTCGGCGTTGGCGTCGGGATTATTGTAATAGCCGGCCGTCACGGTGGGTCCTTTCACGAGGATCTCGCCGTTGGTGTCGATTTTCACCTTCACCATCGGCAGCGGTTTGCCTACGGTGCCTATCTCATAGTCTACGAAGGGGAATGCCGACACGGTGGCAGTGGTCTCGCTCAGTCCATATCCGATTATGACGTTGATGCCGATCGACTGCATGAATTCCGTGATGCGCGGGCTGAGGGCGGCTCCTGCCGTGGGGAACATCACCGGGTCGGGGATGCCGATGGTCTTCTTCACGAGTGAGAAAACTTTCTTGTCCCAGAAGCGGTATTCCTTCTCGAGCAAAGCGGGCACCGGTTTTCCTTCTCGTTTGAAACCGAGATTGCGGCGATAGCCCACCCTTATGGCGCGGCCCACCATCATCTGCTGCAGTTTGCTCATGCCGGAGATTTTTTCCTTCACTCCGGCATATACCTTCTCCCAGAAACGCGGCACACACGTCATGAGGTTGGGGCGCACTTCCTTTATCGTGTCCTGGATGATACGCGGATCTTCGTTGACCGCGATGCGTATACCTTTTGTCAGGCAGAAATAGCACCATGCCTTTTCGAAGATGTGGCTCATCGGCAGGAACGACATCGAGAGCTGCTTGTCGTTGACATTGGTGAGGAACTTGAGGTGCGCCTCCATGGCGGCATCATAGTTGGCATGGCTGATGCAGACTCCTTTGGGCTCGCCGGTGGTGCCGGAGGTGTAGATGAGGGTCGCGATGTCGTCAGGCAGGCCGCGCGCCGTGCGCTGGTCCACGAGGTCGATCACCTCGTCGCCTGCCTCGAGGCCGGTCTGCATGAATTCGTCCCAGGAGATTGTCGCCTTGTCGTCGGCGTTCGGAGTGAAGCCGTCGCTCTTGAAGATCACTATCTTCTCAATCTGCTCCGGATGTTTTTTCCAATAATTGTAGGCAAGCGGATACTGGTTGGAGTCGCCTACGAAGAGCACCCTCGCCTGACCGTTTTCGACGATGAAATCATACTGACCCTGGCTGCTGCTCGAATAGAGCGGGATGCAGGCGAGGCGGTTGCGGAATCCGGCGAATTCCGTGATGAGGATGCAGGGATTGTTGTTGGAGCAGATCGCGATGCTGTCTTTCTCCTTCACGCCCAGGCGGGCCAGGGCACGGGCAGCCACATCAATCTGAGCGCGGAATTCCTCCCAGCTTGTGGGGAGCCACTCGCCAGCCTTGCGGCGGCAATAGCGGAAAGCTTCGCGGTCGACATATTTATCCGCCTGACGGCGAATCATTTCTACAAGTTTATTTGCCATTTTCCATTCGTTTTAATAAGGCATTCAGCCCGGGAAGAAGCGCGAAAAATCTACTGAAATCGCATCCTCAACCACTCAGGCATATACTTATATAACGATTGAAAGGCTTTTTTTGCCATTCAGCCGGCTCTCTCTTCACTTAAAGTCGATAAAAAATCAGGGGAAGCCGTGTGAGGGCGGAAGCCCGAATTAAAACTCCCGCGCCTCATGCCCCTTCCTGAAAAAAGGGGGCGGAGGCTTTTTCTTATCCATCCCCAAGGTCGGTGCAGGATTTTCGGGGAGGGAGATGGGGAATTGGAATTTTTTGAGTAATTTTGCAGCCGGTATTTTAACTATACCGGTATTTTAACCAACCACGACTATGGTCAGAATAGAAGAATTGAAAAACAAGATATTGGAGGGCGGCAGGCTTACGGCCGACGAAGCGCTCTCACTCTGCGGGATAGAACGCGACCAATACGGGGCGCTGCTCGATGCCGCCGAAGAAATCTCACGGGCCTTCTGCCCGCGCGATTTCGACTCCTGCTCCATCATCAACGCCCGCTCGGGAAAATGTCCGGAAAACTGCAAATGGTGTGCCCAGTCGGCACATTTCAAAACGAACATCGACACATATCCGCTCGTGAGCCGCGAGGAATGCCTGAAGATGGCGGAGGCCAACCGCAAGGCCGGCATCAAGAGATTCTCGCTCGTGACGAGCGGCCGGAAAATGACCGGCAAGGACCTCGAAACCGTATGCTCCTACTACCGCGACCTGAAGCGCGAAGGGGGGCTGGGGCTGTGCGCCTCGATGGGACTGCTCGACAAGGAGGAGCTCAGCAAACTGCATGAAGCCGGAGTGAGCCGCTACCACTGCAACCTCGAAGCGGCACCCTCCTACTTCAGCACCCTCTGCACCACTCACACCGTGGAAGACAAGATATGCACCATCCGTGCCGCCAAGGAAGTGGGCATGGACGTATGCTCGGGCGGAATCATCGGCATGGGCGAGACGCGCCGCCAGCGCATAGAGCTCGCGCTTGAACTGCTGCGCGTGGAGCCGGCGTCGATACCAATCAACATCCTCTGCCCCATTCCCGGCACACCTCTGGAAAATCAGGAACCTCTCGACGAAGAGGAAGTATTGCTCACCCTCGCCTTCTTCCGGATGATCCACCCCGGCGCCACACTGCGCTTTGCCGGAGGCCGCGCGAAGCTCTCGAGGGAGACTCAGCTGCGGGCGCTCCGCATAGGCATGAACGGCAGCATCATGGGCGACATGCTCACCACCATTGGCTCGAAAGTGGAAGACGACAAACGGCTCATTGCCGAAGGCGGCTACCGCTATTGAGACGCCCGATGGCCAAAAACGCGACAGCGGAAAAAATATGAAAACATTACACCTTAATATTGTGTTTGTAAAATAAAAGTATTAATTTTGCGCCACGATATGACGGCTGTCACGGTCATAACCACCTGGCGCCGGTTTTCATAGATTGATTTTTAACACTTTATGAATAATCTTGTAATTGTCGAGTCTCCAGCCAAAGCCAAGACCATCGAAAAATTCCTCGGGAAGGGGTATACAGTCCTCTCATCCTACGGACATATACGCGACCTGAAAAAGAAAGGAATCGCCATTGATTTTGACAATAATTTCGCACCGGAATATGAGATTCCCGCCGATAAGAAAGACCTCGTGCGCCGCCTGAAAGAGGCTGCCAAGAAGGCCGACATGGTATGGCTCGCATCTGATGAGGACCGCGAGGGTGAGGCCATCGCCTGGCATCTCTACGAAGTGCTCGGGCTCAAACCGGAGACCACGCGGCGAATTGTGTTTCATGAAATCACAAAACCGGCAATACTCAACGCCATCGAGAATCCGCGCAGCATCGACATCGACCGCGTCAACGCCCAGCAGGCACGCCGCGTGCTCGACCGCATAGTCGGTTTCGAGCTCAGCCCCGTGCTCTGGAAGAAAATCAAGCCGTCGCTTTCGGCCGGACGCGTGCAGAGCGTCGCCGTGCGCCTGATATGCGAGAGGGAAAAGGAGATCGACGCCTTCACCCCCGAATCATATTTCAGGATCCAAGGTCAGTTTGAAGCCTCCGGAAGCACCGTGAAGGCCGACCTCACCCGCCGCCTCAAGACGGAAGAGGAAGCCGAGGAGATGCTGAAGATTTGCGCCGGTGCAGGATTCCGCATCAGCGACGTGAGCGTGAGGCCCGCCAAGCGCATGCCATATCCCCCCTTCACCACCTCCACCCTGCAGCAGGAGGCGTCGCGCCGACTGGGTTTCTCGGTCAACCAGACTATGGTCATCGCCCAGAAACTATATGAAGACGGACGCATCACCTACATGCGTACCGACTCCACCAACCTCTCGCAGCTGGCCCTCAACGACATCGCGCAGGCCATCCGCAGCGACATGGGCGAGGATTACCTGAAGACGCGCCATTACCACACCAACTCGAAGGGTGCGCAGGAAGCCCACGAGGCAATCCGCCCCACATATATCAGCAACCGCACCATCGAGGGCGACGCACGCGAGCAGAAACTCTACGACCTCATCTGGCGACGCGCCGTGGCATCGCAGATGGCCGACGCCGAGATTGAGAAGACAAGCGTCGACATCGCCATCGTGCCGGCCGGAAGCCATGCTGAAGACACCGAAAAGGGTGTGTTCAAGGCCGAAGGGGAAGTGATAAAATTCCCCGGCTTCCTGAAAGTGTACCAGTCGGCAGGTCTCGACAAAGACACTTCGCTCCCCGCCATGCAGGCCGGCGACATGCTCGACGCCAAGGAAATCACCGCCACCGAAGACTTCACCCAGGCTCCCGCACGCTACACTGAGGCTTCGCTCGTGAAGAAGATGGAGGAGCTCGGCATCGGACGTCCGTCGACCTACGCGCCTACCATCTCCACCATCCAGCACCGCGAATACGTGAAGCGGGGCGAGAAGGAAGGCACCCCCACACAACTGAGGATGCTCACCCTGAAAGGAGGCAAGATAAAGAGCCACACCAAGAACGTGCTCTCCGGATCGGAAAAGGGAAAACTTATCCCGACCGACACCGGAATGGTGGTCAACGACTTCCTGACTGAATATTTCCCCGACATCCTCGACTATAACTTCACCGCAAAGATTGAGGAGAAATTCGACGACATCGCCGAGGGCAACCTCGCATGGCAAAACGAGATGGAGGATTTCTACAGCGGATTCCACCCCGAGATCGAGAAGATGAACTCGCTCAAGATGGAGCACAAGGTGGGAGAACGCGCGCTGGGCACCGACCCGAAGACCGGCCGCCCCGTATCGGTGAAGATCGGACGGTTCGGACCTGTGGTGCAGATCGGCGAGGCATCCGACGAAGAGAAACCGCTCTTCGCTTCGCTGCAGCCCGACCAGAGCGTGCAGACCATCACGCTCGAGGAAGCGCTGAAGCTTTTCGAGCTCCCGAGAAAGGTGGGCACCTTTGAAGACAAGGACATCACGGCCGCAGTAGGCCGCTTCGGCCCCTACATCCGCCACAACTCCATTTTCGTGTCGATACCGAAAGACATGTCGCCCATGACCATCACCGAGCAGGAGGCGATCGAACTGATAGAGAAAAAACGGGAAACGGAGGCCAACAAACACATCAAGAGCTTCGAAGGACATCCCGAGATAGAGGTGCTCAACGGCCGCTTCGGCCCCTACTTCACCTGCCTCCGCGCCGGAGCAAAGAAGAAGGTGAACTACAAGATACCGAAAGGCACCGACCCCGCGGCGCTCACCTACGAAGACATCGAGCGGCTTATGGCACAGCAGGATGCCGCGCCGAAAAAGAAGACAGTGCGTGCAAAAAGCAAAGCATAATACACTAAACAGCTACATCACACCGACAATATGATAACACAGGAACAACTCAAGGACGCCGATCAACGCACCGAGGCGCTCAAACGATATCTCGACATCGATTCGAAGAAGATTGAGGTCGAGGAAGAGGAACTTCGCACCCACGTGGCCGACTTCTGGGAAGACCGCGTGAAGGCCGAGGCACAGATGAAGAAAATCAAGGACCTCCATTTCTGGATCGATTCGTATCAGGCTCTTGAAAAGCAGGTGGAGGAACTGCATCTCGCTTTCGACTTCATCAAGGAAGGGCTCGTGAGCGAGGAGGAAGTCGACAGCCAGTATGCCAAAGTGATGGCCGACATCGAGAACCTTGAGCTGCGCAACATGCTGCGCCGCGAGGAAGACAAACTCGGAGTGGTGCTGAAGATCAACTCCGGAGCCGGCGGCACCGAGAGCCAGGACTGGGCACAGATGCTGATGCGCCTCTATCTGCGCTATGCCGAGCGCCACGGCTACAAGACCTCGATAGCACAGTTGCTCGAAGGCGACGACGCCGGCATCAAGTCGGTGACGATCAACATCGAGGGCGACTATGCCTACGGATATCTCAAGAGCGAGAACGGAGTGCACCGCCTCGTGCGCGTGAGCCCCTACAACGCCCAGGGCAAACGAATGACGTCGTTTGCATCGGTGTTTGTCACCCCGCTCGTCGACGACACCATTGAAATCAACGTGGAGCAGGCGCGAATCTCGTGGGATACGTTCCGCTCAGGCGGCGCCGGCGGTCAGAACGTCAACAAGGTGGAATCGGGCGTCCGACTCCGCTATCAGTATAAAGACCCCTACACCGGAGAGGAAGAGGAAATCCTGATTGAAAACACCGAGACACGCGACCAGCCTAAAAACAAGGAAAACGCACTCCGTCACCTCAAGAGCATACTCTACGAGAAGGAGATGAACCATCGCCTCGAAGAGCAGGCCAAGGTGGAAGCAGGAAAGAAGAAGATAGAATGGGGATCGCAGATCCGCAGCTACGTCTTCGACGACCGCCGCGTGAAAGACCACCGCACCAACTACCAGACTTCGGATGTAAACTCCGTGATGGACGGCGAAATCGATGAGTTCATCAAGGCTTATCTGATGGAATTCGCTTCCGACGAGGCCTGATATCCGCCGCGTCATAACCCGCGATAATAATCAAGAGGCGAAAAGCAAAGCAAAAATCGCCGTAAAGAATCGACATAACAAGTATAAAAAGATTGCAGCCGGCTTCCTTTCTCAGGGAGCCGGCTGACTCTATATGCAAGTCTTTATCATCTGCAAGCTGTGGTCATTTCCATTATTTATTGTCGCTATTTTTTCTTTTATATAATCCTGTATATATAATTTTATATAGTGCTGAACATCCGGGCGGAAGCAATCCACCAAGTGAACGCCCCGCCCGGAACATCAACTCTCAATTATTTAACTATCACTTTAGTAGACGACTGCTGTCCGTCATTTCCGGAAAGGGTGACGATATTTAGTCCCTTGCTCAGCCGCGATGCCGGGATCGACATCGAGCGCTGGTCGGGATCCACCTTTGAATTGTAGCCTTTGGTGCCGGCTACATTCCACACGCCCACACCGGTCACCTTACCGGCTTCGCCAAACTCTACGTTGACCATACCGTCGGGTGTCACCAATGTGGGATAGACCCTGTTGTTGAATGAAGCCACTTTCTCCACCGTGCCTACTGCGGAATTCAGCCTGTAGAGAATAGTCTTGCCGCCAACCGCGCAACTCAGATATCTTTCGCCGCCGAAGAATATGATGGTCATGAAATCAAAGCCACTCGAAGTTAGATCCTCTCCGAAAAGCACGCTCTGAAGTTCTGTGCCATCCTCTCTCATGATCCGGAAGCCCTTTGCGCCACTAATCCCGCTGAAATGCTCACTTGAAAATTCATACGCAAAGGTTCCGTCTATGTCATATAAGTATCCTGTGTATGGCCATACACCGCCACTTACCACAGGCTCAACGCAAACCGGAGAGAAATATTCGAACGCATCGTCATCGTTGAGCAAGGTCTGCGTGAGCGATACCCGGCCAAGAGTAGATAGGCCATTGTCGTAGTCATAGAATCCGGGTGAGAGCAAGGGGCTTACATATTCTACCCTCGGCTGATTCTCATATTCATACTCCAAAGCGCAGTTGCCTGAGCATTTCACCTCTATCAAGTAGCCTGAGTTAGTCAGCACGAAAAACCACCATGGCACCTTAACGCCGTCTATTTCCTTATACGACTCATCCGTCACGTACACCCCGCCATCGCTTGTGGTCGGATCTACCACATACTTGGCTTCAAAATGCACCTTGACGCCTTTATTATTGGCGAGAAAGTCTTCTACCATCGCAAAATCCATCGGACTTGGAGGAGCGGAAAGAGTGTCGCGTTCCACTGTGTCCCAATTCATTTTCATGAACCCACGGCCGCCCATGAAACTGTTGTAGCAGTCGGCAGGCGAGGAGATACGCAGGTCGGCCACCGGAGCAAGGGTGCCGTCGATGGAGGTAGCCGTCATCAGGCCGGTTTCCTTATCGAAATCGGTGAAAGTGAGCAGGCATTTGCCATCCTTGGCCATCTGAGCCGGCACGTAGTCGCCCGTAGAACGCAGATTGACAGAAGAATCCACAGGGGCTACCAAAGTCTGCTGAGCCACAGCGACTTCGGGCATAGCCGCCGCAACCAAGGCCAAGGCAGCCATCAGAATCGTTGCTTTTCTTTTCATCTTAATTGTTTTTCTTCAACTTTCTTCAACTGATGAAGTCGTTTCAACGACTTCATCACTTCAATGTAAGGTTCGTGAGTTTTATTAAAAAAAGCGTCTGCACCTCAGGGAGGTCAGACGCTGCTGTTCTTTTCAATTACATACAATTATTCCCTCCGGCAAGATCCATATCCCTGTCCTGCGGAGCCATGCCGGCACCGCGGATTGGAATCTGAGTCTGCAAGACGGGACGCAGAATATATCTACATTTGAGGCGGGAAAAGAGCCGTCCCATTGCTTTCAGCACCTCTGCGCCGAATTGCCAAGGCAATGTAATTTCCCGCACCGCCCGCTGTGTGGGGCGGTTTGCATTGCAAAGTTAATAAATTTTCGTTAACCCCGCAAATAAGAGAGCCTGAAAAATATGAAGTTCGGATTATTTTCATTAATTTTGCAATATGGAATGTCACGACCGTACGGAATTGCCCGTTGCGCTCACCCTGTCGCAACTGGCCGGATATGTGGCGCAGGCTCTCACCAGGCAGCCTGTGCTGCTCGGCACGTGGGTGTCGGCCGAGATTTCCGACCTCTCCACGAGCGGCGGCCACTGCTACATGACCCTTATCGAGAAAGACCCGTCGGGCACCACCATCGCCCGCATGAGGGCCACAATCTGGGCCAACCGCTACCTCCACATCCGCCACAAATTCCTGGCCGCCACAGGCCAGGAGCTGGCCAACGGGCTGAAAGTGATGCTTTATGGCGGCATCAACTATCACAGCAGCTACGGCATGAGCTTCAACGTAGGCGAAATCGACCCCTCCTACACCATGGGCGACCTCGAGCGCATCAGGCGCGAGATACTGGCCGCCTTGCAGAAGGAAGGAGTGATCGGACGCAACCGCGGGCTACGCATCGCCGAGCCCCCGCTTCGGGTGGCGGTGATCTCTTCGGAAAAAGCCGCCGGATACGGCGACTTCATCCATCAGCTGCAGGCCAATCCCCTCGGAGTGGAATTCCACACACTGCTATTTCCGGCAGTGATGCAGGGGGAGAAGACCGCCGACAGCGTGATGGCGGCGCTCGACCTTGTGGAGCAGACCCGCTCCATCGCCGGATGGGACTGCGTGGTCATAATCCGCGGCGGCGGAGCCACCACCGACATGAACGGCTTCGACAACCTTGACCTTGCGCGCCGCGTGGCCACTTTCCCGCTCCCGGTGGCCGTAGGCATAGGGCATGAGCGCGACAGGTGCGTGCTCGACGATATAGCCTGCATCAGATGCAAGACCCCCACTGCCGTAGCGGCATGGCTCATCGACACCGTAGGCGCCCGCTGGCAGCAGGCTGTGGACCTCACCACCCGCATCGCCTCCTACGCCTCGCAGCGGCTCAACGGCGAGAAGATAAGGCTTCAGGCCGCGCAGACAATGATACCGGCGGCCGCCTCGGCCCGCATAGCCAACGCCGGGCTGCAGCTGCGCTCCATCTCGTCGCGCCTCCCACTCGCGGCAAAAAACGTCACCGACCGCCACCGCACCCGTCTGGCCAACATTGCCACCACGCTGCGCATGGCCTCGCTGGCGCGAATGGAGAAAGAGGCGCTCCGGCTCGAGAATCTGGGGCAGCTCGTGGAGGTACTATCGCCCACGGCCACTCTCCGCAGGGGCTACACCATAACCCGCGCCGGAGGGAAAGCCGTCACCGCAGTCTCCCAAATCCGGCCCGGCGACAGCATAGAGACCATCACAGCCGACGGAGTGATAACATCAACCGCGGTGGAAACCAAACGCAATCAAACGCTTTAAAATGAAAAAGCTCATCATATTCGACCTCGACGGCACTCTCCTCGACACAATCGCCGACCTCGGGACTGCCTGCAACCATGCCCTTGAATCGAAAGGCTACCGCAGGCATCCGCTCGCCGCATACCCCTACATGGTAGGTAACGGAGTGAGGAAACTCATAGAGCGGGCACAGCCCGATGCCTCGCCCGAGGAGGTGGAGGAGCTGCTGGGCATCTTCCGCCAATACTACGACGAGCACTGCACCGACTACACCAAACCCTATCCCGGCATACCGGAACTGCTGGCCGAGCTCCACTCGCGCGGCATCGCCATCGCTGTGGCCTCCAACAAATATGAGTCGGCAAGCCGCCGCATAGTAACCCATTTCTTCCCCGACATTCCTTTCGTGGCTATCCTCGGGCAGGTCGAAGACCGACCAGTGAAGCCCGACCCGAGCATCGACTTCCAGGTGCTCCTCTCCCACCCCACCCCCAAGGCGCAGACAATGCACGTGGGCGACTCGGCTGTAGACATCGAGACCGCAAGGCGCGCATGCATCGACTCGGTGGGAGTGACATGGGGTTTCCGCCCCATCACCGAGCTGCGCAAGGCTTGCGCCGACCACATTGTGTCGACACCCGACGACATCCTAAAACTGGCACTGAAAGATGACTGACACCACCGACAATACCGCCACCGTACCGCCGACCACACCTGCGGCCGAAGAAAGGCTGACGCTCCGCAAGAGCGCCAAGCTGCGGCACCGCACGCTCGTAGGCAACCTCTTCGACAAGGGGAAATCGGTCTATTCCGGGCCGCTCAGGCTTACGTTCCACGCCCTTTCTGACGAAGAACTGGCCAACTCGTTTCGCGGCGCGGTGCCCGACCTCATCGCCCCGGTGCAGGTGATGATCACGGTGCCGAAGAAGAAGCGCCGCCATGCCGTAGACCGCGTGCTGATGCGCCGCCGCATCAGGGAGGCCTTCAGGCTCCAGTGGCGACCGCTCAGGCGGCTCATAGAGCAGAATCCCGAGATAAGGACCCTCTCGGTGGCCATTGTCTACATGTCGAAGGAAAACGCTCCGATGGAGGTGATATATCCCGCATTGGGGCGCGGACTCGAAAAATTAATCAAGAAATTATGAATCCCGTCAAGGCGCTGCTTATAGGCATCATACGATTCTATCAACTGGCCATCTCGCCGCTCACGCCGCCGAGCTGCCGCTTCGTGCCTACATGCAGCGAATATGGCATCGAGGCCATCAGGAAGCATGGCGCGCTCAAAGGGGGCTGGCTGACGCTTAAGCGCATCTGCCGCTGCCATCCCTGGGGAGGCTCGGGCTACGACCCCGTGCCCTGACAGCAAACGCCAGGCCGCTTCTTTAAGACGGGAACTGAATATTGAATATGGATTTTACGCAAATAGCCCGACTCGTGATGGCTCCGAGAGCCCGCCGCACCGCCCGATGGGATGTGCAGGTGGAGGAATTGCAGCGGCAGCAACTCGAATGGCTGCTGCGCAAGGCCGCTCACACCGAGACGGGCCGGAAATACGGGTTTGACGACCTGCTGGCGTCGGCCGACACGGCGGCACGCTTCGTGGAGTCGCTACCCGCTGTGGAATACGACGACATACGCCCTCTCGCCATGCGCATGGTGGATGGTGAGAAAGATGTGCTTTGGCCCGGACGCTGCCGCCGATTTGCCCAGAGCAGCGGCACGAGCGGCGGCAAGTCGAAATTCGTGCCAATCACCGACGACTGCCTCCGCCACAACCATTATCCCGGCACGAGCGACGTCGTGGCCCACTACCTGAAGATGAATCCGCGCAGCCGCCTTTTCTCGGGCAAGAGCCTGATACTCGGCGGCAGTTTCGCCAACGAGCTCAACCTGAAGCAGGGAGTGAAGGTGGGCGACCTCAGCGCCACGCTCATCGACCGCATGCCGAAACTCGCCGACATGGTGAGGGTGCCCGAAAAGAGGATAGCACTCATGGAAGACTGGAGCGAGAAGCTGCCCGCCCTCTCGCAGGCCGCCGCCGGCGAAAACATCACCAACATCTCCGGAGTGCCCTCATGGTTTCTCACCGTCATCAAGGAAGTGTGCCGCATAAAAGGGGCCTCGAGGATCTCCGACGTATGGCCCGACCTGGAGGTTTTCTTCCACGGCGGCATCGACTTCCGCCCCTACCGCAAGGAATATGAGGCGCTCACCGACCCCGCGAAGATGCACTTCATGGAGACCTACAACGCAAGCGAGGGTTTCTTCGCTTTCCAGAACGACTTCGCCGACCACTCGATGCTGCTGATACTCGACGGCAAGGTATTCTACGAGTTCGAGCCCCTCGGCGGCGGACGCCCGCTGGCCGCGTGGGAGGTGGAGCAAGGAAAGACCTACGAGCTGATGATAAGCAGCAGCAACGGCCTCTGGCGCTACCGTCTGGGCGACACCGTGACCGTAACCTGCACCAGCCCGGTGAAGATAAGGATAGCCGGACGCACCCGCAGCTTCATCAACGCCTTCGGCGAGGAAGTGATGGAAGACAACGCCAACCGCGCCATCGAGGCCGCCTGCGACGCCACCGGCGCCTCGATAGCCAACTACACCGCCGGCCCCTACTATGCTCACGACAACAGGCGCGGACATCACCAATGGCTGATAGAATGGATAGAGAAGCCGCAGTCGATGGCCGCTTTTGCCGACGTGCTCGACAAGACACTCCAGAGCGTAAACTCCGACTATCAGGCAAAGCGGGCACACGGCATTTTCCTCGACCCGCCGGAGATCATCACCGCGCAGCCGGGACTCTTCGACCGTTGGCTCGCATCGGCCGGCAACCGCAAACTAGGCGGACAGCGGAAGATTCCGCGACTGAACAACAACCGCGCCCTCCTCGACCGGCTCCTATCCATAAACAAATAAAAACCAACCGCATAACAACCGACCGCACAAAACCTTGACATCGAAGCGCACATACCTATTTTGCAAGCCTGCCACGACACCGCGGCGGCTACGGGCGACCCTCATGGCCGTCCTGGTGTGCGTCGTGTCCGCTCTTACGGCTCTCCTTTCCGGATGCTCGTCGAGCAAACACGTGGCGCAGGGCAGCTATCTGCTCGACAAGGTCAACATAAGGCTCGACTCGACCGCTCGCGCCGACAATCTCGACGTGTCGGAGATGCAGGCCTACATTCGTCAGCTTCCCAACCACAAGATGCTGTGGAGCATCAAGTTCCGCCTCGGTTTCTACAATATGAGCGGAATGGACTCCACCAACTGGTGGAACAAATGGATGCGGAAGCTCGGCGAGCCCCCGGTGATCTACAATCCGGAACTGGCCGAAACCAGCACCCGGCAGCTCACCCAGTTTCTCGCCAACAAAGGGTACTTCAACTCCGGGGTGACGCTCGATTCGGTGAAAAACGAGCGCAAAAGGAAAATAGCGCTCACCTACAACATCACGCCCGGCCCCCGCAAACTGATATCGGGAGTAAGCTATGAGTTTCCCGACAGCGCGGTGGAGAGCATCGTGATGCGTGACTCCGCGCGCTTCGTCACCACCCCGGGCAGCCCCCTCGCCCGCGAGCTGCTTGAGGCTCAGCAGACGCTCGTGACCAACTCGCTGCGCGACAACGGATATTATAATTTCTCGAAAGACTGCATCACATTCGTGGCCGACACCACAGAGGGTAGCACGCAGGCCGACCTGCTGATGAGGATATCGCTTCCCAAGTCGAGCCACAAGGCGGCTGAGGAGATATATTCGAAATATCTTGTGAGGACGGTGACCGTGATCACGGATGCCGACGCCGTGAATGCCGACGACCCGGCATCGGCCATCGGCAGCGACTCCACCCTCTTCAAGGGGATAAAGATCATCTACGGCGCTTCGCGCTATCTGCGGCCATCGGTGGTGGCCGACAACTGCTTCATCACCCCCGGCGGGGAATTCGTGCAGAAAGACGTCGACCGCACCTACAGGGCCTTCTCCCGCCTCAGCATCCTGAAATTCATCAACATCACCTTCCGCCATGCCGGCTCCATAGGCGACACGGGACTGCTCGACGCCTACATCCTGCTCACTCCAGGCAAGTCGCAGACCGCGAGCGTGGAGCTTGAGGGCACCAACTCGGAGGGCGACCTCGGTGTGGCCGTAGGCCTCAGCTATTCCCACCGCAACATCGGGCGCGGGTCGGAGACCTTCACCGGAAAACTACGCGGCAGCTACGAGTCGATATCGGGCGATCTCGACGGTCTGCTCCACAACCGATACATGGAATACACAGCCGACCTCGGCATCTCGATGCCGGAGTTCAAGGCCCCCATCTCCCACCGCATCAGGCGCCGCATACAGGCCTCGACCGAGGCCAACTTCTCGATCAGCTATCAGGAGCGACCCGAATACACCCGCATCATATCCACCGCCGGATTCAGCTACAAATGGGTCGACTTCAGGCGACAGAACCAGCACACCTTCACCCCGATCGACATCAACTACGTCTATCTGCCCGAATCCACCTACGACTTCATCAACCAGATAGCACCCGACAACCCGCTGCTGCGCTACAGCTATGAAGACCACTTCATCATGAGGATGGGCTGGCGATGGTATCACAGCAACAAGCGCGACCCCGCACCCTGGGACAAGTCAATGCAGAGCAATATCTACACCGTGCGCTTCAACGCCGAGATTGCCGGCAACCTGCTCTTCGCCATCTCCAGCATCTTCGCCCACCGCAGCGACTTCCATCAGGATCCCTACAAGATATTCGGCATCCACTATTCGCAATATTTCAAGATCGACGCCGACTATTCGTTCCTACACCGCTTCGACCAGCGCAACTCCGTGGCGCTGCGCGCCGGCGTGGGCGTGGGCGTGCCCTACGGCAACTCCGAGATGCTACCCTTCGAGAAACGTTTCTATGGCGGCGGCGCCAACGGAGTGAGGGGATGGAACGTGCGCACCCTCGGGCCCGGTGCCTACCCGAGCAAGAACTCCTCGAGCGACTTCATCAACCAGTGTGGCGACATACGCCTCATCTTCAGCGCCGAATACCGCGCCAAACTCTTCTGGGTGCTTGAACTGGGCGCTTTCATCGACGCCGGCAACATCTGGACCATCCGCGACTATCCCAACCAGCCCGGCGGTGTGTTCCGCTTCAATGAATTCTACAAGCAGATAGCCGCTGCCTACGGCCTCGGACTGCGCCTCGACTTCGACTACTTCCTCCTACGCTTCGACCTCGGAATGAAAGCCCACAACCCCGCGATGGGGCAGACACCCTGGCCCCTCATCCACCCCAACTGGAAAAGAGACTCCGCCTTCCACTTCTCAATCGGCTATCCCTTCTGAAAAACAGTTCCATTCATGTCAGGCAACGAGATCGAATCAACACGCACAGGCAGCCATGCTGCGGGAGCAAAACCTTTCCGCCACCTGCTCACTCTGCTTTGGATGGCGATAGCCCTCCTTTCCGGCTGCACAGCGGAGCCGGACCAAAGGCTCGCGCACATCGATGCCATCATGGAGCAACATCCCGATTCCGCCCTCATGGTCCTCGACACGCTGAGCCTCCGCGACAACGCCACGGAATATGACCGCGCCTATCGCGATCTGCTGCTCTCACATGCCCTCTACAAAAACTACATCGACACAGACAACGACAGCCTCATAGGCCGCTCGGCCCGTTACTTCCTCGATAATGCCCACCCGCATGAAGCCGCCCGGGCCCTTTTCCTTATGGGAATGGTTCAGCTTAATTCCAACCGGTTGAGCGAAGCGGCCGTGACCTTTTCAAAGGGCATGCACACGGCAGCTGAAGCGGAATGCCATTTATGGGAAGGTCAGTGCGCGAGAGGGCTATTCATACTTTATGGCAAACTGCTCAACAGTTCGGCACAGCTCAAATATGCCGACAGGGAGTTCAAGGCTTTTTCCAAATCTGCCGATGAGGTGTGGACAGGCTGGGGCAAGCTGGATCTCGCCACGGCCTATTCCAACAACGGGCAATACGATTTAGCGTACACCCTGGCAAAGGAACTGGCTTCGGATGCCAGGGCAAAGAATGACTCCACGCTACAGGGCGAGGCTCTTACGGTAGCGGCGACTTCACGTTTTGTACTCTGCAGGTATAGTGAAGCCACCGACAATTATATCGCTGCCTACAAAACAGACCGGGGAGCCTTGTCGGATAATGACATATCCAATCTTATCATAGCCTTCAACAAAGCCGACACATCCCGCATGCCGGCTACCACAAAGGCTCTTGCCGACTCGTTAAGACTCAAAAACCACCATCTGACAACTTTTGAAATATACGAGGAGCAAGGCAATTATGAAGAGGCCTATATGGATCTACACACCTACAGGAGCCAACAAGACAGCGTGATACGCGTCATCATGCAGAACGGAGTGTCGAAGTCGCTGATCGAATATGAGGAAGCGCAACAACTTATCAATGCTGAGAAACGTCGTACTGAACGACTTGCATGGGTGGTCGCGATACTCTCGCTGATCATTGTCGGTGCCTCCATCGCTTTCCTTCTATGGCGCAAAGCCCGACTGAATGAAAAGTTGCGCGATGACGCCATCATGTCGCTCGACAGCCTGCACGACGACTTCGCGGAGATAGTGAGGAAGAACAAGGAACTCTCCGATTCTTTCAGCACCGCCATCAAGGAGAAGTATGAGAAGATAAATTCATTTTGCGATGAGTATTATGAGAAGCAGGCCTCGCCCAAACATCATGCCCGGCTTGAGAAGGAGATGGGAAAGATTGTAGGCGAGTTTAACGACGACGATTACATAGCGGACTTAGAGCGCGACATCAACAGGTTGACTGATGGATTGTATCTGTCGTTCAAATCCGATTTTTCAGAAGCCGGCAAGGATCTCCACCGACTCTATATGTATCTCCTTCTCGGATTCAGTTCGCGCACCATCGCCGTCATCCTCAATATCGAGATGTCGGCTGTCTACAACCGCAAGTCGCGCCTTAAAAAGAAAATCAAAGACAGCGACACCCCCCTTAAGGAATCTTACCTCAATGCCATCAAGTGATGCCGGCCAATAGGAATATCCCTCTCCATCCGTTTCAAATCAACTGTTAAAAAAAGGGCTTGACAGGCCTAATTTTTGCTTCTGATATGCCCCTGATAGATTTTGCTCATCTATCAGGGGCTATCAGCATTGATTATGTGCCTGTTACAAAATAGCGATGATAGGTCATATCCGGGTCGTGATAGGTGTTTTTCGGTGGAAAAGCAGTAATTTTGCATCATCGAAATTCATAAAAAACGCACGACATGAAGACAACAAAATTACTGTTGATTGTGGCCGCAATCATGGCCACCGCAATCGCCGGATGGTCGCAGACCACTTCCGGCAAGAAAGAGCCTGCACAGCCAAATAAAGACTTGTGCTTCGGACAAAGCGACAACCGTTGGAAGGTCTATGCCGGCGGAAGCATCTCGCATGTTTGCGAGACTCCATGGATAAGCGCCGACAAAACCTACAGCTGGGGCGGAGGCGCATTCATCGGTGCAGGCTATGAAATAAACTTCATTCCCCACTGGAGCCTGACTCCGCAACTTGAATTCGCTTTCGACGACAACGGCGCGACACTATCGTCGCAAAACGAAAGTTTCTTCAACAATCATGCCATGTGGAAAAACTACTGGAGCGTCAGCATCCCGGTCATGGCCGCATTCCGGTTCAAAGTGGCCGACAATGTGGGGCTCCGTATCGCTGCCGGACCTTATCTGCAGACTGTGCTCGCAGGCAAGCACTATGTCGGATTCCACAACTCCGAAACCGACAGCCATATATGCCGCAAGGAATCTTTGTCCGGAAACTTCGACCAAAGGTTCAACGTAGGGGCAGCCGGCGAAATAGCGGTCGAGACGGGCAGACATTTCTCCTATATGCTGCGCGCCAGGTATCCTTTCATCAAGCAGGGTTGGCTCAGGAACACGCTAACACTCTCTGTTGGCGTTGGCTACTCCTTCTGACCTTTGCCGCCGCTTTTTATCACGCCTGCCGAATTTTGCAGCCGAAATCAACAAAAACTCATATTTCAATGAAAAGATTTTTATCTATTTTTATCCTGTGCGCATCAATACTGATGGCCCTCCCGGCGGCAGCCGTCGCCGACGCAACGCATCGAAGACAATCCCGATGAAGAAAGAAAAACGTCGCGAACACGAACTTTGTAAACAGGGAATGGAGACCCAGGAAAAGTACTGGTTAGGCATAGGATAAATACTATGTCAAAAATGTCGGAACGAACAATCGTAAAAACATGCGGCACCTCTATCTCGGAGGAGTAGCATCAAAGCAACAGAGTACCAACAAAATAACACAACAATATGAATAATCTAAAATTAATATTCACAGCAATCCTCTTTCTTGCACTGACATGTGCATGCTCCAACGATGATGTCATCAAAGGAGAAATAGCAGCTCGAAAACTTGTATATGCCTTTACTGACACTCCGGGTTCAGTCAGCAACAGTGAGACTATGACGGTAAGTTCCTCGGAACAAGAGTTCTCATTGAGCGTCAAATCGCTTATGGAAACAGGGTTTCAGATACCCGACAAACTGTTCCTCTCCGTATCGGAGTGGGATAACGAAAAAAATGACTGGAAACCTGTTCTATCTGGAAATACGACGGAAGTAAGCGGATCATTCTTTCGTGTATACACAGAAAGCGCAGACGGAAAAGCCATTATCAAAGTAAGTCTTGATGCCAACACCTCATCAACCGACAGACGCATCTGTATTTTCGCAGAATCCAGCCCTGTAGGTTCGTATATCCCATACGGAGAAATTAATATAATACAAGAATCAGCATCGGAAATTTGAATCTGTCTGAGATAATACGCTGTTAAGTCTAAAACACCTATTTATTTTACAAGCAGATTCACATGGTTAAATAATTGATTTATTCCAACCACTTCATAAGCTAAAAATTTTGGTTTTGAATACTATGCCTACGGGCAGCCGGGTCGCGAGGCCGGGCTGCCCTACTTGCTTCTACCTGACGGTTTTTCATGTCTTTATTCTTTGCAATTTGGCCTAATTATTATAATTTTGCAATATGAAAAAAGAGTTGTTGCTCCATATATCCTGCATACTCGTGGCAGTGTCGGCAATCATTGCCGCCTCCGTGCCGGTGCGTGCCGTCACTCCGAAAGATGATCCCTTTGAATTCACACACCATAGAGGAGCCTTCACCGGCGCGCTGGTATCGCAAGACGCCTACCTGCTTGAGGTGTCGTATCATTATATGCTCAACCGATATGTAGGCTTGGGAGGCGGCCTCGGGTTGTGGCAAAACTATTTCTCCGACGGCTATCCGCAAGGCCCGGAATGGAGGCTCGACGAAGATTCGGCCCGTCCCGGCAATCTCTACCTGCGCCTGTCGGCTCTGCTGAAGACTCCCTCCATAACGTTCAAATCGGCCCGATGGGGCCTCATGGCCGAGCCGGCCTGCATGCTTCAGGTGCCTTACACACGGGTATATGTCAACGACATGTACGGAATTGTCGAGGCCAACAGCCATCGGCTCAGCACCAACAACGGGCAATGGCTCGTAGTGGAACTAAGAACCGGAATCTATGTCAATTTCGGGCCGATAGGCATCAACGCTGGCTACGCCTTATCAAATCTCGACATCTACAGCTATTATCGCAATCTATCCTACAACGGAGTATCTTTCCGACGCTTCTACCCCGCCCCAAACCCAATATCCCACGGAGCCTTCCTGACAGCCGCCTACTACTTCGGCAACTGACCTCACCGCACGCCTAATATATCTCAACCCGAAAAGAGACTCCGCCTTCCACTTCTCCATCGGCTATCCCTTCTGACTTTTTTGTATCGGAAATGGCTGTCGCGTTATCATCCGAGACCTGTTTTTCCATGCCTGAAAGTGTCTGAAAGGCGACTGAACGTCGAAAACAACGACAAATACCATCAATCCATTTTAATCTGAACTGCAACACATTACCGATGACTGAACGATGACTTTTCCCAAAAAGTCATTTTTCAGTCATCAGTTTTTTTGCCACCTCACCACGGCACTGTAATTTTGCAACCGAAATCAACAAAAACTCTAATTTCAATGAAAAGATTTTTATCTATTTTTATCCTGTTCGCATCAATACTGATGGCCCTTCCGGCGACAACTTTCGCCGACAACAACTCATCGAAGACAATCCCGATGAAGAAAGAAAAACGTCGCGAACACGAACCTATTTTAGACCCCGTGGGGCGACGCACACCTCCGGCCCCGACCGTATGCACAATCAGTCATGAAGGAATCATGGTCGCGGGCATCGACAATTCGCAGATCGACCTATATGAAGCATACGATGCGGATGGAATCTGCATCCTATCCAGCCCGTCGGAGGCGGATTTCATCTCATTCATCTACAGCGTCACAGAGGAAATCGAGTTACGCATCTATTCAGAATCATACGTATTCTCCGGTTGGTGGAATCCATGATACTTGCCTGATATTTATTATTTAACAGTCTGGATTACTCTAAACTTGACAAACATCAGTTTCGCCAATACAAAAACAACGACAGAAACAACATCCGCGGCTAAACGATAAAATTAGCCACACAACAAAGTATTGCAGGGCCCGCGATACTTTCCGATTAATACATTAACCTAAAAAACAACAAAAATGAAGTTTAAGATTTTCTCAATCTTGATCATGAGCATTCTCATGATATCATGCTCGCAGACAGAGCTACTCGAAACAAAGACCGCAGATCTTCCACAAGACAGAATATCCGACTTGATTGGTAATTTTTACCAAAAAGTCCATAAAGGGACACGAGCAGAGAACAACTCATTCACAATCAAGAGTATCTCCACAGAAACTTTCGATATCCCGGATTCTCTCAGTACCGGGACAAGAACTTCTTCTGACAGCTACGACATCCACACCGTTTCCGTAGATTTCGGAGAAACATCAGGCTACGTCATTCTCTCCGACACTCCGGAAATTGATCAGATATTCTATTATACAGAGGATGGCAGTATAAATGATACTATCGATATAAAGCCTCTTAAAGATATGGTGGAAAACATACCACAAATAGCATCTGATATATTGGCACAAGACAATGAAACTAAGGATATAACTACCCGATCTTCAGATGTAATAATCTCGCCGTTGGTTAGATTCCTATGGGATCAAAATCCTCCTTTCAATAACTATGCAACATATTGCATTTGTGATCAATGCAAGACAAGAGGAAACCACATGCCCATCGGATGTGTCACTATTGCCGTCGGACAGACGATAGCAACGGTGCAGAAATTCCATGGAACATTCTACGGAAACAGAGACATTAACTTTGACAATTTCCCTAATTATGGCTATCAATTTAATACTACACAAGCTATGAATGTTTCACATTTCCTTCAAGAAGTCGCTTTAACTTGTCAAATAAAATTCGGATGCGATGGTAGCTCAGGCACTGTTTTGGCAGCAGCTCACTGCTTATTGGACAATGGATATAAATGTGATTACAAGACTGGCAATATCGACAGCAACCGATATATCATGAATCTACGAGAGGGCCTGCCACATCTAATCGCCGGATCGAGCAATTCAGGCGGCCACATGTGGATTTTAGATGGTTATATTCAAAGCGATGGCAACAACATGTATCATATAAACTGGGGATGGGGACCTGGAATGAGTTCTGGCTGGGCATCGGATAAATACTATGTCACAAATGGAGGAACAAACTATGGTAAAAATATGCGGCACCTTTATCTCGGAGGAGTAGCATCAAAGTAACAGAGTACCAATAAAACAATACAACAATATGAATAGTATCAAATTAATATTCACGGCAATAATCTTTCTTGCACTGACATGTGCATGCTCCAACGATGATGCCATCAAAGGAGAAATTACAGCTCGAAAACTTGTATATGCCTTTACTGACACTCCGGGTTCAGTCAGCAACAGTGAGACTATGACGGTAAGTTCCTCTGAACAAGAGTTCTCATTAAGCGTCAAGTCGCTCATGGAAACAGGGTTCCAGATACCCGACAAACTATTCCTCTCCGTATCGGAGTGGGATAACGAAAAAAAAAGACTGGAAACCTGTTTTATCAGGAAATACGTCGCAAGTAAGCGGATCATTCTTCCGTGTATCCACAGAAAGTGCAGACGGGAAAGCCATCATAAAAGTAAGGCTTGATGCCAACCTCTCTTCAACCGACAGACGCATCTGTATTTTCGCTGAATCCAGCCCCGTAGGTTCGTATATCCCATACGGAGAAATTACTATAATACAAGAATCGGCATCGGGAAGCACCAAGTGCTTTGAGATGAAAGCCAAATATAAGGGGATAACTTATGTCACTTCAGCTGAACTTGATGAAAACGGTAATTTCATTTTTCACAACGAAGAGTATGAAAAGATAATGGATGAAATCGACTCAAATCCATCGTCGCAGATGGTGATTCTCGATGACTCCACCATCTATTATTACGACCAGAACGATATCCTTTCAGGCAACATATATTCTGACATCCAATCACTGCAGCAGTGCGATAACGATAACTCCGTGCTCTCCACACGCGCAGATGGCTTTGAGAATATTGCAGATGAAGACCTCGGGTATATGGCCTTATATGACAACGATCATTTCAAGGGTAAAATGCATTACCGAGGCTTGGCGAACTTTCATTTCACTTATAATATACCAAATATAAAACCACTGGACTTGAACGACAAGATAACGTCGATAGCAGTTGGCTATCAAGGATCCGATCCAATTGTCTGTACAGTTCTTACAGTCTGGGATGATACAGATTACAATTTTGGAGACGATGACCGGAACAAGCACCGAATTAGCATCATAGCATCCCAAAACAGTCCTCGCGTATCATGTCCGGATTTAAAGAAGATAAAAAAGATAGGATCATCCAAATCCTGGAACGACTGCATATCTTGCTTCTCACTTCATTTCGGTTATATTGATAGATTATTGCTTGATTATTAATATTAGAATCTGTCTGAGATAATACGCTATTAAGTCTAAAACACCTATTTATTTTTCAAGCAGATTCACATAGTTAAATAATTATTTTATTCCAACCACTTCATAAGCTAAAAATTTTGGTTTTGAATACTATGCCTACGGGCAGCCGGGTCGCGAGGCCGGGCTGCCCGGGTTGTATTGAAGCGATGCTTTATGCAGGGTTCAGGCCCTGACGCCGGCAGCATACAACTTGCGAAGGCACACCATCAGAGGGCTATCCGGCACCGCTATCCGGCTGAATTGCAAATTCAGAAAAATATTTGTAATTTTGCAGCCGAAACAGGATTGACACCGACATGAACCTCAAGACACTGATTGCCTCGCTGCTGATTACTTTTGCCTTATACGGATGCCGACCGCAAACCGACAATGAGCTGCTGCCCGACATCGAGTCGATGTGTCGCAACAATCCTGAGGCTGCTCTTGACTCGCTCAATGCAGTAGACCGCAACTCGCTGAAGCAGGCCGACCGGCACTACCTTGATTTCCTGATGGTGAAACTCTCCGACAAGGCTTATGTCAGGCACACATCCGACAGCATGATCCTGAGAGTGCTCGATTACGAATCCAGCCATAAGGGCAACGGCCGATACCCGGAAGCACTCTACTATGCCGGAAGGGTCTACAGCGACATCGGCGACTATCCAAGAGCGTTGTCTTACTTCAAAAAAGCACAGGACGCCATCGGGGAAGAACCCGGCGCATCCGAGCTGAAGGCCAACATATCAAGCCAATATGGCCGGCTGCTTGCACAACTCAACCTTTACAACGAGGCCATACCCCACATACGCGCCGCCCTTGAAACGGGCAAAGCCGCCAACGACACAATCAACATAATCAACGACCTACAGCTTCTGGCCGGCATTTACCTGAGTGACGGTGACTACGACGCAGCTCGCCAACTGTTTGGAGAGGCACTGACACTGGCGGGAGAGAAATATCCTCGACATGCGGCCAAATCCAGAATGTATATCGCATCGATCAAAAACATAACGCACCAAACCGACTCAGCGCTGCTCTTCGCCCGCGGCATCGTGGAGGAAGCGCATCCGGCGGCGCGCGACTATGCCATGTCGGTGGCAGCCAACATCTATCTTGCAGCAGGACTGAAGGATTGCGCCTATATGTATGCCCGCCAACTGACAATGCGCCCCGATTCCATATCGAAAGAGATGGGATACGACTTGCTGCTCGACCCGGATATGGACGCGCTTGTAGCCACAGATTCCCTGCGGCGTTACATCTACGAATATCACAGGCTGCTGAAGTCTCGGTTCAACAAAAACAGAGCCGAGCTCGCCATAACCCAGCAGAGCATATACAACTACGATCTGCACGTGCGCGAGAAAGAACAGACCGAGCAAGCCAACAGGAGGTTGACAGCAGCCGTAATGTGGCTGATAATGCTTGCAGCCGTCATGTCGTGTGTGATTCTGCTGTTCCGAAACCGAAACAAGACACGTATCATCCAGCTTCAGCAGGCGCTCTCCAACATAAGCATCCTGAAAGCGGAACTTGAGCGACGCAACGCGATAACGCCCGACACCCGCGGCGAAACGGGCGGCGAAACATCTGCGGAAGCAGGTCTCCGGAGCCGGCAGCCGCAGAATCCCATTGCCAAAGATCTGCGTGAAAGGCTGCAGCAGGAACTGCTGCAACTCTACTCCCGAACGCCGGGCAACAGAATCCCATTGCCAAAGATCTGCGTGAAAGGCTGCAGCAGGAACTGCTGCAACTCTACTCCCGAACGCCGGGCAACATAGAGATAGATCCGGAAATAATCGGGTCGGACATCTATCGACGGTTTGTGGAATATGTCCACGACGGGAAAATGATAGTTGACTCCAATCCGCTATGGAAAGAACTGGAAGAGATGGTGCTGAAAAATTCACCTCATTTCCGACAGAATCTTTTTCTGCTGGCTTCCGGCAAGCTGAGCATGCCGGAAATCCACACGGCCCTACTCATCAAATGTGGTTTCAGACCGGTCGACATGACAATCTTATTGGGGAAAAGCAACGGGGCCATCATCTCGCGGCGTGATTCAATATGCCTGAAGGTGCTTGACACGAAATTGGATGCCAAGACAATCACCGGCATCATCCGTCTGCTTTAAAACAGGCCGGCGGCGAGGCAGCCATGCGGGTAAGCGGCGGGGGTGAGCATTTTTATTTTGCAGTGATGAAATTTTTCATTAATTTTGCAACTTGAATAGCCTCGCGCTATCTTTTATCAGTATTTTAAACGTTTAACCCCAAACCCGTAACCTTCAGTTTTTGCCGGGCAAAAGCTGAACTAATATTTCCATAATGGATAAGAACACAGTCTATGGTCTCGTGCTGATGGCTTTGGTATTTTTCGGCTTCATGTGGCTCAATACCCCCGATCCCAAGGCGGTAGAAAATCAGGTCAAAACCGAAGAGGCTGCAGCCGAAGCGCAGCAACAGCAACCCGCTGCTGTAGTATTCACCGACACCGAACGCGAATGGCTCGCCAAGAACATCCTTTCTAACGGCACTCCCGCGGCTACTGCCGACGGACGCATAGCAGTGGCGCTCGCCGCAAATGGCGTAGACCTCCTGCTGACAGGCGACTCCATCAGCGGCACCGTTGAAGTCGACGGCCGCACCCTGGCCTGGAGCGACCTAATGGCCAACGACTTCTCGAAAGTGAGCCGCGCCGACCATGCCGCAGCCATAGAGAAGGTGCGCGCACTCTCCAACTCCATCGGACGCTACGGCCGATTCGCATCCTTCCTGACCGGCGACAACAAAGACATTACCCTCGAAAACGAAGCCCTCAAACTCACCCTTTCCTCGAAGGGAGGCATGGTGACTCGTGCGGAGCTGAAGAAATACGACACCGAATACGACCCCGACGAGACGAAGAAGGTGAAGAAGAAAGTCGTGATTTTCGACGACAAGTCAAACCAGATGAGCTTCACCCTGCCCCTGCCGCAGGAGATAGCCACCTCCGACCTCTACTTCACCCCCACCCTCGAGAGCGACACCACAGTGCTGATGGCTCTCAACGTGGCCGACGACGCCTTCTGGGGCATACGCTACACGCTGCCCAAAGGGGAGTCGTATCTGATAGGCATGGAAGTGGTGCAGAAAAACATGGCCCCGATAGTGCAGAGCAACGTCCGCAAACTCGGCATCGACTGGCATCAGGACCTGCGCCGTCAGGAAAAGGGACGCATGTTTGAGGAACGCAACTCACGCATTGAATACAAGTTTGCCGGCGGCTCCGTCGAAGAACTCAGCGAGTCGAAAAACGACTCCGAGAAGCGCCAGCAGAAACTGAAATGGATCGCTTTCAAGAATCAGTTCTTCTCCTCGGTGCTGATCTCCGACAAGAACTTCAACTCCGCCGACTTCCAGAGCGACGTGCTCAAGGGCAGCACCTTCCTGAAGTCGATGTCGACGCAGGCTGAAGTGAACGACTACGACTGGAACGCCGCCACTCCGGCCAGCTTCCACTACTTCATCGGCCCCAACCTCTACCCTCTGCTCAGCGACATCGACAAGCAGGCCGGCAGCGACGAGAAGCTGCGCCTCACCAAGCTCGTGCCCCTCGGCTGGCCCATCTTCAGGTGGATCAACACGCTGATTGTAATCCCCGTCTTCAACTTCCTCGGAAGCTTCGGCTGGAACTACGGTATCGTCATCCTCGTGCTCACAGTCCTGCTCAAGCTCGTGCTCTTCCCGCTCACCTACAAGAGCTACGTGAGCCAGGCCAAGATGCGCATACTCGCACCCGACATCAAGGCCATCAACGACAAGTATCCCGGCAATGAGAACGCGATGGTGCGCCAGCAGAAGACCATGGCCCTCTACAGCAAAGCCGGCGCAAGCCCCATGTCGGGCTGCCTCCCGATGCTGCTGCAGATGCCGATACTCTTCGCCATGTTCACGTTCTTCCCCAACTGTATCGAACTGCGCGGACAGTCGTTCCTGTGGGCCCACGACCTCGCGGCTCCCGACGCCATCATCTCATGGAGCGGCAACATTCCCTTCATCACTGAATATTTCGGCAACCACATATCGCTCTTCTGCCTTCTGATGACTGTGACCAACATCATCTACACCCGCTCCACGATGCAGGGACAGAACCAGTCGATGCCGGGCATGAAATGGATGATGTATCTCATGCCGCTGATGTTCCTCGTCTTCTTCAACAACTATGCAGCCGGCCTGAGCTACTACTATTTCCTCTCGCTGCTCATCACCATCATCCAGACCTACGCTATCCGCAAATGGGTGATCAAGGAAGAAGACGTGCGCCGCACCATGGCTGAAAACGCCAAGAAGCCCCGCAAGAAATCGGGCTGGATGGCGCGCCTCGAAGAGATGCAGAAGCAGCAGCAGGAGCTGATGCGCCAGCAGCAACAGCAGCAGCGCAAGGGTCAGCCCAAAAAGAAGTAAAAACCACTACCGACGGAGCGTGACGCACCCACACTGAGGCGCGTCACGCCCGCATCTGATACCGACATGAGAAACCTCCGGATAATCCTTGCATCGGTGATGCTGATCGCCTCCCTGCTCTGGCTCATCTTGGGCACGGGAATCGGCAGCCATGCTGTGTTTTCGGAGCGTTTCCAGATCATTCCCTCGGCCATCGGAGCCTGCCTCGGCACCACAATCTTCTGGATAATAGCCACATTGCTCTTCGGCAGGGTCTACTGCTCCACGGTATGCCCTGTCGGCACCGTTCAGGACCTCACCCTCTGGGCAGCCCGGCGCACCGGCCGGCGAAGAGCCTTCCGCTGGCATGAAGGGCGCAAGGCCCGCTTCATCATCTGCCTCATCTATCTCATCTCGCTTGCAGCCGGCATTCTCGCGGTGGGCTACGTAATAGAACCCTGGAACATGATGCGCAACGCCGCCTCAGCCGCCAATCCCTCCGCCACGGCCATGACTTGGCAGGAGGCCGGAATCCCCGTGGCCGTCGGCATCGCGGCCGGAGCCGTCGCCATAGCAGGCATCGTGGTGTGGGCATGGCATTCCGGAAGAGAATTCTGCACCACCGTCTGCCCCATCGGCACCATGCTCGGATGCGTTCACACGCAGACCCTCTTCCACGTGGCGATCGACCCCGACAAATGCGTTAGCTGCATGAAATGCGAAGACATCTGCCCCGCCCGCTGCATCGACGTCAAGACCCGCCGCGTCGACAACTCGCGCTGCGTGAGATGCTTCGACTGCACCGACGTTTGCCCCAACGACGCCATACGCTATCAGATAAACCGCGACCGCAACCGGCGCACCCCGCTGATGAATCCCACATGACCGGCGTCAACCGGCAGTCAATCCCCCCGAACAAGAAATACTCAAGATCAGAAAAAAAACAGACCACACACGATGCAGCAATATCTCGACCTGCTCCGGCATATCCTCGACCATGGCCACCGAAAGGAAGACCGCACGGGCACAGGCACAATCTCCACTTTCGGCCATCAGATGAGATTCGACCTTTCGGAAGGGTTTCCGCTCGTCACCACCAAGAAGGTGCATCTGAAGAGCATCATCTACGAATTGCTCTGGTTTCTGAAAGGCGACACCAACGTGCGCTATCTTCAGGAGCACGGCGTGAGAATATGGAACGAATGGGCCGACCCCGACGGAAACCTCGGGCATATCTACGGCTACCAGTGGCGCTCATGGCCCGACTACGACGGCGGCCACATCGACCAGATTCGCGAGGCTGTGGAGACGATACGCAACAATCCCGACTCACGCCGCATCATAGTAAACGCATGGAACGTGGCCGACCTCGGGAAAATGAACCTTCCCCCCTGCCACGCGTTTTTCCAGATGTACGTATGCGACGGGCGCCTCTCGCTCCAGCTCTATCAGCGCAGCGCCGACTGCTTCCTCGGAGTACCATTCAACATCGCCTCCTACGCCCTGCTGACCATGATGATGGCCCAGGTGTGCGGTCTGGAGCCGGGTGAGTTCATCCACACCCTCGGCGACGCGCACATCTACCTCAACCATCTCGACCAGGTCAGGGAGCAGCTGGGCCGCACCCCGCGCATGCTGCCGAAGATGCACCTCAACCCTGAGATCAAGGATATCTTCGGTTTCGACTACGATGATTTCAAACTGGAGGGCTACGACCCGTGGCCCGCAATCAAAGGCACTGTAAGCGTATGAAGACGATCAAAGACATAGCGATGATAGCCGCCGTAGGCCCCGACCTCGAGCTCGGCAGCCATGGCGACCTGATATGGCACATCTCGGCCGACCTGAAGAATTTCAAGCGCCTCACCACGGGCCATCCTGTGGTGATGGGACGCAAGACGTGGGAAAGCCTTCCGAAGCGCCCCCTCCCCGGACGCCTCAACATAGTGATGACACGCCGCAACGCCCCTGTGGAAGGGGCTGCCACCGCCACCTCCGTCGATGAAGTGCTCGAGCTATGCAAGGGTCAGGAATCGCCGTTCATCATCGGCGGCCAGCAGATCTATCAACTTTTCATGCCGTTTGCATCGCATCTCTATCTCACTCATGTGGATGCGGAGCCTGCGGTGGAAGTCGACGCCTGGTTTCCCGACTATCACGGCAACTGGAAACTCGACGAAGCCTCGGAATGGATGCAGGATGTCGACGCCGGGGTAAGATACAGGTTTGAGCGATGGTCGAGAATCTGACAACACGCCGGCTCGTATTCATCAGCAAGAGCGACCTCCGCGGCGGCGCCGCCATCGTCACCTTCCGCCTCGTGCAGGCTCTCCGCGCCGAGGGGCACGACGCCCGCATGCTGGTGTGCGAGAAACTGAGCGACGCCCCCTTCGTGGAGCTGTGCGCCCCGCAATGGAAGATCAAGGCTGAATTCATCAAGGAGAGGCTCCGCGTAATGCGCCGCAACGGCTTCAACCGCTCCACCCTTTTCAAGATAGACCCGGCATCGCACGGACTTCCACTCTGGCAACATCCATGGGTGAAGGAGGCCGATGCCGTGTTTCTCGGCTGGGTATGCCAGGGCATGCTGAGCCTGCGGGGGATAAGGAAGATATGCGGGCTGGGAAAGCCCGTGGTGTGGATCATGCACGACATGTGGAACATGACCGGAATCTGCCACCATGCCGGCGACTGCACCGGCTATCTCCACAGCTGCGGCGACTGCCCCCTGCTCGGCGACAAGGCCTCCGACTCCGACTTATCCCGCACCACTTGGGAAAACAAACGCTTCACCTACGAAAACACCACCCTGCGCTTCGTGGCCGTCAGCAACTGGCTGGCCGGCAAGGCACGCGAGAGCGGTCTGCTCCGCCACCACGATGTGGCCGTGGTGCCCAACGCTTTCGACATTGAATCGGAAGCCGAGCAATTCCGCACCCATACCGATGACGACGAGCTGTCTGCCCGCCCCGATGGCCCGATACGCATCATCTACGGCGGAGCACGCCTCGACGACCCCATCAAAGGGCTCCCGGTGCTGAAGAAAGCGCTGAAGATCATAAGCGACCGATATCCGGAAATAGCCGCCGACATGCAGCTGGTCACTTTCGGAGCGTTCAAAGATCCGGAAAGCAACGCAGGCTTCTCCATTGCCCACACCCACCTCGGGATGCTCCACGGCAACAGCGAGATAAGGCGCGCCTACCGAGGTTGCGGCATTGTGGTGTCGACGTCAGACTACGAGACCCTGCCCGGAACCCTCGTCGAGGGGCAGGCCTACGGCTGCATACCCGTAGCCACCGACCATGGCGGCCAGGGAGACATAATCGACCATCACCTCACCGGATGGCTCGCGCCTTGGAACGACGAGCCCGGCATCCGCGCCGAAGAGATAGCGAAAGGCTTGATCTGGGCCTACAAAATATGCCGCAGCGACCGTATCGACGCCATGTGCCGGCGCATGAAGCAGTCGGTCTGCGACCGATTCAGCGCCCCCGAAGTGGCGCGCCGAATCCTCAGCCTCATCCAGGACTGCCCCACGACGACATAAAGACTCCAAAACAAAGAAGGCCCGAGACAGAAGGTCTCAAAGGTCCGGGGCAAGAATTCTCAAAAAAACACAAAAAAGACACAAGATAAAAGACAAAAAAAGACTCACCGATCATCGCTGAAAGGTGAGTCTTTTTGCGTCGGGGTGACAGGATTCGAACCTGCGACCACCTGGTCCCAAACCAGGTGCGCTACCGGACTGCGCTACGCCCCGCTTGCTATGCGAAGAATCTTCCTTTCAAACCATTCCGGCGATTACACACATTCACATAATCTGCCATGAATGCCGTCATAAACACATCCTCCACAACCATCACGGTTTGATCGGGAGTGATTCTTCGTTTCGCACTGCAAAATTAATCGTTTTTCCGCATTCCACCAAAAAAAACATTGATTTTTTGACTTGTAGGCAAAAAAAAGGACTTCACCACACCTTTTCGCTCTCTCGCGCGTTAAATAGATATGAAGACACTCGGATTTTACATATTTTCATTCATTATCCTGATGCTCGGCATGGCCGCGGCACTCCCCGCCGACGCCAAGAAAAAAGCAGATGCCAAGATCGAATTCAAGGAAGACGTCTACGATTTCGGAAAGGTATCGGTTGCCGGTGGCAAGGTGACCCACGACTTCATTTTCACCAACACCGGGAAGTCGAACCTCATCATCCTCGACGCCAAAGCCGACTGCGGTTGCACCAAACCCGCCTACAGCGAGCAGCCGATCGCTCCAGGAAAGACGGGCACCATAAAGGTGACCTTCGTGCCAAACGGACGCGGACATTTCACCAAGAAAGTGACCGTGAGCACCAACGGCAACCCGCGCAAGGCCAGATTGATAATCAAAGGAGAAGTCACGGAATGAAACCTTCCCTACCCTCACCGGCATCAATTGCCGCCGTCTTGCTGACGGTGGCTGCCGCGGCATGTATGCCGGCCGATGCCGTCGCCCAGATACTCAAGTCGCTGCAGTTCATTCCTGAAAACGTCGATTTCGGCAATATCCGGGAATCCGACGGAAAAGTGTCGAGAAGCGTGAAGGCAGTCAACATCTCGTCGGAGCCCACCTTCATCATCTCGGCCCGCACAAGCTGCGGATGCTCCGAGGCTGTATTCGACGGCCGCATGCTCGCGCCGGGCGACACCACTGAAATCACCGTGGCATACGACCCGACCGGTCGACCCGGAAAATTTCAGAAGACAGCAAAGATATTCACCGGCAAGGAGCGGGTGAGCAACTCGTTCCGCCTGTCGGGCAACGTCATACCTTCCTCCGCAACCCTCGACAGGTCCTATCCTGCCAAAGCCGGACAGCTCAGGCTTTCCACCGCTCTGGTGAATGTCGGCGACATGAAGCGCGACATCACCAAGCCTCTCTTCATAGGCATCTACAACGACAGCGACACCCCCGTGGCGCTCCGCGTGGAATCGGACAGCGACGCACTCGAATGCACCCTCCGCCCCGACACCATCGAGCCTTACGGCACCGCCACTGTCACCATGATGCTCAAAGGGCGACTGATACCCGCCTCCACAAAAGATTTCACATTCAAGGCAACCCTGACCGATGCCGCCACCGGCCGGACCCTGATCGCAATCCCCGCAGGGGGAACAATGGCTGATGCCGAATAACCTTATCCAACACCACGTCTAACCCATCACACACCCAAGTCACCATGCAACACCCAGAAAATGATGCCAAATACACCGGACTGAAAGTCAACGCCGGAGTCACGTCAAGCCCAAGTGTTAACCCCTACCGCAAGGTGGTGAGAAAAAAGAGGATTCTCACTCCCGGTGAATATGTGGAAGGAATTCTGAAAGGAGATGTGAGCCTGCTCGGACGGGCTGTCACTCTCATCGAAAGCACTGCCGACGAGCATCAGGCTGTGGCTCAGGAAGTGATTGAGAAATGCCTCCCCTACAGCGGCAACTCCCGCCGCATCGGCATCACGGGAGTACCCGGAGCCGGCAAGTCGACCTCGATCGACGTCTTCGGCACCCACGTGGTGAAGCAAGGCCACAAGCTCGCCGTGCTGGCCATCGACCCCAGCAGCGAACGCACCAACGGAAGCATCCTCGGCGACAAGACACGCATGGAGAAACTCTCGCTCGAGAAAGACGCGTTCATACGCCCTTCCCCCTCCTCCGGTTCGCTCGGTGGCGTAGCCCGCAAGACCCGCGAGACGATCGTGCTGTGCGAAGCCGCAGGCTACGACCGCATCTTCGTCGAGACAGTAGGCGTGGGCCAGAGCGAGACTGCGGTTCACTCGATGGTAGACTTCTTCCTGCTCATCCAGCTCGCCGGCACCGGCGATGAGCTGCAGGGCATAAAAAGGGGCATCATGGAGATGGCCGACGGCATCGCCATCAACAAATGCGACGGCGACAACATTCAGCGCTGTCAGATTGCCGCGCAGCAATTCCGCACGGCGCTCATGCTCTTCCCGCCCACACCCAGTAAGTGGGTGCCCGAGGTAGTGACATACAGCGGCTACTACGAAATCGACATCGACAAGGTATGGGACATGATCGACCGCTATTTCGACTACGTGACCGCCAACGGATATTTCGAGCGCAAGCGCAACGAGCAGGCTCGCTACTGGATGACCGAAACCATCGAGGAGCAGCTGCGAGCACGGTTCTACCACACGCCGGGCATCCGCGAGCTCCTCGAGCAGAAGGAACTGCGTGTGCTCAACAACGAGCAGTCATCGTTCATAGCAGCCAACGATGTGCTTGACTACTACTTCAAATCAATAAAAAGCCTTTGATCCGAACCTGAAAAGATGCCGCCACGTGCAAAAAAAACGCTTAGGTTTCAAAAAAACTTGGCAATGCCATTATTTTTTATTACCTTTGCACAAATGTAACAACCTTGGCATCGAAGTTGCCTAAACTTTCTCACATACGGTAAAAAAGTAATATATAGGCAGCCTCATCATTATTACTTCGGGTAATAGAAATAGATATATGACGACATCATTTTGGATAATTACTGACATAGCGGTGTTTGGCGTAGCCCTCTTTCTCACCGGCATCATAATTCCACAGATACTGCTCATCGCGTTCCGCAAGAAGCTATTCGACGAAATCGATGAACGGAAAATCCACAAGGGAGTGGTCCCCCGGCTCGGCGGCATCGCATTCCTTCCGGCCATCATTTTTTCAATCTGCCTCGTGCTTGCCACCTGCTCAAGTCTGGGCTACACCGACATACCCTCCATCCTCGGAGGCGTCGGCCAGTCAATCCTCTATCTGCTCTGCGCCGAAATGCTGATTTTCCTTATCGGCATCGCCGACGACCTCGTGGGCGTCAGATACAAAGCCAAGTTCATCGTGCAGATCATCTGCGCCGTATTCATCTGCGCTGCAGGAGCCTACATCCACGACCTCGGCGGCATAATCGGCATCCACACCATTCCTTCATGGCTCGGATGGATACTTTCAGGATTCATCGTCGTATATCTCGTGAATGCCATCAACCTCATCGACGGCATCGACGGCCTGGCATCCGGTCTCAGCGGCATCGCGCTGATTTTCTACGGAATAGTACTCACCATCTCTCAGCAATGGATACTCGCGCTCCTCGCATGGGCGCAGTTCGGCACCCTCGTGCCTTTCTTCTACTACAACGTGTTTGGCAACCCCAAGAAGCAGAAGAAAATCTTCATGGGCGACACGGGAGCCCTCACCCTCGGCATGCTCATGTCGTTTATCGCGCTGAGCATCACCAACATCGACTCTCTTGAAATCACATACCACTACAATAAGGTAGTGCTCGCCTTCTCCCCGCTCGTGATTCCGGCATTCGACGTGGTAAGGGTATATTTCCACCGCGTGCGTCATCACCGCAACCCCTTCCTCCCCGACAAATGCCACATCCACCACAAATTGCTCGCCCTCGGATTCAACCAGCGCACATCGCTCTGCCTCATCCTCGCGGCAGCAATCGCATTCATGCTCATCAACGTACTCCTCTCCCCCTATATCTCAGCCACATTCCTGCTGCTGGCCGATATAGCCATCTGGATTGCCATCAACGTGGCCATCACCGGCCTGATACGCAAAAAAGAGCAGACTTCGCACACTTCCCTCTACGACTGACGGCATCCTGACTGCGCTTTCCCTAAGGCCAAAGCAATAATTCAGTGCTTTTTCAGTTATTGATATAGGGAATTTCCACGAAGGAGGTTCCCTTCATGCAACAAAATGCAATAAAGAAACCTACCCCAACGATGAATATAAAGAGATTTCTAAAGCAGACACTCGCTATCATAATTCTCGCCGCAGCGGCTTCAAGCTGCTCCACACCCAAAAAGATCGCATATTTCCAGGATGCAGACAACGCCGAACTCATCAGCGTCATCTCTGAAGGAAAGGCGATTACCGTGCAGCCCCACGACAAGCTTTCAATCGTGGTAAGTTCGAAAGATCCCGACCTCGCGCAGATATTCAACCTCAACCTCGTGGTGAACCGCACCGGCCAGGACCGCAGCTTCAGCGGCACCGGCGCCGAGCTGCGCGACTATGCCCTCGGCACCAACGAAGGCATCGCCCACTTCACCGTCTCCGACGAAGGAACAATCGACTATCCGATGCTCGGCGTGATCAACATCGAGGGCATGACCCGCAACGAAGTGGCTGCCTTCATCAAAGGGGAACTCATGGGCAAGAACCTTATCAAAGACCCGGTGGTGACGGTGGAATTCCTCAACACGGGCGTCTCGGTGCTCGGCGAAGTCAACAAGCCCGGACGTTTCGACATCAACACCGACGTGCTGACGCTCCCTGAAGCGCTGGCTCTCGCAGGCGACATGACCATACAGGGACAGCGCGAGAACGTGATGGTGCTCCGCCGCAACGGCGATAAGATGGAGACCTTCCGCGTGAACGTGACCGACACGAAATCGATGCTGCAGTCGCCGGCATTCTACCTCAACCAGGGCGACGTGATCTACGTGGAGCCCAACAACGTGAGAAAGCGCCAGACCACGGCCAACGGCAACAACCTCGCCAACCTCAGCTTCTGGATCTCAGTGGCTTCTCTCATCACCACGGCTGCCGTTCTCATCAAATAAAGAATCCCTGACAAAGAATCAATCATCCGGTGCCCTCCGCCGACCGGCGCCCCGTATCCGGACAAACCTTGACGACATAAATACTATGTGGCCTTTCAAACAAAAAGTTGAATCGCTTAAAGACAGCGGTATCCTGACGGGAATCACCGACTGGCACTCCCACGTGCTCCCGGGAGTGGACGACGGCATACAGAACATCAACGACTCGCTCGAAGTGCTCCGCCATTTCGACTCGCTCGGAGTCGACACACTATGGCTCACTCCCCACATAATGGAAGACTATCCCAACACCACGGAGAAACTGCGCATGCGTTTCGAGGAACTTAAAAAAGCATGGGATGGCAATGTGAAGCTGCGTCTGGCTTCGGAAAACATGCTCGACTCCCTTTTTGAGGAGCGTCTTGCCAACCGCGACCTGCTTCCGATAGGCAAAAACGCCGACCATCTGCTCGTCGAGACCTCCTATTTCTCCGCGCCGATGGGTTTCGACTCCATCATCGACTCGATAATGTCGGCCGGATACTACGTGCTCCTCGCGCACCCGGAACGCTACACCTACATGAACGAGAAAGACTACGCACGCCTGCGCGAGAAAGGAGTGAGAATGCAGCTCAACTACGTATCGCTCGTGGGCGGATATGGCGAGACAGCAAGAAAAAAGGCCATCTGGCTACTTCAGAACGGATGTATCGACATAGTGGGCAGCGACGTCCACCGTCTTGCCTCCAACCAGACGCTGATAGCCAAGAGTCCCGACAAGAAAGAACATCTCGACTTGCTCAAGTGCGTGGTCGGCAGCAACACGATGCTCTGATGACCCGCGACATATTCGACCGCACCCGCCTCCTCGTGGGCGACGACGCCATGCAGCGCATCGCCGACGCAAGAGTGATCATATTCGGAGTGGGAGGCGTGGGCAGCTGGGTGGCCGAGAGCCTAATACGCACGGGAGTGGGACATCTCACGCTGGTAGACGCCGACTGCGTCGACACCACCAATGTCAACCGCCAGATGCCGGCCACCACCCTCACCATAGGGGAAGACAAGACCGAAGCGGCACGCCGCCGCCTGCTCGAGATAAATCCCGATGCCGACATCAACGCCATCAGGATGTTTTATTCGGCCGACACAGCCGGGCAGATCGACCTCTCACAATACGACTACATAGTGGATGCCATCGACTCGCTCAAAGACAAGGCTCTGCTCATACTCAACGCCACCGCAAGCGGCCGGAAATTCTACAGCAGCATGGGAGCGGCACTGAAACTCGACCCGACACGCATACACACCGCTGAATTCTGGAAGGTGGAAGGGTGTCCGCTCGCACGCGCACTGCGCAATAAATTCAAAAAAACAAAGGAATTTCCAAAAAGGAAATTCCTCTGCGTATATTCCGATGAATTGCTATCCAACAAAGGCACGTCGTCCGAAACATGCTCCTACAAGGCGAGCATCAACGGCAGCCTGGTGCACATCACGGCCATCTTCGGCTTCACCATCGCCGGCGAAATCATCAAAGACATCACATCCGGCGGAAAGCGCTGACCCTGCTCATAACTGACCCTGCATA
>JAUNFY010000017.1 GCA_030524805.1 Bacteroidales bacterium | reverse complement strand
GTGAGTCTTCTTCAGGAAAGACTGCGCAGGGTGCGGATGGCGGCATGCGGGTCGGCGCTTGAGAATACGTAGCTTCCGGCCACGAGTATATCCGCTCCTGCTTCGGCAAGCATCGCGCCAGTAGTCGGATTCACACCTCCGTCCACTTCTATCAGAGCCTTCGAGCCGGAGTTGTCGCGCAACTGCTTGAGGCGTCGCACTTTCTCAAGACTGTGATTGATAAAAGGCTGCCCACCGAATCCGGGCTCCACCGACATCACGAGCACAAGGTCAAGATCGGCGATGATGTCGGTCAGCGTCTCAACGGGAGTGGCCGGACATAAGGTTACGCCAGCCTTCATTCCTGATTCGTGGATGTGCTGCACGGTGCTGTAGAGATGCAGACACGCCTCCTGGTGCACATTCATGATTTCGGCACCCAGTTTTTTTACATGCCCTATCCATTTCTCAGGCTCCACAGTCATCATGTGCACGTCGAGCGGCTTGGTGCATACACGCGCCACTTTCTCAAGCACCGGAAAACCAAACGAGATGTTAGGCACAAACACTCCATCCATCACGTCGAGATGAAGCATGTCGGCCTCCGAACTGTTGATCATTTCTATTTCCTTGCCGAGATTGATGAAGTCGGCGGCAAGCAGCGATGGGGATGTCTTCATTTCTGTTCCGATTTTTTCCTGAAAGCATTATAGACTATATAGGCCACACACACCACCAGCAGTCCATAGCCGGCATAAGTGAGATAGGTGTTGTATTGCTCCACCTTGTCGAAAAGGTCGTCGGGGCTGACATAAAGCGAGAGCCAGTAGCCAAGCCCTGCAAGCACGATGTTCCAGACAAGAGCGCCCAGCGAAGTGAAGAGTGCGAACACGCCTATGTTCATGCGCGAGAGTCCGGCAGGAATTGAAATCAGCTGGCGTATGGCAGGTATCAACCGCCCGATGAAAGTGGAGATGGCTCCATGCTTGTCGAAATAAGCCTCGGCCTTGTCCACCTTGGCCCGGTCGATCAGGCACGCATGTCCGAAACGGCTATCGGCAAAAGCGTATACGATAGGACGTCCCACCCAAAGAGACAGGAAATAGTTGATGAAAGCTCCGCAAAGCGCGCCAAGGGTGGCCACCACCACTACAAGAAATATATTCATGTCGCCACCCACTCCGGTATTGGTGCAAGCCAGATAGGCTGCCGGGGGCACCACCACCTCGCTCGGAAACGGGATAAACGAACTTTCAATCACCATGAAGATAAACACAAACAAATAGTTGGCATTCTCCACAAACCATTGGAAGAACACCGACGCGTCGAATATGCCAGCAAGTATCATTTTTTATTTTTCTATTGTCGGTTTGTTATGGCGGCCCGGCTTTTTGGCTATGGTCAGACCGCTGACTGCAAAATTAGCGAATTTATGCGAATCAGCCAAACTTCATCTGCAATTTGCCTATTGTTTCTATAAATTCCCGGTCATCCATGTCGTAAGGCAACCATTCTATATGGAATCCACGCCGCTCCATGCCGCGAAACCACGTCATCTGCCGCTTGGCAAACTGATGGATGGCTATTTCAAGCTGCTGCCGCATCTCGCGGAGCGTGAGCACTCCTGTGGCGTGGAGCGTTACATATTTATATTCGAGACCGTAATATATGAGATCGGCGGCGCTCACCCCGCCATCGAGGAGCCGCCTCACTTCCTCCACCATTCCTTCCTCGAGGCGCGCGTCGAGCCTTCGCGAGATCCGCATGCGGCGCTCTTCGCGCTCAATGTCGAGCCCAACTATCAGGCTGCTGAGCGGTCGGGCCTGCTTCCGGTCAGCTTCTCCGGCAGCCTCCGGATGCAGGCGGTAGTATTCCCCTATCTCTATGCCCCTTATGGCACGCTCGCGCGTGTCTACGTCGGTGGTGTTGTGAAGCGTCTTGTATGTTTTCAATATCTCGGTCAGCTGCTCCAGACTTTTGTCGGCAAGCGTGCGGCGCAACTCTTCGTTTCGGCCTACTTCCGGCATACGTAGCCCGGCAAGCGCCGCCTCCACATACATCCCGGTGCCTCCACACAGTATCGGCATCCGCCCCCGCGACGTTATCGAGTCCTTGGCATTGTTGAAATCAGCCAGAAAACGATGAAGATTATATTTGTCGCCTGCATCGGCTATATCTATCAGATGGTAGGCCACATCACCATATTCCGACAGATCTTTTCCCGTGCCGATATCCATACCGCGGTAGACCTGCCGGCTGTCGGCGCTGATTATCTCGCCGCCAATGGCCCGCGCCGCCTGCACGGCACGCCGGGTCTTGCCGCACGCCGTAGGTCCGACTATGGCTATGATCTCGGGCTTCATATTTTTTTAAAAGCTGCGGCGTTTGCGTCCGAACATATTGCGCATCAACTTCTTGAATTTATAGAACTTGATATCGCTGTTGAAGTGCGCGATGTGAATCCACTTGTCGTCCTGAAGGTCGATCTGCGTTTTCCTCACGTCGGCCAACGTGATCGACCGCCTGTAGGAACGGATCTGGTTTTTCCTCACTCCATTCTCATCGAAATCCCTTTCGGTCATCATAATCGTGAAGAGGCGCGAAAGGTCGTTGAGCCCATTGGTGCCGATAATGTTCGGGGTGTGCTTGTAGAGGAGCTGTATCTGCCTGAAATGAATCCAATAGCCCGGAGCCTCTATACTATTATAGTCTTCTACCTCGCCATCAAGGAAATAGAAATACCGGAGGACCGACACCTTGTTATTGCCCGTCACATGGCGGCCGAAAAAGAACTTCAGTTCGCCACCGGTCACTCCCGCCATGCTCTCAATAATCTTCCTGACGTCGATCTGATGGATGCCGTTCATTGTTTTCTTGGTAGTGAAAGGGGTGTCGAGCACATTCTCCCGCTGCGCCACGCGGTCGTAGGCATTCTTGTCGACGTAGACGTATTCGCCGCAGATGAGATAATAGCGCAGATAGGTGCACGCCGTCATGTCGCGGATTTCATCGGGAGTGATGATCTCGTTATGCTCCAGGAAGTCGAGATAGAGATTATAGTAGCGCATGATGAAGTAGACTTCATCTATCACGATAAGCAGCACTATGAGCCATACAAACATATACCAGTCGCGGCCGTTCTGGTTCACGTTGACGTATATGTCGAGATAATACCACCATACAACCACCGACAGCAATGCGAAAAGCACAGCCACATTCTTGAGCTGAAGCCTCGATTCGCGCGAGGTGATGAAGCCGAAGTAGCCCCTGTCGCGCAATCCTCCCGACCTCGCGTGGCAGCGGCTGCATACGGGAGTAGACAGGCGGAAGGCCATAGTGAAGATTATGCTGAGGAATGTGATGGGGAGCAATGTCAGGGCCGGCATGAACGGCTGGTTGAAGAACATCAGTTCGTCAGGCACCGCCACCACGTGCATCACGTGCATTATCACGAGCACGATATTAAGGAAAGAATACACCAGCAGGCTGAAGAATGCTATCTGAGGCATTATCATACACCCCGGCTGCGGGGAGTGCTCGTCGTTCCACATCATGGTGTAGAGTACGCTGCAGAAGAAGAGCGACACCACGGGCGCCATGTAGTGCGGCAGCATGTGGGTGGCGATCACAGTCATGGCTATGCACAGAAGAGCTATGGCGAGATTCCGCCATAGATAATACAGTTGCAAACTGTTGACTTTCCTTAAATCGTTCATTGACTAATTGAATATATGGAGTTTTATGGAATGGATCTTCTTGGTCTTTATCGGATGATGTCTGCGCGTGGGCGACTATCTCAGGTTGGTGTCGAGGAAATCGAGCACTTTCTTATACAGCTGAGTCCGCAGATTGCCCCGGCGCATCGAATGCTCCTGACCGGTGAAGACCATCATGTCGAAGAGTTTGCCTTCATAGGTCAGTTTGGAGCTATACATCAGCGTGTTGTAGTAATGCACGTTGTCGTCGTTCGAGCCGCTCATGATCAGCAGCTTGCCTTTGAGCCTGTGGCTCCGGCCCATTGCCGATGAGCTTTCGTAGCCTGCTTCATTCTGTCCGGGAGTGCGCATGAAGCGTTCGGTGTAGATAGAGTCATACCATTTCCAGTCGGTCACGGCCGCCATCGCCACACCGCATTTGAAGGGAGAGTCTTCCGCGCTCATCTCCATCAGCGTCATGTAGCCGCCGTAGCTCCAGCCGAAAAGCGACATCTTCGACGCGTCTACGTAGGGAAGTTTCGCAAGAGCGTTCGCGCCGGCTATCTGGTCGAGGGTCTCATAATGCCCCAGACGCATGTAGACGCATTTGCACCATTCCTCGGAACGTCCGCCTGTGCCACGGCCATCCACAATCGCCACCACATAGCCCTGCTGGGCAAGGTAGTTGAGCCCGTCGATGCGCCATTTGTTGGTTACTTCCTGCGATTCCGGCCCGTTATACTGATACATCAGCAGCGGATATTTGGTGGAGGCATTGAAACCAGACGGCTTCATCACCATGGCGTTCATGTCCTGACCATCGGCGTTTTTCACGCTTGTCAGCTCAAATTTCGGCGCTGCGGCATATCTTGCGGCGTAAGCCTCGTTCATCTCAAGGTCGGTCACTTTCTTGCCCGATGTGCTCCACACCGTATACTGCGGCGGAGTGTTGAGATCGCTCCAACTGCGGATATAATACGACATATCCTTGCTGAAGCTGCATGATTCCCATCCCGGAGTGTCGTGCAGAAGCCTGAGCACACCTTTTGCATCGATATATGCCACATTGCGGTTGAAAGCCCCGAGCTTCGTGGTCTGGAAATAATGCAGTCCGGCCGGTGATTTTCCATAATAGGCGGTCACGTTGAAATCGCCGTCTGTTATCTGACGCAAAAGTTTGCCGTTGTAGGCATATTCATAAAGGTGCGTCCATCCGCTCTTCTGCGAGGCTACGATGAAGGAGTCGTTGTCATAACTGGTCATAGTGTAGACCCTGTCGCTGAGCCATGTCTTGCTCTGCTCGGCATATACCTGCGAGGCCACGGTAGAGGCCGGATTAACGCTGAAGATGCGCAGGTCGTTCTGGTTGCGGTTGAGTTTCATCACCATCAGCCGCTCGCCCTTGCCGTCAAAACGCATGTCGGGCACATAGTCATCTTCCGTGAGCTGCAGATCCATAGTCTTGATGTTGCGCGAGTTGACATCGTAGGCAAGCACCGACACGGTGGAATTGCTGTAGCCCGGGAGCGGATATTTATAGGAGAACGATCGGGGATAAGGGTCGGCAAGCGGATCCTTGTCGTAGAATGAGCGGTAGGCGTCGAAGGAATACTGCGGCACTTTCGACTCATCCCACTTCATGAAGGCAAGCGTCTGGTCGTCGCCGCTCCAGCACAGCGTGCACTGCACTCCGAATTCCTCCTCATACACCCAGTCAGGTGCTCCGTAGGATATTTTGTTGACCTCGCCGTCGGTAGTCACCGCAATGTCGGTCTTGTAGTCAAGGTTAGAAAGGTATACGTTGTTGTCACGCACGTATGCCACGCGGAGTCCGTCGTGCGACATAGTTGCGCCGCGCTGCGGGCCTTTGGTCGACACCCGCTGCATGGTGGAGCGCATCGTGTCAAACACGTAGTATTCTGCCGTGAAGCTATATCGCCAGATACCTTTCTTATCGTTCCTGAGCATTATCTTACGCCCGTTGTCGGAAATCTCATAGCCGTCGAACGAATCGATCTTCACGTCGCCCTTCACAGCATCGAGGCTGAAGAGGGTGCCGGTCTTCTTGCCGGTGGCATAGCTGTAGATATCGATGCTCCTTCCGTCGCTGCTCACCGCGCTGTAGCTCTTGCCGTCGGCAAGCGGGCGCATCTCGCGGATGCCGGCGGCTCCGTTGACCGAGACATCGCAATAGTCTCTTGCATCGAGCGGAGAGGCGGCTGCCCCGATCGCCATGCCGGCCATCGACACCAACATCAAGCTTTTTTTCAATGCACTGTTCATGAGTTGCAAAAGTGTTTTAGCTGATTAATACGACCTTGCAAAAATGACGCGGCGTGCCGAGGGCTTGCCTGTCACCATGCACACGCCGGGGGTGGTGTCGCCCTCAAACGGGATGCAACGGATAGTAGCCTTGGTCTCTTCCTTGATTTTTTCCTCTGTCTCGGGTGTGCCGTCCCAGTGAGCGAGGATGAAACCACCCTTCTCGAGTTTTTCCTTGAATTCCTCGTAGGTGTCGGCAGTGGTGGTCATCTCGTCGCGATACTTACGGGCCTTCACAAGCAGGTTCTTCTGGATGTCTTCAAGCATTTCCACCACAGTCTGCTCTATGCCCTCGAGCGGGAGAGTCTCTTTCTCGAGAGTGTCGCGACGCATCACTTCCACTGTACCGTTTTCGAGGTCGCGGGCTCCGAGTGCCAGACGCACGGGCACACCCTTCACTTCATAGTCGGCAAACTTGAATCCGGGACGTTTGTTGTCGGCGTCGTCATACTTCACGCTCACCCCTTTTGCCCTGAGGTTTGCCACGATGCCTGCCACTCTTTCCGAAATCTTGGCGAGTCCTTCGGCATCCTTGTAGATTGGCACGATTACCACCTGGATAGGTGCGAGATGCGGCGGAAGCACGAGTCCGTTGTCGTCGGAATGAGTCATGATGAGCGCACCCATCAGGCGTGTCGAAACGCCCCACGATGTGGCCCACACATATTCGGGCTTATTCTCCTTGTTGATGTATGTCACGTCGAATGCCTTCGCGAAATTCTGGCCGAGGAAGTGGCTGGTGCCCGACTGGAGGGCTTTGCCGTCCTGCATCATGGCCTCGATGGTGAAGGTGTCTACTGCGCCGGCGAAGCGTTCGTTGGGCGATTTCACACCCTTGATCACGGGCACCGCCATGTAGTTTTCGGCGAAGTCGGCATAGACCTCAAGCATCTTGCGTGCCTCAGCCTCGGCTTCCTCGCGGGTGGCATGCGCCGTGTGGCCTTCCTGCCACAGGAATTCAGCGGTGCGCAGGAACATACGGGTTCTCATTTCCCAACGCATCACGTTGGCCCACTGGTTGATAAGGATGGGCAGGTCGCGATAGGAATGGATCCAGTTTTTATACGTATTCCAGATTATGGTCTCGGAAGTGGGGCGTATGATGAGTTCCTCTTCGAGGCGGGCCTCAGGGTCCACCACCACTCCGTTGCCCTCGGGGTCGTTTTTGAGACGGTAGTGTGTCACCACGGCGCATTCCTTGGCGAATCCTTCCACATGCTCGGCCTCGCGGCAGAGGAATGATTTCGGTATCAGCAGCGGGAAGTATGCATTCTGGTGGCCTGTAGCCTTGAACATGTCGTCGAGTGTGCGTTGCATTTTTTCCCAGATGGCATAGCCGTAAGGTTTGATCACCATGCAGCCGCGCACCGCCGACTGCTCGGCCAAATCGGCTTTCACAACTAATTCGTTGTACCACTGAGAGTAATTGTCAGATCTTTTTGTGAAGTTCTTAAGTTCTTTTGCCATCGCGTTTATGTGTTCGATTGTTCCTTGTAGGAATCTTTGTGAGTTTCGGGGTTAATTGTTATTGAAGAAATTGCTCAGCGGAGCCTGTCGGCGGCCCGCAGACGCTTGATGTCGGAATTTATCAGCCTGATCGCCACAATGTCGGCGATGAGAGCCACCAATGGAGCTCCGACGAAAACGCTCCAGTTCACTCCGTCGGCTGCCTGGAGATCGCCGGCAAACTGCGAAGCCTTGAAGGTGAGCAGTGCCGCCGATGTCACTATTGTCAGCATTGAGATGTAAATGATGTTTTTCTGCAGCTTCATGTTCTTGAAGCAGAATATGCCCACGAGGGGAAGAAGCATAGCCAGCACGCTGTCGATGAAAAGATAGATGGTGCTGATTCCTGTAGGCTCTCCTCCTTCGGTGGCGATACCTTCACGGAATATTCCGAGCGCCCCGACATTGAAAGTATAGTCGGCAGCCTGGATCACTCCGAGATTCATAAAAGAGAATATTCCCATCATAATGCCTGAAATCAGCAACATCACGGATTGCCATCTTTGAATTACCATGTCTTATTTTTGTTTTTTTCAGTAGGTTGTCTATATCAATCCACAAAATTACAAAAAAATATGCACTTTTCATCGTTTTTTGGCATTTAATTTGTTTCTCTTTATAGAGTGGTGTGCTATTTTTACCTTTTCCGCACCCTTCACATCTAATGAAAGAATCAGAAAATATAAAAGACATACCCCTGCACACGGCGGCTCTGCTCAGCGACGGCCGATACAAGGACTCTATCGATTATCTTCGCCAGCGGCTCACCGAGAATCCTCAGTCGAAATGCCTCGGCACTCTCAATCAGGCTGAAAGCACGCTCAGATACCTGCTCCGCTATTTCGGGCAAGGTGCCGATGACCCACAGCGCTACCGCATCCTGGCCGACATACGCCGCACACTCCTCGACACAGCCGACACTCTCGACCGCGAGATGAACGCGTCGGCTTCTTCCCTGATGTATTTCTCCACCCTCCGCCTCAACCGCATGCGCGCGGTCGACATACAGAAGGCTCTCGACGACGTGGTCGAAAACAAATCAATGTCGGAACTCGCCATAACAGCCGGCTCTTATCCGCTCGACGCCCTCCGCAAGGTGGAAGACACCGAAAACGCGCTCTTCGAGGCGTTCTGGATCGCCGATGCCATACCCGCCCATATATATCAGGCCACGGGAATGAGAATCGCTTCGGGCGCAGTGCCCGACTCCACCGCCTGCCTCATCATTTCGGGCGTATCGCTCGGCCTGATGAAGTATTACAACCACGACGCGCTGATGATGCTGTGCGAGCTGACGCTCTCCGACAATATCAAGATCAAGGCAAGGGCAATCGTGTCGCTCATGCTCGCGCTCGACCGTTGGAGCGCCCGGATCGACGACGACGTGACACTCCTCAACCGTCTCGCAGCCTTGGCCGACACGGATGGGATGGCCGGCAAAATCCGGTCGGCGGTATATGCGCTGATGCAGACCCGCGACACCGAACGGATCACCCGCAAGCTTCAGAAAGAGGTAATCCCGGGACTTATGCAGTTCGGCCCCGAAATCATCAACCGTCTGAAAAACGCCTCGCAGGAAACCTCGCTTGCCGACATGGAAGGAAATCCGGAATGGGAACGGCTCATGAAGAATTCCGGACTTGAAGACAAGATCAAGGAACTCACCGAGTTGCAGAGCGATGGTGCCGACGTAATGATGGTGGCGTTCTCCAACCTGAAAGGTTTCCCGTTTTTCCGCTCCCTCAGCAACTGGATGCGCACTTTCTCAACCCACCACACCATGCTCAACTCCCTCATGCGCATCGGCGACAACGACCTTACAGCGCTGATGGAGATCAACGGCATGATGTGCGATTCCGACAAGTATTCTTTCGCCTTCTCCCTCTCCAACATGCCTGAGATGCAACGCGACATGATGATGTCGCAGCTCAAGGGGCAGATGGAGCAGATCCGCGAGCAGATGAAGGATTTCCAGCTGCTGAAAGCCGGCAGGGAATTTGAAGATGAAGCCATAAGATATTGCCGCGACCTTTACAGATTCCACAAACTCCACCCCAAGCATCAGGAGTTTTTCGATCCTTTCGCCCGGTTCATCAGTTTCAGCTCCCTGCCAGTGTTTGCCGACATTTTCAAATCCGGCGATCAAACGGCTTCTTTGGCTGAGTTTTATTTCAAACGCGGATATTATGCCGAAGCCAAACCTCTCCTCGAGGAGTTGGCTTTCATCTCTGCCGACCAGAGCCATATATGGGAGAAAATCGGTTTTTGCTGCGAGAAACTCAGCAGCGACCCCGACGAGGCCGTCGAGGCATACATGAAGGCCCAGCTTTTCAATCCGGAAAGCAAGTGGATAGCAAGACGTCTGGCGCTTTGCTACCGTCGCAAGGGCGACCTCCGCAATGCCGCCGACTATCTGAAGATGTCGCTTCCCGACGACGGAGCATTCGACCGGCGCATCTCGCTGATGCTTGCCGAAATACTCATGGCCGACGAGAAATGGGACGAAGCGCTCAAACAACTCTACCGCATCGACTATGAGACTCCCGGCGACTCCGAAGTGATGCGCCTTATGGCCCGCTGCGCCTTTGGCTTGGGCGATTTCGAAAAGGCTGTCGGTTGGCTTGAGCAGATTCCGACCATCGACAAGTCGGAAGACGACTACCGCATGCTCGGCCACATCTCCTTCCTGAGCCACGACATTCCCGGCGCCATGCGCCACTACAGGATGACCGTGAGGCAAAACGACCCCGACATGCAGTGGAAACAGGCGCTTCTCGCCGACATTCCCCTTCTGCAGCTTCGCGGCGGCGACAGCAACGAGATGCGCCTGCTCATAGAATACCTTTCATTCAATCCCGAAGATTGACCACAACCGGTCTTCCCTGTTATCAAAAGCATAAATGGAAAAGCGAACTTGCTTGCCGCAAGTTCGCTTTTCCATTTATGAAGCGTTTGAATTTGTTTCTTAGAGATACTAAAAGCCGCGCTTTTCGCTCAAAGTTTGGCAAGGCGGTTGATTTCGGCTCTGATTGATGTCACGGCCTCCTGCACTTCCTTGGCGAAGCGGATGCGGTCCTGGATGGCGGATATGCCGTGAAGTACAGTCACGTGGCTGCGGTTGAGCTTCGCTCCGATAGCCGACGACGACAGCCCGGTGAGGTCATGGCTGAGATACATGATCACCTGCCGCGCATCGGCGATGTCGCGCACACGGCTCTTGGTGAAGATCACGTCCGGACTAAGTTTATAATATTCCGCTGTCGCGTCCACTATCATGTCGAAATTCACAGGTTTGCCGCTGGGGGCAGCCTTCACGGTGTGGCGCATCACTTCTTTTGTAAGTTCCAGCGTCACCGGGCAGTTAAGCGTGATGGAGCGGGTAAGCACACCCATCACAATGCCCTCGAGTTCGCGCACGCTGCCCGTGGCCGCGCTTGCTATGCAGTCGATGATGTCGTCGCTCAGCGAAAGACCGTTTTTCTCTGCCTTGAACTTGAGTATGGAGCGGCGCAGTGCATAGTCGGGCTTGGGAAGTTCCTCTGTTACGCCCCATTTGAAGCGGTCGATGAGACGGTCTTCTATGCCGTCGAGCTCCACAGGCGGGCGGTCGCAGGTGAACACAAGCTGCTTGCCGTTGTGGTGCATGTGGTTGAAGATCGGGAAGAGGGTCTCCGCTGTCTTCACCTTTCCGGATATCTCCTGAAGGTCGTCGAGCAGCAGCACGTCGACCTCTTGCTGAAACCAGTTGATGAACACCGGCAACTTCTGATTCAGCACCGCGTTGACATACATGTTCTGAAACTGACGCATGGGCAGGAAAAGCACACGTGCCGCCGGATTGCGCTCCTTTATCTTTATACCTACGGCCTGGATGAGATGGGTCTTGCCCACTCCTACCGATCCGTAAAGGAAGAAAGGATTGAAATCTGATTTGTTGGGATGATTGGCTATGTAGGTCGCGATGGTGTGAGGCAGTTTGTTGCTCTCTCCTATGCAATAGTTCTCGAACGTCATCGCAGGGTTAAGCTGCGGATCGATATCCACCGCTTTTCCGCCAGCCGGTTTCAGGAAGTCGGCTGCCTGACGCTGGGTAGACTGCATGAACTTGGTGTCGACAGCCGCCGAACGCATCGGCTTTGAAAACTGCATCGACGACTGCTTGTCGCCGCTGATCACCTCCACTTCATAGCCCAGACGCACCTCCGGCCCGAATTCTTTTCTCAACACACTTGAAATCAGGCTAATGAAGCGATCTTCATATTCTTCCATCACGTAGGTCGACGGAAGCGCCAGGGTAAGCGTATTATTCTCAAACTTAACGGCTTTGGCCGGTGCAAACCAGGTATTGTAACGCTCATCCCCGACATTGTCGCGGATGATATCAAGGCATTTTTGCCATTTTTTCCGGTAATCCTGATCCATTGCTGTAAGGTTTTGAAAAATCTATCCTTTCGAGAGCCGAAAAGTTTTGCAAAGTTAAGATAAAAATTTTAATAAATGAAATGAATCTTCATTCTTAACTAAACTTTTTTTTTGCATCCCTGATTTTCAGTTATCTTTACATTTTATTTAGACTCAATCTAAATAACACTATTTCCCGCCCCTTCTTCCACACTGCATCCAATCACTACTCCGCACCCGGCGCCTCATTAATGACATAGAACACGAAAGAACATACAACCAGGCATAACATAAAAAAAGGCCGGAAGCAAACGCTACCGACTTATCCTTTTGCAGGGACGCCCTGAGCAGGCCAAATCCCACAATAAAAATCCAACAAATATAATTCCTGTAAATATGAATTCCCTCAAATACGAATAGATGATTAATATATCAATGATTTTAATTAAATCTCAGATAAACTAACCTCTAACCCATAACCCCTAACCCTGAAGTTGAGCTCCGCTCAACTTCAGTTATTAATCGATGATGCGCTTAGACCCCACGTAGCGCTTCGCATAGTAAGGTTCATTGCAGTTGGAGATAACTATGCCGCTCGATGTAGAAGCGTGAATGAAAGTGAAGTTGCCGTTTTCATCTGCATTGACCACTATACCTACATGGCCAACTCCACCGCGGGTGCTGCGTCCTTTGAAAAATACGAGATCACCTTTTCTCAGGTCGGTACGTTCCACCTTCTCTCCCTGATTATACTGGTCGCGCGATGAAGGCGAGAGGCTGTAACCAAACTGACGGTAGACGTAGCTCGAAAAACCGGAGCAATCAAACGCTTTCGGACCTTTGCTGCCTCTCGAATATCTCTTGCCAAGATGGCTTCTCGCTTCCGAAAGGAGGTCGTTGAGAAGAACGTCCGTTTCATGGCTGATAGCATTGGCGTTTTCACGGGCTGCTATATCTTCCTCCACAAGTTTTGTGATGGTAGATTTGTCAAGACCTGTGTTTTTTGCTGCGGCCAGCTGCTGACGGTGTGCTTCAGCGTGTATATTGCGTTTTTTTGCATCTGCAAGCTGTGTGGAGCCGAACAAGACGCAGAAAATCATTATGATGATCGCTTTAATTCTCATTAGGTATATCTATCGGTATTTCGATTCTAAAAAGTTGGTTGTTTAATAACGATTGCAAAATTAAGGATTATTGTCTGAAAATCCAAATTGCAAATGCTCAATTTACAAATATTTAAAAAAATTTTGCATTTGGCACATAAAACGATTCCCTGTGCAATATTGTTATAATATAGGTATGTTTTGCCATCAGCGCCCCCTTCCTGCCGCCCCATGAAGCCCCGCGGAAGAGACGCACCGAAGCATGACATACCCGGAAGTTTAAACGACTTCTCTAAAATCAATCCGAACATCAACCACATCAAACCTTAAGAAAGCAACATGAAAAAAATACTTCTGCTCGCGGCTGCAGTCTCAGCCGCATATTCTTCGGCCTGGAGCGCCGACTTCAAGAAATATTCCGATGTTCATCCCTCCGGCACCGAGACAATCCTCCACGCATGGAGCTGGAACTTCCGCAACATCGCCGACAACATGAAACGCATCGCCGATGCCGGCTACGACATGGTGCAGACTTCTCCCGTGCAGCAATGCTGGAATCCAGAAGGATCGAAAGGTATGCTCTTCTCCGAAAATGAAAAGGAAGGTCAGTGGTATTTCTACTATCAGCCTACCGACTGGAAGATAGGCAACCACATAGTAGGCTCGCGTGATGAAATGAAGCAGATGCTCGACTCCGCCGCAAAATACAATGTAAGAGTAATTGTCGACGTTCTTCCCAACCACACCGCTTTCGACGTGGATGCAGTCAGCGACGACCTCGTCAATGCAGCCGGCGGACGCGACAAGCTATATCACTCGGAAGGCCTCAACCCCGTGCGCGACTACAACGACAGGCTTCAATGCACTCTCTGGGCTTCGGGTGCTCTCCCCGACGTGAACACTGAGAACAAGGATTTCCAGAAATATTACATGCAGTTTGTCAACGACCTCCTCGACCTCGGAGTGAGAGGCTTCCGCTACGACACGGCCAAACACATCGGCGTGCATTCCGACCCGGTCGATTCCGCTTCCGGAGTGAAGGAAAACGACTTCTGGGATGTGGCCACCGGTCGCAAGGCCGTGAAAGGAGTGAAACTCAACGTCCCCTACGAAGACCTCTTCGTATATGGCGAGGTGCTTCAGGACAGAAACGTGCCTGAAAAAGAATATGAAGAATATTTTGGCCAGACCGCCTCAAGCTACGGCCACCTCCTGCGCGAGATGCTCGAGAAAGGAAGCGCGCAAGGCCTAGACCTTACCGACTGGCGCCACTCGGCTGCTCCCGAATCGCTGACGACATGGGTGGAAAGCCACGACACTTATTGCAACGCTAACGAATCTGCCGCTCTCACCGACGACCAGATCCGCACCGCATGGGTATTCCTCACCGCCCGCGACAAAGGCACTCCCCTCTTCTTCAGCCGCCCGGCAAACTCCACCCGCAAGAACTACTGGGGCGACAACAAGCTCGGCGAGGCCGGCAACGACGAATACTTCCATCCCGAAGTGGCCGCCGTCAATCATTTCCGCAAAGCCATGGCCGGACAACCTGAAGATATCCGCACTTCTGCCGACGGAAGCGTGTTGGCAGTAAACCGCGGCAAGAAAGGCGCCGCGCTCATCAACCTCAGCGGCCTCTCAAAGCCCATCGATGTCGCCACCGGCCTGCCCGACGGCAAATATCGCGATCAGGTCTACGGCAAGGAATTTTACGTGAAGAAAGGACGCCTCACAGGCATCCTCGCGCCGAGCCGCACATACATCCTGTCTGCCGCCAAATAACAGGCTGTCAACCGCTTGCCTACCAGGACATACAGCACACCAGGCATAATGCCCCGACATAAGACATATATTGCACAAAGAGGTGAACCCAATGGTTCACCTCTTTGTTGTATTTTAAAAGCAATTAATCAACCTCTCGCATGCCTGCGGTATCCGCGGCATCGCGAACTAAATTATGAAAAACATGTCAAAAGCAAAAAGTATCAAAGGTAGCCAGACAGAAAAAAACATCTGCATCTCCTACCTCAACGAATCGCAATCTTATGCCCGCTACAATTTCTACGCCAAGATTGCCGATAAGGAAAATCTTTGTCCGGTAGCGGAAATCTTCCGTGAAACCGCCGACAATGAAATGCACCACGGCAAAGTATTCCTCAAGATGCTTGAGAACACTGAGGTCGTGACCCCGATAAGCGTCGACGCCGGTTTCCTCGGTACCACCACCGAAAACCTGAAGGCCTCGATGAAGGAAGAAATGGAAGGCGGCTACGAATTCTACATGCAGTGCGCCAAGACTGCCGAAGAAGAAGGTTTTGCCGATATCGCTTCTCACTTCAAGGCTATCGCTTCGGTTGAGAAAATACACTACGACCGCTTCAACTATTTCCTCGGAATGATCAACGACGGCACCCTCTTCAAACGCGACAAGAAGGTGACATGGCGTTGCCTTGTATGTGGCTACGAATATGTAGGCACCGAGCCACCGGCAAAATGCCCCGGCTGCGACCATCCCGTCTACCACTACATCTGCGTCGACGACGGCTACTGCCCCACAGAGCACATGTAATCCGCACACATACTACTTTATAAAGAAACGACGTCTCTCCGCGGCCCCGCTGCGGAGAGATTTCTTTTTATGGTATGTTGGCTTAACAGCTAATTGGTAATTGCATTAAAAATAATAGTGATTCCAAGATTATTATTAATGAAATTGTTTAAACTTATTTACGAATTATAAAAATCAACATGAAGTGTGAAAACCGAGACTTCTTTCATTAATCTTCCACCATCTTTCCGGCGTATTTTCCTTCACTCATCAGTCGCGATGCCCGCATCGCTCCTTCTTCCTGAAGAAAAATCCATCCGGAAACCTATCGAAATCTTAACGAAAAAAATAAGTTTAAACAACTTCAATCCTTCAAACAACCGATTGGCACTATTTTCACACCATCCCCGCGTGTGTATGCCATTTCTCCACCTGTTAAAACGATAAGTAAATCAGGCTCACGAAGTCTTATCTGTTTTCCCATCTTGTTCTTCTCAACTATAAGATTTTTTATTTCAAGGAGGTGTTTTGCCCCGTCCTCTATCTCACGACTACCAAGCTTGCATTCTATCAACGCATATCGTCCGTCATCAAGGTGTAATACGGCATCAGCTTCAAGTCCAAGACGGTCATGGTAATACGACAACCGTCCACCCAATGCCTGCGAGTACACTCGGAGGTCACGAAAACACAGACACTCGAATATGAATCCGAAGGTGTTCAAATCAAGTTCCAGACTTTCCGGTGACGCTCCTAAAGCGGCCACCGCAATAGATGGATCAACAAAGCACCGTTTCTTACCGGTTCGGATAACAGTCTTGGAACGAATAGCGGGGGACCATGCCTCTATATCATCAATTACAAAAAGCTTCTCCAAAGCACATACATAATCATCAAATGTTGGCATGGATATTCCTTCCATTTCTTCTGCCACATCAGCAAGCATGGAGGTTTTCTTTGCTAAAGAACAAATATTTCGTGCGTAAGACCGAAGAATGAGCCTTGCCAATGCAGGATTTCTTCGCGTTTTATCAACTCTTGAAATATCCTCATTACATATCACATCAATATAATCTTTAGCAATCAGCAACTTAGCTTTGGCACTCATCTCATCGAGAGAAGCGGGCCACCCGCCACGGCAGGCAGCAAAAATCAGTTGTTCAATAGATAATTGTGACATTTCACCGTCAATGTCATAGTTCGCCTCATCAAATAATCGCCCCAAAGAGATAGAGCCATTCGATTCCAGAGATTCGAACAGACTCATAGGGTACATTGCCATTTTGGTAATGCGGCCTGTTCCCGTGTGCATTATTTCCTCATCATCTATTACAGTCGAGCCGGTCAGGATAAACTGTCCCTTCTCTCTGCGTTCATCAACCGCATGGCGAACTGCATCCCATATTACTGGGGCGACCTGCCATTCATCAATAAGCCGAGGCGTTGCACCCTTGAGCAATAAAGATGGCTTTGTTTGTGCGGTAGCCAAATATCCGGCCCGTCGGTCAGGGTCCTGCATCTTAATGACGCTTCCCGCCCGACGCTCTGCTGTAGTTGTTTTGCCACACCACTTGGGCCCGGCTATCTGTACGGCACCAAAAGCCTCAAGCTTCAAATCAAGAGTTTTGTCGGCAATTCTATTCAGATACTTTATCTCTTTCATAATTATCTGCAAAATTAGGGATTAAACCTGATATTACCAAATTATTTTGTATTTTTGAATGTTTTTACTTTGTGTTTTTGAAGCATACCACTTTGTTAAATTTAATTAACACAATCCTAACATTGGGAGGAGCGGAAATAAATTCGTAATTTTGTACTAAATCCCATCTTTGACACTTCGTGCTCAAGACAAAGACCCCTTATTCTCTGATATTCAGAAGACAAGGGGTCTCGATTTTACAGCTAACTTTGTAGCACCAACTATGCCAATTTCATATTTAATATTTTTAATATTGCTTATTATCTTACTGATTCTCTAAGCGATGACTATCAATGTATCAATTCGGAAGCCGACCCTTTATATCTGTCTCGCTCTGAGAGCGCGGAGGTAGTCCCGGTATTTGAACAAGGAATACTACAACACCGCCTGGTATCAAGCCACCCACTGACAATATCGCCGATTCAAGAAAAGTTCTCAGAACGTGAATCCGGCCGAGATGTTGGCGCGGTTGGCGTGACGGTGCTCGCCAGAGAAATTCTTGCGCTGTCCCCAGTCGATCTCCGCTGCCGCATACACTCGCGGAGTGATATACCAGAACACGTTGGCGCAAGCAAAAATGCCATATTTATACTCGTCGGGAGCCACCGTGTGCTGCGGTAGATAGCGAGTCTCGCTTGCAGCGATGGTGGCGAATACGGTCGGGCTGAAGTTATATTGCAAGCCGGCACACCATCCGAAAGCAGCAGGAGCATAGAGCGTGCCCGGACGGTTCGGATCCCCTACCAGATCATAGTTGCCGTAGGTGAGGTCGCCCGTAAGCCCTCCATAGCCTTTACCATAATTGAAGGTGAGGTATGTTGTCAGATTGCTGACCGGATGAGTCACCGAACTGAGCTGCAGGCCCCAGCCTACGCGGTTGTGGTTGGTGCCGGTCTTCAGGTCGCGGTAGGGAAGCGTCCGCACTATGCCGCTCAGACGCACATGCTGCCCCCTCGCCCACTGATATTGCACCAGCGCCGCGAAATCGGGCATCCAGCACGACACCGCCTTCGTGTCTACATTGTCGGCGGCCACAAAAGTTGCCGGAGTCTCCACCGATACGCCTACACTCCAATGCTTCTTGAAGGTCGGCATATAGCGCACCAGCAGCGACGTCACTCCCATCTTGTTGTTGGCGCCGGCAGCATCTATGATGGCCGGTTCGGCTGCAGGATCGGAAAAGGTCGACGCGGCGTAGCCGAACGTGAAGTCGCGTATCATGGCGTATGCTTTCTTTAATTTGAAGTCGCGGCCGTTGTAGCCCGTGAAGTTTCCTTCCACATACAGCTGATAGTTGCCCAGCGCCGTATTATGCCCCATGGCCCTGAAGAATAGATAGGTGCCCGAGGGGGTGGTGCCGAAATGCTTCATCGAGGTCGGGTCGGGCGGAATCGGTATCTGCATCGGCGCGAATGAATTGTTGGGCATCGCCCCGTTCCAGTCGTAGAATGCACGCAGACGCACGCCGCCGCCCACGCCCAGCGCGAGCCCGGCCTCCTTGCTCATGAATAGGAAATATGGAGCGTCAGGGTCCTGGAAATTACGGAATTGGTCGTAGTAAAAATCGCCTATCACCTTCTTGATGGAGTCAAGATCAGACCGACGGGCCTCTTCCGTCTCCGGTTTTCCGTCGATGTAGACCACTTTGGTCGAGGACGCCTTCATGCTGTGCAGCGAATCGACCATACTCGGTTGCTGGGCATAGGCCGAGGCCGACGCCGCCATTCCGAGCGCGAGAAGAATCACGTGTGTTTTCATAGTTTATAGCGTTTTATATCAAATAAAACAATACGCATGTCGGCAAGGTTCACACGCGCCGACAAAGAAATCTCCGGTTTTCGGAATGGGAAACCGGAGATATTATCAGAAGTGGATATTATCGGAGTTACTTGTAGAATTGCATGAACACTTTCACCACTGCCTCATGGTCGCTTACCGATGCTGTCTCGGCCGCCGAGTGCATTCCCCAGATGGCAGCCCCCATGTCTACTCCGCGCAGGTCAAGCTGTCCGGTGAGGATATTGCCGAGCGTCGAACCGCCGGCCACGTCGGAATGGTTCACGAAGTATTGGCAGCCAACACCTGCTTCGGCACACAGTTGACGGAACACGGCCGCCCCGTCGGCATCAGTCATGTATTTGCAGTTGGCGTTAATCTTCACCACCGGGCCGCCGCCGAGCTGCGGATGATTGGTAGGGTCGTATTTCTCACTGTAGTTCGGATGCCACGCATGGGCGTCGTCGGCCGATATCATAAAGGAGTTGGCCACAGCGCGGAAGAAATCCTCACGGCTGTCACCACCACCATATTGGGCAGCTATCCTTTCAAGCATCATGGTCAGCACCGGCGAATGCGCTCCCTGCTTGGTGCCCGATCCGGTTTCTTCATTGTCGAAGACAGCCATCACACGGGTAGCCTCCGCCTCGTGGCCACATTCCTGCAGCAACGCTTCGAGCGAAGCGAACGCCATGCTCAGGTCGTCGATGCGGCCGCTCTGCAGCAGTTCGCCGTTGGCTCCCGCAAGCGACGCACCCCCGCAGGGATAGAGGCACAGTTCATAGTCGATGATTTCTTCAGGCTCTATGCCAAGGTTTTCAGCCACGAGGCTTTTCACCACACCGCCCCTGCTTTTCATTTCACTTATCTTGTCGTCAGTGAATATGCCTATCACCGGCTTCATGTCTTTCTGCACGCTCAGCTTGTTGCCTTCGTTCACCTCGCGGTTGAAGTGGATGGCAAGGTGCGGGATGGTGCAGACGGGACGTTTCAGGTCTACTATCATGGTCAGGGGATGCAAAGCATCTTTCCCCTTGAGCATGACCCTGCCCGATATCGAGAGAGGGCGGTCAAACCATGTGTAGAGTATTCCGCCGCCATATTTCTCCACATTAAGAGTCACTATGCCCCCTTCATTGTAGATCTCGGCATTCGGTTTGATTTTAAAACATGGCGAATCGCTGTGCGACGATATGATGCGGAATCCGCTTTCCGCCGCCGGCCTCGTGCCCGCTATAAACGCGAACACAGCCGAGTCGTTCTTCACCATATAGTATTTTCCATTGCCGGTCAGCTCCCATCTGCCGGCCGGATCGAGGCGTACGAAGCCCGCTCTGTCGAGTTCGGCGGCGATGGTACGGGCCGCCAGGAAATTGCATGTCGAGGCGTCAAGCCATTTTATCAGTCTGTCGATCATTTTATTTCTAATTTAGTTTTCGGTTTCGGCATCGGTGCGGATGGCATTGAGGGCGCGCATCACATTGCATAGCGTCTGCGACCAATATTCGTCGAATTGCTCTTTGCAGCGTCTGAAGGCCTCTTCAAGATTTCCACCCTCGCTCTCGCGCACTTCCACCACGAAATTATAGAGCGACTGATATATGTCGCAGAGATTTTCCGAAACGGTGGCCGTGATAGGGGTGTCGGAATACTTCATGTCGCGCTCGAACGTCTCCAGGTAGGTGTCGTGCTGACCGAATATCGCAGCCAGCGACTGCCTCGCCGACTCATATTGCACCTCGTCCATGTCCGACGAATACGATTCCGACGGCATTCCCCATTCATATATGCTGCTGTCTTCCACTGCCTCGATATCGAGAAATTCGTGATATATGCGGCAGAGATAGCCCAACAATTCCTTTACAAGTCCGGGCAATTCATTCGCTCCGGCATTCTCGATTGCTCCGCAATATTCGGAGCATAATGCCACCAGGCGTATGAGCCGTGTCTTTTCTGATTCCATTTCTGTTTCTTTTATGCTTTATCGGGAAATGCCCCTGTCATAGATAAGGATTCGAAGTTTTCTCCCGCTCCACTGTCGTCGGCTGTCCGTGACCGGGATACACCACAGTCTGCGGAGGGAGGGAGAGCAGTTTGCCGGTGATGGCTTTTACAAGCTGACCATAGTCGCCTCCCATCAGGTCGGTGCGCCCGATACTCCCCTCGAAAAGGGTGTCGCCCGATATCACGAATCCGTCTTCACGGTCGTAAAGCGCGATACTGCCGGGGCTGTGGCCGGGCACATGAAGCACCTCGAGCCGTCCGTCGCCTATCTTCACCTCGTCGCCTTCCTTCAGTTCCTTGCCTATCTCCACCTTCGCATCCACACCTCTTATGCCGAAGCGCTGTGCCTGCTGGGCCAGTATCTTCCCGAGCATGGCATCGTCCGCATGTGCTTCCACCGGCAATCCGTATCGCTCCGACATCCAGTTGTCGGCTATGGCGTGATCGATGTGCAGATGCGTGTTGATAAGGTGTGTCACGTTCAGGTTTTCTCTCGCGATGAATTTCTCCATCGCATCAAATTCCTCGCCGCGGCTCATACCGGGGTCTATCACCGCCGCTTCTTTCCGTTCGGGATCATACACCACGTATGTGTTGATTCCAAACATATAGAATGTGAATTTAGCTATCTTCAGCATATTATATGGTAATTATATAGAATTTGTCCTTATATTATAAGGTGTCTTTGCTTCAGTGGCCCTATATTGCTTCAGTGGCCTTACATTACGGGGATGCCCGCATATTCAGGCTTCCTTACATTATAGGAGTGTAGACCAGTTTTTTTGTTTCGAAAAAATCTTCCGCGAAATATTGGCTGAGGTCCACCACCTCCGAAGTTGGCAATCCCTTAAGTTCTTCGGTCAGGTCGCCCCCTTTGAGAGTTATTATGCCGTTGGGTATGGCATTGCGCTGTTGCGGCCCTACATTCTTTCGGCTCAGACGCACAAGCTCGGGCTGAGTCATCACCGCGCGACTCACCACAAAATCGAATTTGTCGTGGCATTCGCCGCTGTCGCCATGCTGGAAAGTGACGTTCGTGATGCCCGCCTGCTCCGCTATATCGGCCGCCACCTTCAGTTTCTTGCCCACCCGGTCGATGAGATGGAAATGCACGTCGGGCATCATTACCGCAAGCGGCAGACCGGGGAGTCCTCCTCCGGTTCCGAAGTCAAGTATGCGGCTGCCGGGAGTGAAACGTATGAATCGCGCTATCGCGAGGCTGTGCAGAAGATGGTTCACCTCAAGGTTGTCGATATCTTTCCTGCTCACGACATTGATCTTCTCATTCCATTCGGGATAAAGACGCGCCATCACCTCAAACTGCTCCCGCTGGCGGGCGGTCAGCGATGGGAAATATTTGGTTATTATGTCTATCATGATGCAAAAATAACAAATTCCCGCCAATTTTCGCCTATCTCCGAACAAATATGTCGGTATTTTTTTGTAATTTTGTGCTATTCAAATATCCCGATGCTCTTTATCGCTGATAATAGCCTTCGGATCAATAATACCATCACGACACCTAAAAGAAAAAAACGAAATGCATAAATTCCTGATACGCGCCGCCTCCGGTATTGTATATGCGGCTGTCATAATCCTCGCCCTCTGCTATGGCGGATGGGCCATCCTGCTGCTCGCGGCTGCTTTCGCCGTAATCGGCATCATCGAACTCGACCGCATGCAGATCGGCATCTCCGACAAGACTCTCCCCATCTTCCTGCTCGACATCTTCGGCGTGCTGAGCCTTCTGGGCATCGCCACCAACCGCTATAGTGTCATCCTCTGGTTCGGCCTTATGATCATAAGGTTCATTTTCGCACGAAAGATCGAGAAAAACTCCGATGGCACCCTCAAGATTCCCTCCTACGGTCAGGTATATCTCGGCATTCCCTTTGCTTTCATGATCGCCGACCCCTCCGGAATGCTTCCGCTTTTCGTCTTTGCCATGCTGTGGCTCAACGATTCGGGAGCCTACATCGTAGGTTCGCTTGCCGGGCGCCACAAGATGAGCCCCAAGATTTCCCCTAAGAAGACGTGGGAAGGGTTCTTCGGTGGCGTCGCCTTCACATTGGTCGGTGTCCTCATCCTCTATTTCATCCGCCCGCAACTTTTCGGCTATTATCTTCCCCGCCTCGCCATGTCGCTCCTGCTCGCTGTCAGCACCTGCTTTTTCGGCACTCTCGGCGACCTGCTTGAATCCAAGATCAAACGCAGCTGCGGCTTCAAGGATTCGGGCAACTGGATTCCCGGACATGGAGGCCTGCTCGACCGCATCGACTCCTTCCTGATAGCATACCCCGTGGCTTTCCTCCTGATGTTTTTCTGCTACGAGTTCTGAACTTTCAGTCCGTATTCAAATCCCGCTAAGCCAGTGGATAATATAAGAAACGTCGTCATCATCGGAGCCTCATCCGGCATCGGACGTGAGATTGCCGACATATATGCCCGCCGCGGCTGCACTCTCCATGTGTGCGCACGCAGCATTGAAAGGCTGGAGTCGTTCGCCGCCCGTTATCCCGGTCGGATCACTGTCCATCCGCTTGACGTGGACGCTCCGGATGCCGCAGACCGCTTTGCCGGCATACTCCGCACATCGGACGACGTAGACGCTGTCGTCAACTGCGCCGGCATCGGAAGCTATAACCCTGCGCTCGACTGTAACACCGACATCAAGACCGTCCGCACCGACTGCCTCGGCTTCACGGCCATAGCCGACACAACATTCAATTATCTGGCAGCCTCGGGCAGACCTGCACGATTTGCCGCCATTTCATCCATAGCCGGCGTCCGCACACTCGGTATGTCACTGAGCTACAGCGCCTCGAAGCGCTTTCAGAATGCCTATCTCGAAGGTCTCGACCAACTCCGCCGCATCCGCAAGCTGCCTGTAGCCATCACCGACATCAGACCGGGATTCACCGCTACTCCTCTCCTCGACAGCAGCCGGAGCTATCCGATGCTGATGAAGCCCGACCACGTGGCGCGCCTCGCTGTGAGAGCCATCGACCGGAAAAAGCGCGTGGCCGTGATCGACTGGCGCTACTCACTCCTCGTGGCTTTCTGGCGCCTCATTCCACGTTGGCTTTGGGTGCGACTACCCATCCGCTTCTCAATCTGACCTATGATAGTTTATTTCTCAGGCACCGGCAACACTGCCATGGCAGCAACCTTGCTTGCCGAAAAACTCGGTGATGATCAGCTGCTCCCGCTCGACACCGATATGCTACTGCACCCTGACCGCCACACTCTCGCTCCGGCCAACGGTCGCCTCGTGTGGGCGTTTCCTGTATATTCATGGGGCATACCTCCTGCTATGGTAAATTTCATGCGCAATGTCGGCCTCTCCCGCGAAGCGCTGCAGGCTTCACACTATATGCTCGTCACCTGCGGCGACGATATCGGCTACACCGACCGCCTGTGGCGCCGGGAGATGGCGCACCGGGGGTTGAAAGCCGAAGCCGCTTTTGCCGTCGAGATGCCCAACACCTACGTCTGCATGAAAGGTTTCGACGTAGATTCCGCTGAGTTGGAACGCAAGAAACTCGAAGCGGCTCCTGCTGCCGTGGCCCGCATAGCCGACGCCATTCTCAACAATGGAGGTGACATCCCTATCCGCCTGTCGTTCTCGCGGGTGAAGACCTATATCATATATCCCTGGTTTGTCAGATTTGGCACGTCGCCCCGTCCGTTTCATTCCACCGACCAATGCGTCGGCTGCGGCAGATGCGCCGCGGCGTGTCCTCTCCGGAACATCACGATGCGCGGCGGCCACCCGGCATGGGCCGACAACTGCACCCTCTGCCTCCGTTGCTACCACACATGTCCCGTACACGCCGTGGCATACGGCAGGCAAACCGCCCGCAAAGGCCAATACACAGCAGCCCTCCCCTGCCTCCCCATAAACCGCCCCTCAAAATAAACAATTCCCTGCAACACCCCCTCCAACAAACTAACCACTAACCCTTAACCCCTAACCCTAACGATTCGCCAAATGGCGAATCGTTAGTTAGCAAATTTTAATCTTCAAAGACAACTATTAAATAAGCCCCCTCGTTGTCTCTTTTGAAGTTTGGCACGATATTTGCTAATCCCAATACGCGGAGAGGCTTTTCCCCTTCAGCGGGACACCCTCCCTACCTATTAATGTATAACCTTATATAAAGAATATCTGAGATGAACATCAAACCCTTAGGCGACCGCGTGCTCGTTGAGCCCACTGCGGCTGAAGAAGTGACTATGGGCGGAATCATTATCCCCGATTCCGCTAAGGAAAAACCCCTCCGTGGCAAAGTACTCGCTGTCGGTAACGGAACCAAAGACGAGGAAATGACTCTCAAACCCGGCGACGAAGTGCTCTATGGCAAATATGCCGGCACTGAAATCGAATTCGAAAACAAGAAATACATCATCATGCGTCAGAACGACGTTCTCGCCGTCATCGCATAAGCTTCATACATCACCATGGCTAAAGAAATCAAATTCAACATACAGGCTCGCGAAGAGCTCAAAAGAGGTGTCGACGCTCTCGCCGATGCCGTTAAGGTAACTCTCGGCCCCAAAGGCCGCAACGTAATCATCGAGAAGAAATTCGGCGCTCCCCACATCACAAAAGATGGTGTCACTGTAGCTAAGGAAATCGAACTTGACAATGCTTTCGAAAACATGGGCGCTCAGCTCGTGAAGGAAGTGGCTTCGAAAACAGGCGACCAGGCCGGCGACGGAACTACAACAGCTACCGTTCTCGCCCAGGCCATAGTCACCGAAGGCCTCAAGAATGTGGCTGCCGGTGCCAACCCCATGGACCTCAAGCGTGGCATCGACAAGGCTGTCAGCAAAGTTGTTGAAGGCATCCGCGCCATGAGCCAGGAAGTCGACGACGACATGGCCAAGATCGAGAACGTTGCACGCGTTTCCGCCAACAACGACGAGGAAATCGGCCGTCTCATCGCTGAGGCCATGAAAAAAGTGAAGAAAGAAGGCGTCATCACCGTTGAGGAAGCGAAAGGCACCGACACTACTGTGGAAGTGGTGGAAGGCATGCAGTTCGACCGCGGCTACATCAGCCCCTATTTCGTCACCAACTCCGAGAAGATGGAATGCGAGATGGACTCTCCCTACATCCTTCTCTACGATAAGAAAATCTCCAATCTCCAGGAGATGCTTCCCATCCTCGAAGCAGTGGCTCAGTCAGGCCGTCCGCTCCTCATCATCGCGGAAGACGTCGACAATGAGGCTCTCGCCACTCTCGTAGTCAACCGCCTCCGCGGCAGCCTCAAGATCTGCGCTGTAAAGGCTCCCGGCTTTGGCGACCGTCGCAAGGAAATGCTCGAGGACATCGCCATCCTCACTGGCGGCAACGTAATCAGCGAAGTGAAAGGCATGCAGCTCAAGCAGGCCACTGTCAACGACCTCGGAACTGCCGAGAAGGTCACTGTCAATAAAGACAACACCACTATCGTAAACGGCGCCGGCTCCAAAGACAGCATCGCTGCCCGCGTAGGCCAGATCAAGGCTCAGATCGAGACCACCACTTCTGAATACGACAAGGAGAAACTTCAGGAACGTCTCGCCAAACTCGCCGGCGGTGTTGCCGTGCTCTATATCGGCGCTCCCTCCGAAGTGGAGATGAAAGAGAAGAAAGACCGCGTGGACGACGCCCTCAGCGCTACCCGCGCCGCTATAGCAGAAGGTATCGTGCCCGGCGGCGGCATCGCCTACATCCGTTGCCTCGACTCGCTTGCCGAGCTCAAGGGTGACAACAACGACGAAACCACAGGTATCGCCATCATCCGCCGCGCCATTGAGGAACCCCTCCGCCAGATTGTGGCAAACGCAGGTCTCGAAGGTGCCGTAATCGTTCAGAAAGTGAAGGAAGGCACTGGCGACTTCGGCTACAACGCACGCACCGACAGCTACGAGAACTTCCTCTCCACCGGCGTCATCGACCCGGCCAAGGTTACCCGCGTGGCTCTTGAGAACGCCGCCTCTATCGCCGGCATGTTCCTCACCACCGAATGCGTGATCGCCGACAAGAAAGAAGACAACCCGGCTCCCGCAATGCCCGCAGGCGGCGGAATGCCTGGCATGATGTAATCATCACCCATCCCATCCGGGATGTAATCAACATAAGACATCCCCAGAATAAAACTGAAATCAGGATAAAACTGCCAGGGGAAGCCGTGTGAAGGCGGAAGCCCGAAAAGATTCCGCCCTTTGACCATTTTGGCACGCCGTTTGTTATTATTAAAGCATTAATTCAAGAAATCAGGCTTGCGCTTCAGCATTATATGGCTACGACAAGTGATTGTGACGGCTTCTGCAACCGACACCCACACCATCCCACATCAATCTCTCCGAAGCCAGTGCAAGGCAAGAGCATAACAATCATATAACATGACAAGCGACTACTCAAAGCAATTCCGACCTATTCTCGAACAGGCTTTCCGCATCGCACAGGAATTCGACTCAAAACTCATCATCAACGAGCATTTCCTGCTTGCCGCCATGCGCAATAAAGACGGATATGCCTTCAGAATACTCAAGCAGCTTCACGCCCCTATCGACGAGATGACCGCCGAACTTGAGCAACGCATCTCCGAATACCAGACCAACGAACAGAGCACCACTCTCTTCGAACAGCAATACCGCATAAGCCTGCCCGCCGTGCGACACCTGCAGCTTGCCACTTCCGAAGCACGCAAGATGCACTCGTCGGTAATCGGCACCGAGCATATCCTCCTCGCCCTCATCCACGACCAGCGCGCCATGGATAGCGAATTTCTCAAGGAATTCAAGGAAAAATACCTCAACTTCGACATCTCGATCCAGACTTTCGGTCCGGGTCAGATACCTCCCGTCAATTTCGGCCGGCAGAAAGATGAGGATGCGCCCGAAGAGGACGACGACGATGAGGATTCATACGAGGCCTTTGCCAAAAATGACAACGGCCGGCAGGGTCGCCGCTCTTCAACGGGCAAAGAGAAGACCGACACCCCCGCGCTCGACAAGTATGGCTACGACATGACCCGCAACGCGGCTGAAGGACGTCTCGACCCGGTGGTGGGGCGCGAGGTGGAGATCGAACGCCTCGCCCAGATTCTCTCCCGCCGCAAGAAAAACAACCCGGTGCTCATCGGCGAGCCCGGCGTGGGAAAATCGGCCATCGTCGAGGGCCTCGCCCTGCGCATCAACCAGCGCAAGGTGAGCCGTGTGCTCTTCAACAAACGCGTCATAGGCCTCGACCTCGCCGGAATGGTTGCCGGAACGAAATACCGCGGACAGTTTGAAGAACGAATCAAGGCAGTGCTCGACGAGCTTCAGAAGAATCCCGACATCATCCTCTTCATCGATGAGATCCACACCATTGTCGGCGCCGGCAGCGCTCCCGGCACCATGGACGCCGCCAACATACTCAAGCCGGCTCTCGCCCGCGGCGAGATTCAGTGCATCGGCGCGACTACCCTCGACGAATACCGCAAGAACATAGAGAAAGACGGGGCACTCGAACGTCGATTCCAGAAGGTGATGGTAGAACCGACTTCCGCCGAGGAAACACTCGAAATCCTTAATCAGGTGAAGTCGAAATATGAAGACCACCACAACGTGACATACACCGACGAGGCTCTTAAAGCCTGCGTCGAACTCACCGACCGCTACATCAGCGACCGCAATTTCCCCGACAAGGCCCTCGACGCTCTCGACGAGGCCGGCAGCCGCGTCCACATCAGCAACATCCGGGTGCCCGAGGAGATGGAAGCTCTCGAAAACGAGATAGAGGCTACCACCGCAGAAAAACTCGAAGCCGCTCATCAGCAGGATTTTGCCCGCGCCGCCGAGCTGCGCAACCGTGAGACCTCGCTCAAAAAGCAACTCGAGAAAGTGCGCGCCGACTGGGAGGGCAAACTCGACGAAGACCGCCAGACGGTAGACGACGAGAAGGTGGCGGAAGTAGTGGCGATGATGACCGGCGTTCCAACCCAGCGCATTGCCCAGACCGAAGGTAACCGCCTGCTCGAGATGGGGCAGACGCTTCAGGGCTCTGTCATAGGCCAGGAAGAAGCCATACAGAAGGTAGTGAAAGCGATACAACGCAACCGAATCGGCCTCAAAGACCCCGACAAGCCAATCGGCGTCTTCATGTTCCTCGGCCCCACAGGCGTCGGCAAGACTCATCTCGCCAAGAAACTGGCCGAATATCTCTTCGACACCGCCGACTCGCTCATCCGCGTCGACATGAGTGAATATATGGAAAAATTCACTGTCAGCCGCCTCGTCGGTGCGCCTCCGGGATATGTAGGTTATGAGGAGGGCGGACAGCTCACTGAGAAGGTGCGGCGCAAGCCCTACTCCGTCGTGCTTCTCGACGAGATAGAGAAAGCGCATCCCGACGTGTTCAACCTCCTGCTTCAGGTGATGGACGAAGGACGGCTCACCGACTCGCTCGGCCGCCGCATCGACTTCAAGAACACCATCATCATCATGACCTCCAACGTCGGCAGCCGCCAGCTGAAGGATTTCGGATCCGGCATCGGTTTCAACACCAACGGCGACGACCCCAAGGCGGCACGTGCCGTTATCTCGAAAGCCCTCAACAGGGCCTTCTCGCCCGAATTCCTCAACCGTATCGACGACGTGGTGATGTTCGAGCAACTCGACAAGGAAGCAATCTTCAAGATTATCGACGTCGAACTCAAAGACTTCTATTCGAGGGTGATGAAACTCGGCTTCGAACTCAGCCTGTCTGACGACTCCAAGGAATTCATAGCAGAGAAAGGCTACGACAGAAACTTCGGAGCGCGCCCCCTGAAGCGTGCGATTCAAAAATATCTCGAAGACGACCTTGCCGAACTCCTTCTCACTCTCAATGCCGAAGGCAAGCTCGGAGGAAAAATCGAGGTGTCGCATCCCGAGGATGCGGAACGCCTGAAGTTTGAATACATCGACCCCTGCGCCTGAAACTGTCTGCAAAGACGAGTGATATATCCCCCCACATAAAGGCATCGGCCAGCAATGGCCGGTGCCTTTTACGTATGCCTGCGAAGTCAAACGCAAGTCAAACACGAAACTTACATCAATCTTAACATGATAAATTTGCATACTTCGCTTTTTTTTGTTAATTTTGTAGGTTGAAAAGAATACGCAACAATGGCAATCGACGAAGATAAGATTACTCCGGTCAACATTGAATCGGAAATGAAAAGCGCCTACATCGACTATTCGATGTCGGTGATCGTATCCCGTGCCCTGCCCGACGTCCGCGACGGCTTCAAGCCCGTCCATCGCCGAGTGCTTTACGGCATGGGAGAGGTCGGAAACTATTTTTCCGGCGACACTAAGAAGTCGGCCCGTATCGTGGGCGACGTCATGGGTCACTACCACCCGCACGGCGACTCATCCATCTACATGACCATGGTCCGCATGGCTCAGGACTGGTCGCTCCGCTACCCCCTCGTGTACGGACAGGGCAACTTCGGCTCTATCGACGGCGACTCCCCGGCGGCTATGCGTTACACCGAGGTCAAGCTCTCCCGCATGGGCGAGGAAATGCTGCGCGACCTCGACTCCGACACTGTCGACTTCGTGCCCAACTTCGACAACTCCACCAAAGAGCCCACCGTGCTCCCCACCCGCATCCCCAACCTCCTTGTCAACGGCGGTTCCGGAATCGCGGTCGGTATGGCCACCAACATGCCGCCCCACAACCTCACCGAGTCGCTCAACGGCGCTCTCGCACTCATCGACAATCCCGACATCGACATCGAAGGCCTCATGCAGTATGTCTCTGCGCCCGACTTCCCTACCGGTGGCGAGATTTTCGGCCTGCAGGGTGTGCGCGACGCTTACGAGACAGGACGCGGCCGCATTGTGCTCCGCGCAAAGGCTGAGATTGAATCCACCGGCACTCACGACCAGATCATCATCAGCGAGATTCCCTACGGAGTGCTCAAAAACGACCTCGTGAAGAGCATAGCCGAAATGGCGGTGGAAAAGAAAATCGACGGCATTGCCGACATCACCGACACTTCCGCCCGCGGCAAGATACATATCGCCATCGACATCAAACGCGAGGCCAACGCCCGCGTGGTGCTCAACAAACTCTACAAGATGACGCAGCTCCAGACAAGCTTCAGCGTCAACAACGTCGCGCTTGTCAACGGCCGCCCGCGCACTCTCAATCTCAAGGAAATACTCTTCCATTTCGTGCAGCACCGCCACGAGGTGGTGATCCGCCGCACCCGCTTCCTTCTCAAGAAAGCAGAAGAACGCGCTCACATTCTCAAGGGCCTGATGATCGCCTGCGACAACATCGACGAGGTGATCCACATCATCCGCCACTCGCAGACCACTGAGGAAGCACGCACACGCCTGAGCGAGAAGTTCGAACTCGACGACGTGCAGACACGCGCCATCGTGGAGATGCGTCTCCGTCAGCTCACCGGACTCGAAATGGACAAACTCCATGCCGAATACGACGAGCTCATGAAGCAGATCGCTTTCTACAACGAGATCCTCACCAACGATGAGGTCTGCAAAGACGTCATGAAGCAGGAACTCATCGAGATCCGCGACAAATTCGGCGACGAACGCCGCACAAAGATAAGCAAGTTCTCCAGCGACCTCAACGCCGAAGACTTCTACCCCGACGACGAGATGATCATCACCATCTCCCACCTCGGATACATCAAGCGCACTCCCCTCTCGGAGTTCCACGCGCAAAACCGCGGCGGAGTAGGCGCGAAAGGCAGCAGCACACGCGACCAGGACTTCATAGAGCATATCTACCCGGCCACAAACCACAACTATATGCTCTTCTTCACCAACAAGGGCCGCTGCTACTGGCTCAAGGTCTATGAGATTCCCGAATTTGCCAAGAACTCGAAGGGCCGTGCCATCCAGAACCTCCTCAACATCGATGCCGACGACGCTGTCAACGCATTCATCTGCATCAAGAACCTCAACGATGAGGAGTTTGTAAATAACCATTACCTGCTCTTCGCCACCAAGAACGGTATCGTGAAGAAAACCTCGCTCAAGGAATACAGCCGTCCGCGCGCCAACGGTGTCAACGCCATCATCATCCGCGACGACGACCGCCTGCTGCAGGTAGAGCTCACCGACGGCGACACCCAGGTGATACTCGCAAGCAAGGAAGGCTACGCCACCCGCTTCGGCGAGTCGGAGCTCCGCGCCATGGGACGTGTGTCGACAGGTGTGCGCGGCATGACACTCCGCGGCGAAGGCGACGAGATAATCGGTATGGTCACAGCCAAGACCGACGACACCGAGCACAGCATCATGGTAGTCTCCGACCATGGCTTCGGCAAACGCACCGACCTTGAAGACTATCCGGTGAAACTCCACCGCGGCGGAAAGGGCGTCAAGACCCTCAACATCACCGACAAGACAGGTCCGCTCGTAGCCATCAAGAAGGTAACCGACCAGAACGACCTCATGATCATCAACCAGAGCGGCATCACACTCCGCCTTGCCGTCGACACACTCCGCCTCCAGGGTCGCAACACCCAGGGCGTGAAACTCATCGACCTCACCAAACGGGGCGACAAGATCGCTTCCGTATGCGTGGTTGACACCGCCCCCGAAGAGGAGGAGACCGACGACGAAAACGCCGTTGCCGATGGCGTAGCGACCGAAGTCGAAACCACAGAAGTGGAAATTTCCGAAATCACCGAAGATTCCGAGAACTCCACTGCTGAAGAAAACGTTGATACTAATAATTAACAACCAAAACATACCCAAATGAAAAAGCTCTTGACATTCGCGCTCTGCATGGCTGCCGTAGGCTCCATGAGCGCTCAGAAGGCCAACGTCGAGGCTGCTAAGAAACTTGCCGGAAAACCCGAAAAGATTGCAGAAGCCCGCGACCTCATCAATCAGGCAATCCAGAATCCTGAAACAGCTCAGGACGCACAGACCTACTACATCGCAGGCAAAATCGAATTCGATGCTTACGATAAAGATTACGCCACAGGCATGATCAACCCCGCTTCAGTCGACCGCCTGAAGATGGGTGAGGAAATCATCAACGGCTACAACCAGTTCCTCAAAGCCCTCCCCCTCGATCAGGTACCCAACGAGAAGGGCAAAGTGAAACCCCGTTTCACTAAAGACATGATCAACAAGATTAAAGGTCACGCCAACGACTATTTCCAGTCGGCAGTGGAATTCTTCAACGGCCACAAATATTATCCCGAAGCCTACGAAAGCTTCATGATCTATGCCGACATGCCCGAACAGGACTTCATGGCTGAAGAAAAGCTCGAACTCCCCGCAGAAGACCGCGGAACCGCTTACTTCAACGCCGGCCTCGCAGCTTATCAGGGCAACGAGATCTACAAGAGCGCCGACGCTTTCCGCAAGGCACGTGGCGTAGGCTACGACGACAAGCAGGCTTTCATCTATGAAATCGCTTGCTGGCAGGCCGCTGCACAGCGCGACAGCACTATGGAGCAGACCGCAAAAGACAAGATCATCGGCGTCGCTGAAGAAGGATATGCCAAATATGGCATGGAAGAACCCCTCTTCATCAACAACATCGTCAACTACCTCGTGGCCGACAACAAATTCGACGAAGCTGTGAGCAAAGTGACAGAACTCATCAACGCTCACCCCGACAACGCCAATCTCTATGGCCTCCGCGGCTTCGTCTACGACCGCATGGGCAACGACGATGCTTCTGTAGCCGACTACAAGAAGAGCGTCTCATTCCCCGACGTTGACTTCGAGACCCTCAAAAACGCAGGCAAGAAGATCTACCGCGTGGGTGCTGACAAGTACAACGTAATCGAAGGCTCGAGTGCTGAAGCAGACGCTGCACGCAACGACGTAAAGGTCAACTACTTCCTCGTAGCGAAAGACATCGCCGACAAGGCCAAGGCCCTCAACTCCGACAGCGACCTCGACTATCTCATCGAGAACATTGACTACGCGCTGACCACTTTCTTCAACAACTGATCCTTACGGTCAAGATAAATCAATCCCGGATTGCAGGTCTCATCCACCTGCAATCCGGGATTTTTATTTATAGAAGTTGTTTAAACTTATTTACGAATTATAAAAAAACATCTTGAAGTGTGAACTCCAAGACTCTTTTCATTAATCTTCCGCCATCTTTCCGGCGTATTTTCCTTCACTCATCAGTCACGATACCCGCATCGCTCCTTCTTCGTGAAGAAAAATCCATCCGGAAACCTGACGGAATCTTAACGAAAAAATAAGTTTAGACATCTTCATATTTTTTATATCTACTTTTAACATTATTTGAAAAAAAATGACTAACTTTGCGCTTTGAAAAACAAATTAACTCAGGTATGGGAATTTTTTCACTCACTCAGGAAATTGCAATGGACCTTGGCACTGCCAATTCCATTATCATCCATAAAGACCGCATCGTCGTAAACCAGCCATCGGTCGTGGCCATCGACAACAAGACCGACAAGCTCCTCGCTGTTGGCGAGGACGCCCATCAGATGGAAGGCAAGGAACCCCCGGGCATCCGCACCATCCGTCCGCTCCGTGACGGCGTCATCGCTGACTTCAACGCTGCAGAGCAGATGATCCGCGGCCTCGTCAAGATGGTCAACAACAAACGCCGTTGGTTCTCACCCTCGCTCCGCATGGTGGTCTGCATCCCCTCCGGCTCCACCGAAGTGGAAATCCGCGCCGTCCGTGACTCGAGCGAACACGCCGGCGGACGCGACGTGTTCATGATCTACGAACCTATGGCTGCCGCCCTCGGCATCGGCCTCGACGTCGAAGCCCCTGAAGGCAACATGATTGTAGACATAGGCGGCGGAAGCACCGAAATCGCCGTCATCTCGCTCGGGGGCATCGTCAGCAATAAGAGTATTCGCGTGGCCGGCAACGACCTCACCGCCGACATCCAGGAGCACATGGGACGCGTACACAACATCAAGATCGGCGTCCAGATGGCTGAGCAAATCAAGATTTCCGTAGGCAGCGCCCTCACAAATCTTGAGAATCCGCCCGAACCGTTCATCGTGAGAGGTCCCAACAGAATGACTGCGCTCCCCCTCGAAGTCGCTGTCACTCATGAGGAAATCGCCCACAGCATCGAGAAGACCATCGCCAAGATGGAAGCGGCTATCCTCGCGGCTCTCGACCAGACACCTCCCGAACTCTATGCCGACATTGTCAAAAACGGCATCTATCTCGCAGGCGGCGGCGCGCTGCTCCGTGGCCTCGACAAACGCCTCACCGACAAGTTCCACATCGAATTCAAGGTGGCTGAGGATCCGCTGACCGCCGTTGCACGCGGCACCGGCGTCGCTCTCAAGAACATCAATAAGTTCCGCTTCCTCATCCGATGAGGAATCTGCTGAATTTCCTGATCAAATACAGCACATGGTTCGTCTTCACGTTCTATGTGCTGATTTCCTGTATCCTGTTGGTAAGGTCGAGCCAAAACCACCACTTCCTCTATCTCTCTTCCGCCAACGCCGCAGGTGAGCTCGTCTACGGCACTGTTTCCGAGATTTCCGAATATTTCAACCTCCTCTCCGTCAACCGACGGCTCCAAGAGAGCAATGCCAAACTGCAGAACGAGGTGCTCAACCTCCGCAACGAGCTCGCCCAATACAAGGTGCTGCTTCAGGACACGGCCGCCTCTGCCTGGAACATCGACCGCTTCGGCTATATCGGTGCTTCCGTAATCAACAACTCCACACGCCATCCGCGCAACTACTTCACTATCGACCGCGGCTCAGCCGACGGCGTGCGGCCCGGCATGGGAGTCATCGACCAGAGCGGCATAATCGGCATTGTCGACATCACCGGCCGCCATACTTCCAGGGCAATATCCGTACTAAACCAATCACAGCGTTTCAGCGCCAAGATTAAAGACACCCCCTACATCGGCAGCCTTGCATGGCATGGCGGCGACCCCACGGTGGCCTACCTCGAGGAAGTGCCGCGTCACGCCCGCTATCATCTCGGCGACACTGTCGTCAGCAGCGGATTCTCGACCACATTCCCGGAAGGAATCGACATCGGCACAATCATCGGCCGGGTAAAGACCCACGACGACACCTTCTACGTGCTCAAGATCCGGCTCGCCTCTAATTTCAAGGCTCTTGGCTCGGTCAGGATCATCAAAGACCAGCTGAAGCATGAACTCGACTCAATCCAGAGTTTCGAATAGCACAGCGAATACATGGACAAGAAAGTAATATCCTTCGCATTTATGTTTGTGGTGCTTGCCCTCCTGCAGGCGCTGCTGATGAACCATATCGTGCTCTTCAACTCCGCGGTCTGCTTCATCTTCATCTATTTCCTCATAAAACTCCCCGTAGGCATATCCACCAATCTCCTCCTCACCCTCGGATTCCTCCTCGGCCTCTCGGTCGATGCCCTTTCCGACACGCAGGGCCTCGGCGCACTCTGCTGCACCATCCTCACAGCCCTCAAGCGCCCGGTCTTCTACGCCTACATGCAGCACGACGACCACACCCGCAACATCGAGCCGGGTGTAGCCACCATGGGCTGGCTCAACTATGCCAAATACATGCTCACCATGTCGGCCATCTATTCGCTCCTCGCCACCGTTGTGGAGTATATATCCTACACCGGCTTCCTCGACATCATCATCCGCGCCGCCGCCAGCACCATCTTCACTTTCCTCATCATCTTTGCCGTCGACTCCATGTTCGGTAAAAATCACTGACCAATAAAATGGGAAAAGACTATAGTTTGGAAAAACGAAAATACGTGATCGGCGGATTCATCACTGTTGTCGTCATCATCTTTCTTGTCAGGCTCTTCAATCTGCAGGTCAGCGACGGCATCTACAAGGAAAACGCCGAGTCGAACGCATTCTTCCGCAAGATATTATATCCCGCCCGCGGCCTTGTCTACGACCGCGAGGGACGCCTCGTGGTCCTTAACCGTCCGGAATACGACGTGATGCTCATCCCCAAGGATGTCGGCGCCGGATTCGACACAATCGGACTCTGCCAGGTGCTCGAGATCTCAAAAGAGGAGTTCCTGAGCAAATGGGCCGACATGAAGAATCCCCGTAAGAATCCCGGCTACTCCGCCTACACGCCTCAGAAACTCATGTCGCACCTCTCGCAGGAAGACTACGGCCGTCTGCAGGAAAAGCTCTATCTTTTCCCCGGCTTCTACGTGCAGAAACGCAACGTCAGGGAATATGCCGCCAATGCCGGTGCCAACATCCTCGGCAACATACGCGAGGTGAATGCTTCCGACGTGGAACGCGACCGCTACTACCGCAGCGGCGACTACACCGGCGACCTCGGCATCGAGAAAAGCTATGAAGACCAGCTCCGCGGCGTGAAAGGCGTGGAGATACTCATGAAAGATGCCCTCGGACGCATCAAGGGAAAATATGAAGACGGCATCCACGACGTGGCGCCCGTCTCCGGACGCGACCTCACACTCAGCATCGACATCGAACTCCAGAAATATGGCGAGCAACTGATGCAGGGAAAGATCGGAGCTATCGTGGCAATCGAACCGGCCACCGGTGAGATTCTCTGTATGGTCTCGGCCCCCGGCTACGACCCCTCGCTGCTCGTAGGCTCCGACCGCGGTAAGAACTACGCCGCTCTCGTAGCCGACCCCATGAAGCCGCTCTACGACCGCGCCCTGCAAGGTGCCTATCCCCCGGGCTCAACATTCAAGCCCACCCAGGGGCTCATCTTCCTTCAGGAGGGCACCATCACCCCATCCACACAGTATCCTTGCTACCGTGGCTACGTCAACGGCCTGCGCGTAGGATGCCACCCGCATGGCTCCCCCATAGCCCTCAAGCCCGCCATCGCCACCTCATGCAACGCTTATTTCTGCTGGGGACTCAAGAATTTCATCGACAAGCGGGGCACCACTCCCTCTGCCCAGCTTGAGAAGTGGAAAAACTATATGGTGGAGATGGGCTACGGCTATCGCCTCGGCATCGACCTCCCCTCCGAAAGCCGCGGGTTCATTCCCAATCCCAAGTTCTACAGCGATTCATTCCGTGGAAGCAACTGGAGAGCCAATTCCATCATCTCCATTGCCATCGGACAGGGCGAGGTGCTCGCCACCCCGCTCCAGATCGCAAACCTTGCGGCCACTATCGCAAACCGCGGATGGTACTTCACCCCCCACATCGTCAAGGAAGTGAAGGACACCGTGATCGACAGCCGCTTCCGCGAGAAGCACACCCCTTCGATCAAGAAGGAATACTACGAGCAGATTGCCGAAGGCATGCGCATGGCGGTGCTCGGCGGCACATGCCGCATCGCCAACCTTCCAGGCCTCGACGTCTGCGGCAAGACCGGCACCGCTCAGAATCCTCACGGAAAGGACCACTCCGCCTTCATGGGCTTCGCGCCCTACAACAATCCCAAGATAGCCGTTGCGGTATATGTGGAGAACGCCGGCTTCGGTGCCACCTACGGCGTGCCGATCGGCAGCCTCATCATAGAGAAATATCTCAAGGGCAGCATCGCTCCCGAAAGAAAACATGTCGAAGAACGAATGTTGAACTCTAATACAATCATCTCAAGTGGAGTCAAGAAACATTGATGCCAACACCTCGGCCTTCCGGTCGCTCGACTGGCCTACCATAATCCTTTATCTGATTCTCGTCGTTTCCGGTGCGGTCAGCATCTACGCGGCAAGCTACGATTTCGACCGCGCGAGCATGTTTGACTTCGCCGAGTTTTCCGGCAAGCAATTTCTCTGGATCGGCCTTTCTCTGCTGATAGGTTGCGCCATACTTCTCTCCGACTACCGCCTGTATGAAACCTACGCCTACCCGGTCTATATAGTCGTGCTGATGGTCATGGTGGTCACCATTTTCGTCGCGCCCGACATCAAGGGCTCACGGTCATGGCTCGTGCTCGGCCCCGTCAGTCTGCAGCCTGCCGAGTTCGGCAAGTTCGCCACCGCGCTCGCCCTCGCCAAACTGTTCAACTCCTATAATTTCTCGCTCAATCAGAAGCTGAGCAACTATTTCAGGGCCTTCATCATAATCCTCCTCCCCATCATCCTCATCCTGCTGCAGCATGAGACAGGGTCGGCCCTCGTCTACGTCTCGCTCTTTTTCGTGCTCTACCGCGAGGGCATGAGCGGCCTCGTGCTCTTCTCAGCCCTTTGTGCGGTCACATATTTCGTGGTGGCAGTCAAGTATGCCGAACCCCTCCTGCTGGGGATGCCGGCCGGTGAGTTCGCGGTCTTCATGATGATCATCGCCGTCTTCTGCTGCATGCTCGTGTTCTATTGCAAGGATGCCATCATCTCGCGCAATGTCATCATCGGCTTCCTCGTCGCCGGCGTCGTGGTCACTGTCCTTGCCCTCTGCGGAGTCGATGTTCCGGGCACCTGGGTATTCCTCGGCTGCATCATCGCCGCCATAATCTACGTGTCGCTCGCCATGTATCGCCACCGCATAGAGCGCTTTGTCGTCACCATCATTTTCGCGGCGGCGTCGGTGATGTTCCTTTTCTCGGTCAACTACGTGTTCGGCCATGTGCTCGAGAACTACCAGCAGATGCGAATCAAGGTGGCGCTCGGCATTGAAGACGACCTCCGCGGTTTCGGCTACAACGTAAACCAGTCTAAAATCGCCATTGGCTCGGGAGGTGTCACGGGCAAGGGATTCCTCAACGGCACCCAGACCAAGCTGAAATTCGTGCCCGAACAGCACACCGACTTCATCTTCTGCACCATAGGCGAGGAGGAAGGCTTCATCGGCAGCAGCGCCGTGCTCATCGCTTTCCTCGCCCTCATCCTCCGCATCATACACATCGCGGAAAGGCAACGCACTCCGTTCGGTCGAGTCTATGCCTATTGCGTGGCCTCCTACCTCATATTCCATATCTGCATCAACATCGGAATGGTGGTGGGCCTATGCCCTGTCATAGGCATTCCGCTCCCCTTCTTCAGTTATGGAGGCTCCGCACTATGGAGTTTCACCATCCTGCTCTTCATCCTGCTCCGCATCGACGCCTCCCGCAAAGAAAGACGCGACTGATATCTCTCAGCCGCGTCTGCAAGTTATTTTTCCGTATGCTGTTTCTCAGCATGCGATTGCTTTGTATGTGATTATCCGTTCCCTGTGCAATCCGCCTTGTCAGCCTCTTCTCATGCCGAAAAGCGAGGGAGCGAGGGCGAGCAATCCGAGCAACGCCACAAGCATCGCCGACAGGCATATCAATGCCTGCGCTCCGGTCATGGCCGTGCCGATGGGATAGGTACGGAATTTACCGTTGTCGTCAAGCGTAGCGCTGCCCGTTTCCTCTCCGGCATCCTCCACGCCATCGTCGAGCACTATGGCCGATAATGCCGTTTTCCATATTATTCTTCCGTCTTCAAGCGCCACAAGACCCGGATTGCCCCTGACGAGTTCCTTTATCGAAGTGTCTTCCGCAGTATATATCGGATATTGGCCCGACGAGAGGTCGCGCCATTGCTCTATAGCCTCAGGGCTACCGCTCGCCACTGCGAAGAAATCCACTCCCTGCCGGCTCGCAATGTCGTAGAGCCTGTTTATTTCCCAGCTCGACGCCATTGAAAGGGCGTTGATGTCGGGTATGAGGAGTATCAGCTGATGCTCCGGCCCTGCAAGCGATTCGGTCACGTCTTCCGACGCGTCTTCATTCCATATTCTGAAATCCGACGACGGCCGCGGAGCACCGGCGGATGCTTCATTTTTCTCAAAGCCCGTTTCCTCACGCCTCACGAACCGCCACCCATCAGCTTCATCCGGAAGTTCATCATCCTCACCAAATGTAGTTTCCTTCCCGTCTTTCTCATATACGAACGCAAAAGTAGGGGTAAATTCAGGCTCATCATCGGCCGCGAGCAATGCCAGCCCTATCTTGTAGGGTCTGAAGTCGAGCATCGGCTGCTGGCGGTAGCCTATGAAACCCACCAGAAGCACGTAGGCCGCTATCCCGACTGCTGCGAGCCATTGCAGGAAAGGTCTTATCAGGCAACCGGCCCTGACGTTGAATTTAAGGAGCCACAGAGTGGCGACGGTGAGCAGCACATTCTTGAAGAAAGTTGCCCAGTTCGACACCACAAGGAAGTCGCCGAAGCATCCGCAATCGGCCACCGGATCAGCTATCGCGATCCAGAGCGTGAGCGGAAGCATCACGAGCATCACGAGCGCCGTCATGATGGGCGTCGCTTTCCTGAAGCATCCCGTCAGCAACGACACCCCGATGAAAAATTCCACGCTGAAGAGTAGAAACGCAAGCGTGAGCACAGTGTTTCCCCATGCCTCCAGCGAGAAATGGAATGCCGTGAAGTATTCCTGAAGCTTGTAGTAGGTGCCCCACGGGTCGATGGCCTTGGTCAGGCCCGAAACCACAAACGTAGCGCCCACGGCAAGCCGCATCAGCCACGTCACCACCGATATTGAATTCGGATAGCGCCGCAGCATCGGCGACACCACTTTGGCAAGCCGGCTCGTGTCGAGCCAGTCGCCGAACCGGTCGAATCTCCGCTCTATGCCGAGCGGGGTCTTTCGCCTTGCCCCTTCGGTTTTATCCTGATCCGTCATGCGGTCTTTATCAACGCGAAGAGTGCGTAGTTGATCATGTCCATATAGTTGGCGTCGATGCCTTCACTCACTATCGTGTGGCCGTCGTGCCCTTCTATCTCCTTCGTGCGCATCAGTTTCTGAAGTATGATGTCGGTGAAACTGCTCACCCGCATCTGGCGCCACGCCTCGTCGTAGTCATGGTTCTTGTTTTCCATCAGCCGCGTCGTCTGATTCAGTTTCTCGTCATACAGCCTCATGCACTCTGCCGGAGCGAGGTTGTCGCCCGGGCCGAGGTCGAGCTGTATCAGGGCCATCACGCAGTAGTTGACTATTCCGATGAATTCCGGGCGCGTACCTTCGTCGACGAGAGCCACTCCCTTTTCCTCGATGCTGCGGATGCGCATCGCCTTTATCATTATCTGGTCGGTAAGGCTCATCGGGCGCATGATGCGCCAGGAAGTGCCGTAGTCGAGCAGTTTCTTTTCAAAGAGTTCGCGACACTCCTTCTTGGCTGCCGCGAACTCTTCTGCTGTGTTATGTTTCTTTGTGTTGTCTTTCATTTTCATTTGTCTTCTTTGCAATATTCATCGCTCACCTGACGGTAGAATTCGATAAACGACATCTGCATCCAAGGCTGAATCCAGAGGGTCAGGATGCCCAGTGTCAGTATGCTCAGCAGCGCCCATCCGATGAAACGCAGGTTGAGGCAGAAGTATTTCCACTTGTAGCCCTGCATCATCGCCCAGCTCATGCGGAGCGCGTCGATGCCGCTCATGCCCTTGTTCTCGGACATGATCATGAAGGTCAGGCTCAATCCGCACGCAAGCCAGATGCCCGGCACTATCAGAAGAATGAATCCGAGTGCCACGATGAGAGTATACACGAGGCCGGCGACAAGGTTGTTGACATAATCGCTGAAGCCTGCGAAAAGTTGGTTGTAATCAGCCACTTTCTCGTCCATTATCTTCCGGCAGAAGAGCACGTAGCCGACATTCATCGGGCCTACTACCAGCAGCGCCAGACCATAAAGAGAGCCGGCTGCTCCCATGATCAGCATCATTATCAGCGTTCCTAACATTGCGGAGCCTGCAAAACCGCTTATCTTGCCTCTCGCGGTGCTTTTGATTACTTTTGTCTCAATCATCTCTTTATTGTTTTTAGGTTTGTATTGAAGTTCTTTAAACTTATTTACGAACTATAAAAAACAACATGAAGTGTGAAAACGAAGACTCTTTTCATTAATCTTCCGCCATCTTTCCGGCGTATTTTCCCTCACTCATCAGTCGCGATGCCCGCATCGCTCCTTCTTCCTGAAGAAAAATCCATCCGGAAACCTGTCGAAATCTTAACGAAAAAATAAGTTTAAACAACTTCATTGCCGTTATTGTCATGCTTATTTTCTTACCGCTCCACAAATTTAGCAAAAAAAGATTAATATTAGGGCATATAGTCACGGATTTTTTATAATTTTGCATTATAATTATGAATTTTGAATTGTAAATCATGAATTCAATACGGTTCATTCCCGAATGGGAACCTGTGGAATACGTCATGCTCGCCCTTCCGCATGAGGATACCGACTGGAACTATATCCTGCCGGAAGCCATCGACCAGTATCGCCGCCTTGTCAAGGCCATCACCGACGAGGGCATATCCGTAATGCTCCTTTGCCGCGACGCAGCCGAGGCCGCCGAGATAATGGTAGACTGCGACCAACGGCTCATCAGATATGTCGCCGTAGACTACAACGACACCTGGACCCGCGACTACGGCATGCTCACAGTCGTGCGCAACGACCGCATCCGCGCCCTCGACTTCGGATTCAACGCCTGGGGCCTCAAGTTTGCCGCCGACAAAGACAACCTTGTCAATATGAATCTCAACGGTATGGGTTTGTTGGTGGATGGTGCATACCGCAACGAACGCGATTTCGTTCTCGAGGGTGGCTCGGTCGAAACCGACGGCAACGGCACACTGCTCACCACTTCGAGATGCCTGCTCTCGCCAAACCGCAACGGGGGAAAGACGAAGCAAGAGGTCAACGAGGTGCTCGCCGCACGCCTCGGAACCGACCATGTGCTCTGGCTCGACCACGGCGCCCTTGAAGGCGACGACACCGATTCGCACATCGACACCCTCGCACGCATCGCTCCCGACGACACCATCGTCTTCACCGGAACCCGCAATTTCGACGACCCCATGTTTGAACCGCTCCTCGCAATGCGTGCCCAACTCACCATGATGCGCACCGCCGAAGGCAATCCGTTCAATCTCGTGGAGCTTCCCCTCCCCGACCCCGTATGCGACGCCGAGGGCAACCGCTTGCCCGCTACCTACGCCAACTATCTCGTAGCCAACGGAGTGGTGTTCATGCCTACTTACGCGCAGCCCGACAAAGACGAGCTCGCCATGCGCACCATACGCATCGCGTTCCCCACTCATAAGGTGGTAGGTGTCGATTGCCGCACTCTCCTGCAGCAACATGGCTCGCTGCATTGCGCCACGATGCAGATTCCGCACGGCGTGTGCAAAATCTGACACCGCCTTTCCTCCGACACCAGCATTCTCTCCGACAGATCAATCCTGTCACATAAACTGATAAACCTCACCTTCGCCACGTGGCAGACATCTGCTTCGCCACGTGGCAGTTGAATAAGCATTTCATCATGAAGATTGGAATAGTGCAGCATAGTTTCTCAGAAGATCCGGCTACCAACCGCGCGAGAAATCTCGCCGCCATACGCTCGCTTGCCGACGATGGCGCACGCCTCGTTGTGTTGTCGGAACTTCATGATTCCCTTTATTTCTGCCAGACCGAAGATGTCGGCAATTTCAGCTACGCCCAGCCTTATCCCGGGGAATTTTTCGACATTTATTCCCGTGCCGCCGCCGAAAACGGCGTGGTGCTCGTGGCAAGCGGTTTCGAACGCCGCGCGCCCGGACTCTACCACAACACCGCTGTTGTGTTTGAGAAAGACGGCAGCGTGGCCGGACAATACCGCAAGATGCATATTCCCGACGACCCGGGCTTTTATGAGAAGTTCTATTTCACTCCTGGCGACATGGGATTCCACCCTATCGAGACTTCGCTCGGCCGCCTCGGCGTGCTCGTTTGCTGGGACCAATGGTATCCAGAGGCTGCACGCCTCATGGCTCTCGACGGAGCCGACCTCCTCATCTATCCTACAGCCATCGGATGGAACCCCGACGACGACCCCGGGGAGAAAGCGCGCCAACGCGAGGCATGGATCACTGTGCAGCGCGGACATGCAGTGGCAAACGGCATTCCCGTCGTAAGCGTCAACCGCGTCGGTTATGAGGAAGACCCCTCCGGCGCTTCTTCCGGAATAGATTTCTGGGGCAGCAGCTTCGTGTGCGGACCGCAGGGTGAGTTCCTGACCCTCGCTCCCGACGACCGGCAGGCCGAGGAAATAGTGGATGTCGACCTCCGCCACTGCGAGAATGTGCGCCAATGGTGGCCGTTCCTCCGCGACCGCAGAATCGATGCCTACGCCGACCTCACCAAGCGGTTCCTGAGATAAACCCACCTCAAAAATCATGCCATCTCCCCAACCCGGAGAAAGGAATAAACAACTTCTGAATAAGTTTTGGACAATATCATCGAAATAGAAGGCGTAAGCCTCCACTATCGCGACTCGGGCGAGGAAAACCTCCGCCCGGTGGTGATCATGCACGGATGGGGCTGCAACGTCGACACCGTAAGGCAGATTGAAGACATTTTCCGGGGCAGGATGCGCACCATCAATGTCGACCTTCCCGGCCACGGGCAAAGCTCCGAGCCTCCCGCCGTGTGGGGCATCGAGGATTTCACACGCCTCATCGAACAGCTCATCATCCGGCTCGGGCTGGAAAAGCCATCGCTCATAGGCCATTCATTCGGCGGCAGGATCAGCATCCTGCTCGGCTCACGCAATGAGGTCGACAGGATATTGCTCGTCGATGCCGCAGGCGTGAAGCCCCGCCACGGTTTCAACTACTACAGGAAGGTCTACACGTTCAAAGCCACAAAGCATCTCGTCAATCTCTTTTTCGGCAAGAAGAAGGGAGGCGAGATTCTTGACAGGATGCGCTCTAAAAAAGGCTCGGCCGACTATCGCAATTCCTCACCCCGCATGAGGGCCATCATGAGCCGATGTGTCAATGAAGACCTGAAGCACGTGATGCCGGCCATAAAGGCCCCCACCCTGCTGATATGGGGAGAGAACGACACCGCCACCCCCCTCTCCGACGCCCACACCATGAAGAGCCTCATCCCCGATGCCGGCCTTGTGGTCTTCCCCGGTTGCGGACATTATTCTTTCCTCGACAATCCGTTCGGATTCAGGAGCGCCACCGCTTCCTTCTTCAATCTTTAATTCGCAAGCAAATGCCAATGAAGTTGTGCTGACTTATTGACACTTCTTGTCCGGTTTTTAATTCGAAAAAAGGTCTACCGACTTCAATACTAAACCCGCAACTACCGATGAATCTCTTTTCCATCATAATCCTGATTATCTGCGGAGCCTACATGCTCCTCAACTTCCGACACGACATCCACATGCTGCAGCAAAACAGCTACCGCATCGACCGATACTGGAAATGGCTCAACAGCTCGGGCGACATCGCCTCCGGAGTGAGGATGGTAAACGTGTGCGTGCTTTTCCTCCTTTTCTCCACACTCCTCTCCCCTGCCATGAATGCGCTGATTGCCGCTTGTGTATGCATCGGGCAAGCCATATTCATGCTCAGGCAGAAATTCAAGAAGCCGCTGGTCTATACCCCCCGTGTGCGCCGCATCTATGGCGTGTGCGCTTTCATAAGCGTGGCCATCGTGGTGGCGCTCGCGCTCACCGTGGGGCGCGGCGGCAGCGATGCTTTCCTCTACTATTCGGGCGGTCAGGTCACTCTCGGCGCCCTCCTCATGCTCTGCATCTTCTCATGGGCTGTAGCCATCCTCGCGGTCTTCCTGCTCAAACCGGTGGAAACCGCCATCAACAGCCGCTACCGCAATGAGGCCGTGGCGATACTCCGCTCCATGCCCGACCTGAAGATCATCGGCATCACCGGAAGCTATGGCAAGACATCTACCAAGCATTATCTGCACAGGATCCTCTCGGAGCATTACGACGTGCTCATGACTCCGGGCAGTTACAACACCCCGATGGGTGTGATTCGGACAGTAAGGGAAATGATGAAGCCCTATCATCAGGTGTTCATCTGCGAGATGGGCGCGAAGCAACTCGGCGACATCAAGGAGATATGCGACATGGTTCATCCGCAGACAGGAATCGTCACTGCCGTTGGCCCGATGCACCTTGAGTCGTTCAAGACCATCGACAATGTGCAGAAGACCAAATTCGAGCTTGTCGACGCTTTGCCGGCCGACGGCCTTGCGGTCATCAACAACGATTTCGAGAAGTGTGCCGACAGGCCCGTGGGCAACGTCCGCGCCCTTCGCTATGGCGTAGCTTCCTCACCGGAGACTTGCGACTTCTCGGCTAAGGACATAGCATATTCGGCCGACGGCACTTCGTTTACTGTCGTAGGCCGCGACGGCACTGAAATCAGCCTCCGTACGCGCCTCGTGGGCGAATGCAACATTTCCAATCTTGTGGCCGCCGTGGTGGTGGCACTCCATCTCGGCGTCACGCCCGATGAGATAAGAAGAGCCGTCGAATCCATCGAGCAGGTTGAGCACCGCCTCAACGTGAAGCGCACACCGGGCGGAATCACCATCATCGACGACGCATTCAACTCCAACCCGGCCGGCTCCAGGATGGCGGTCGACGTGCTCTCGCAGTTCACCGGTGGAAAACGCATCATCGTCACCCCCGGCATGATAGAATTGGGCAGCGAGCAGGAAAACCTCAACCGCGAGCTCGGCCGCCACATCGGCGAGAGCGTGGATGTGGCTGTCGTAGTGGGTGCCTACAACCGCGAGGCCCTCACATCGGGAATCCTATCGGCAGGCTTTGAAAAGAAAAACCTGCACATCGTCGATAGTTTCGCCGATTCGCAGGTTTTGCTCGGTAAGATTTTAAAGTCAGGAGATG